>JANNRF010000145.1:0-14791 GCA_031401135.1 Deltaproteobacteria bacterium | reverse complement strand
CAATTCGAACGCGACATGGAGGAAGCCGACCTAATCGTCCCCTACGCCCAATCGCGCCTAGTCGCCGAAGCCCACGCCACCACGCGCGTCATGAGCGAAGCCCACGAAGAAGACGGCACCCATATCAGAATCAAAGCCGCCAAAGAAACCGTCGCAAAACTCCGCGCCGCGCTCCTCAAGCAATAACACCCGCACCGCACCCAAAGAAAAATGATTTCGGTCGGCGTCGATCGCCGACCGAAATCACCCTCCCCCAAAGACCCCGCTGCCAACCGGCCTCCAGCTCGGGCCGCGGCCAGCCCGCGGAGGCGAAGTAAAGCGGAGCGAGGGCCCAACACCGAGCCCGCCTTCTCGCCAAAAGCGCGCCGGCCCCAACGCCGCTTCCCGCCCAGGCCCGAGCGAGCCATGAGCCGCAGCGGGCTGGCCGCGGCCCGAGCGCTGCCCCGCGCGAGACCGCACCATCACCTCAACTCAACGACTCAACGAATCCACCGCGCGCTGCCGCAACCAATGATCCGCGAGCACCAACAACACCATCGCCTCAACCATCGGCACCGCCCGCGGAAGCACACAAGGATCGTGCCGCCCCGAAGCCGACAACACCGTCGCCTCATTCGCGCGGTTCACCGTCTCCTGCGCCATCCCAATCGTCGCCGTCGGCTTGAACGCCACCGCCAGCTCGAGCCGCTCCCCGTTCGAGATCCCACCCTGCACACCGCCACTGCGATTCGTGAGAGTCCGCGGCCTCCCGTCAGGCCCCGGCGCAAACGCATCGTTGTGTTCGCTCCCACTCAGCAGCGTCCCGCCAAACCCGCTGCCGATCTCGAATCCCTTCGAAGCCGGCAGCGATAACAACGCCTTCGCGAGATCCGCTTCGAGCTTGTCGAACACCGGCTCGCCGAGCCCCGGCGGCACGCCGCGCGCGATGCAGCGCACCACACCACCTAATGAGTCCTGCCGCCGCCGCGCCTCGTCGATCGCGTCTTCCATGCGCTGCGAAGCCTCGGCGTCCGGGCAGCGCACCGCGCTCGCCTCCACTTGCTCGAGCGTGAGCGCTTCGAGGTCCACCTTCGCCTCGATCGCCTGCACGCGCGCGACGAATGCCAGCACCTCGATGCCCGCTGCGTCCCGTAACAGCTTGCGCGCGATCGCTGCCGCCGCGACGCGTCCGATCGTCTCTCGCGCGCTGGCGCGCCCGCCGCCCTGCCAGTTGCGGATGCCGTACTTCGCCTCGGTCGTGTAGTCCGCGTGCGAGGGGCGGAACACGTCCTTCATGTCTTCGTAGGCCGCGGGCCGCGCATCCTCGTTGCGCACGATCATCGCGATCGGCGAGCCGAGCGTCTGGCCCTCGAACAGGCCCGACACGATCTCGACTCGGTCTGCTTCCTGGCGCGGCGTGGTGAATCGATTTTGCCCGGGGCGCCTGCGATCGAGATCGCGCTGCACGTCGGCCACGTCGAGTGTTAGGCGCGGGGGGCAGCCGTCGACCACGACGCCCACGGCGCCGCCGTGGGATTCGCCGAAGGTCGAGATGCGAAAGAGCGTGCCGAAACTCGAGGCCATGGGTGCGCAAGATACGAAGTTCTGCGCGCCGATCACCCCGCGCGCGTGCGGCGCAGCAGCACGATGGTTGCGCCGGCGCCGCCTTCTTCGGGGCGCCCGGTGGCGAAGGCCAGAACGTGCGCGGCGAGCGGCGGGCTGGTGAGCCACTCGAGCACGCCCGCTTTGAGCACGGGGCCTGCATCGGAGTGGCGGCCGCGGCCGTGCACGATGCGCGCGCAGCGTTCGCCCTCGCGCAGCATTTCGAGGAGCGTCGCGGTGACGAGCCGCCGCGCGGCGGGCGCCGTGTAGCCGTGCAGTTCGATCTCGACCTCGATCTCGACGTCGCCGCGCAGGATGCGCTGGAGGTGTTTGCGGTCGACGCCGGGCCCGAGCGCCGCGACGCGCTCACCCGCGATCTCGATCGCGAAGCCGGGCTCAGCGGCCATCGAGCCCACGGCCTTGTTCGCCAAGCGCGAGCGCCTTGCGCGCGAGCGTCGAGAGGCCCAACTCGGTGAACGCGGCATGCGTGAGCCAGCGGTGCGCGTCGAACTCGCGGCGCGCGATGCGGCCCGGCTTCGCCTCGGCGCGAAAGACGTGCAGCCTAAGCGTTCGGTGCGTGAACTGATGCTGCAGCGCGCCGAGCTTCGCGATGCCCGCGAGCGCGAGTCCGAGCTTCTCGCGCAGTGCGCGTTCGAGCGCGGCCTGCGCGGGCTCGCCCTTCGCGCGCTCGCCGCCCGGTAGATCCCAAAGCCCGCCGAGCAGGCCCTCGGGCGGGCGCCGCACCGCGAGCAGCTTTCCGCCGCGAACGATTAGGCCCGCCACTGCCTCGATCTTCCGGGGCGCCGCAGCTTTCTTCTTCACGGGCAGCGCCTCGGGATCGCCCGCGGCGAGCCCGCGGCACAGCTCGCGCAGCGGACACAAGAGGCACTTCGGCGCGCGCGGTGTGCAGACGAGCGCGCCCAGCTCCATGAGCGCCTGGTTGAGATCGCCAGGCTTTGGCCCGCGCGCAAGAGCCTCGGCCTCGGCCCATAATCGTTGCTGAGCCATGGGCGTGCTGATGTCGTCGCGCAGATCGAGCAGCCGCGCGAGCACGCGCGCAACGTTCCCGTCAACGATCGGCGTCGCGCGATCGAACGCGATCGACGCCACGGCGCCTGCGGTGTAACGGCCGACGCCGGGCAGCTCGCGCAGCGACGCCACATCGCTCGGCAGCGCGCCGCCAAACGCATCGACCACCATGCGCGCAGCGGCGTGGAGATTTCGCGCGCGGGAGTAATAACCGAGGCCCGACCACAGCTTCGTGACGTCGTCGGGCTCGGCGTCGGCGAGCGCCTGCACGCTGGGAAAGCGCGCGAGGAAGCGCTCGTAGTACGGGATCACCGTATCCACGCGCGTTTGCTGGAGCATCGTCTCGGAGAGCCAGATCGCGTACGGGTCGCGCGTGCGGCGCCAGGGCAGATCGCGCTTCTCGCGCCGATACCAGGCGAGCAGCCTGCTGCGCACTTCGCTCGGCAGCTCGGTTATTGCGCGGCCGGCTTCGCTGCGGTTTCCGCCACCGGAGCTACTTCCACCGGCGCCTCCTCCGTCAGCCCGCCCACTTCGTCGATCTTCTCGCGCACCCACTTTGCGTCCCACCACTCGACCGGGTCGACGTACGTCTCGCCCACCAAGATGGCGAAGTGCAGATGGTCGCCGCCCGCGAGCCCGGTCTTGCCCGAACGCCCGAGCCGCGCGCCCTTCTCGATGAGCTGGCCTTCCTGCACGTCGATCTGCGCGAGGTGTCCGTAGAGCGAGCTGAGCCCAAGGCCGTGACCGAGCACGACGCAGTTGCCGTAGATGCCGAGCGGCCCCGCGTGCAGCACGCGGCCGCGGTTGGCGGACTCGATCGGCGCGCCGGCCGTGGACGCGAGGTCGTACCCATAATGGATCGCCTCGGAAACCTGTGCGCCCTTGTAGAAGTAGCTGCGGTGTTCGGCGAAGCGGCTCGTCACTTGCGAGTTGAGCATCTGCGCGAACGGGCCATCGAACAGCCTCTCGCCCGCGGAGCCGCTCACGATCTCGCGGATGCGCGCCTCGTTCTTCGCGCGCTCCTCGCTGTTGATCTTCTGGAACGCCACGAGGATGTCTTCGCGCTCGTAGCCGAGTTCATCCGCGAGCTCGGGGATCTTCTGATCCATGAAGTTCGCGCCGAGGTCGATCGGAGTCTCGGCGAACGCGGTGTCCTTGATGTCCGTCGACCAACCTACCGCGGTGCGGTTGCCCGCGCGGTCCTCGGCGAACACGCGCGGCCCGGCGCCGGGCCCTTGATCGCGCGCGATCGCGAACAGCGCGATGCGATCCAGCGCAGCGCCGCCCTTGCGCGGGAAGCCCTGATAACTGCGCTCGCCCACCTCGACGCCGTCCTTCACCACGTCCTCGCTCACGCTGTAGTACACGGCGCCGCTGCCGCTGCGCTTCAAGTACGTGATGCCGTTCGAGATCGAGACGCGCGGCGGGCGCAAGTCGACGCGAACCGGAATCTCCAGCGCGGCCGCGTTGCCCGAGAACATCCCGCGCAGCGACCAGTCGCGCGCTTCCACCACCACGAACGCGTCGCCTTCCTTGAGGCCGAGCGCCTTCGCATCGAGCTCGAGTTCGAGCGCCGCCGGCCCGCGCGGCTGCGCGCCGCCCCGTAACAAGCCGCCCGCCACGTCGAGCGCGCCGAGCTCGCGCTCGCCCTCCGCGGTGCGCAGCTTGGCCGAGACGCGGCGCACGCCCGAGCCCGCGTCCTCCACGCTGATCGCGAGCTTGCGCGCCGCGCGGCCGAGATCGAGCGCCTCGGGCGCCGCGATCGCGGGCGGCGTTCCCTCGCCGCGCACATACACGAAGCCGCCCGCGGCAAGAAGCCCGAGCAACAACAACACGACGATCAAGCGGCCCACGGTTCACCCCCAAGAAAGCGGCGCAACGTAACGCCCTTTTCTAAGTGCATTCAGACACCGGCCGGGTTGCAGCGGCTCGGCGCCGGGATGCGTTGACTCGCCCAGACCAGTCCCCGATCCTGCGCGCCTCTTTCCGCCTCGATCGCGAGGCGCACCGCGAGGAACTCATGTCGCTGCGCAAACTGATCCTGATCCGCCACGGCGAAACCGAAGGCCAGTCGAGCATCCGCTTCTACGGCTCGACCGACATCGACCTCTCCGCCGAAGGCCGCGCGCAGATGCGGCGAGTCGCGGGCGTGCTGCGCCATCAGGCGATCGATCTGTGGGCCGCGAGCAGCCTCAGCCGCTCCTGGCGCGGCGCCGCGATCGTGAACGGCGGCGCGCAGATCATGCTCGAGCCGAGCTTCCGCGAAATCCACTTCGGCCGCTGGGAAGGCCTGACCGCCGAGGAGATCAAAGCCTCCGACCCGGTGCGTTACGAGGATTGGCAGAACGCGGCGGAGGGCTTCGAGTTCCCCGGCGGCGAACTGCGCGCCGAGTTCCGCGCGCGCGTCGCGCTCGGCCTCGCGCGCGTGACCTCAACCGGCGCGCGCACCGCGGCGTGCGTGCTGCACAAGGGCGTGATCCGCGAGATCGTGCGCGCGCTAACCGGCAGCGCGATGGATCGCACGAAGCCCGCGCTGGGCGAGATCGTCGAGGTGTCGCGCACGCCGCAAGGCGACTGGGTGCTCGGGAGCCGCGGCAGCAACCCGGCGGGGTTGGAGGAGGAGGCGGCTTAACTCGGGCCTGCTCTGCGGGGCTCTGCCGCCTACCGGGCGCCTCCCTCGGGAAGGTCCTCAGTCCAGCGCCTCCGCCGCGCGTAGCGCCAGTCCGCTCGCTACCGAGGTCAGCTCCTGCCCGCCGCGCAGCTTCTCGGCGCCGAACCTTTGCTCGAAGAGCGCGCGCACGGCGGGGACGAACGAGGAGCCGCCGGTCATGAAGACGCGGTCGATCTGTGCGGGTGTTAGGGCGTGGCGCGCGAGCAGGCGGTCGACGCAGCTTGAGATCTTTGCGAGCTCGTCAGCGATCCAGCCGCCGAACTCGGCGCGCGTGATTTCGGCGTCGAGGGTGAGCACGTCGTGTTCGAGGCGCAGACGCGTCGCGCCTTGCTCGGAGAGCTCGCGCTTGGCGCGCTCGACGGCGCGATAGAGCATGTAGCCGAGGTCTTCTTCGACGATGCGCACGAGCGCGCCCAGCTTGGCGGGCTCGACGGCCTCACGGCGCAAATCCAGTAACAGCTGCATGGTGCGCGGCGATTTCAGGAACGAGACGTGGTGCCAGCGTTCGAGGTGGACGTAGATCCAGCCGGGCACGGGCAGGCGGCGGCCGTAGAGCGACTCGAACTCGCTGCCGCGGCCGAGCAGCGGCGCGACTTTGTGGCGCACGATCTTGCCGTCGAAGGCGTCACCCGCGACGTCGACGCCGTCGTGGCCGAGGATGGCTTCGCTGCGCCGCGCGCGGTAGCTCGGGCCGACCCAGAGCAGGGAAAAGTCGCTGGTGCCGCCGCCGAAATCTGCGATCAGGATGCGCTCGTCGCGCTCGAGGCCGCGCTCGTAGTGATAAGCGGCGCCGACGGGTTCATACTCGAAGGTGATCTCGCGGAAGCCGGCGTTGTGGAGCGCGGCGCGCAGGCGGGTCTGCGCGAGCGCGTCGTCTTCGTCGCTCCGGGCGCCGACGAAGTGCACGGGGCGGCCGACCACGGCGTGCTCGATCGGCATGCCGAGGGAGCGCTCGGCTCCCTCGCGGAGGTTGCGCGCGAGCAGGGCGATTAGGTCTTCGAGGCGATAGGTCTGATCGAAGATGCGCGTGGCGGAGAACAGGCGGCTCGCGAGGAAGGACTTGAGCGATTGCACGAGGCGGCCGTCGTGCTCTTCGCGTTCGAGGTAGTGGACGAGCGCGCCGGGGCCGGCGTGCACCTCGACGGGCGCGCGCGAATCGTCACGGTCGAAATACAGGATGGAGCGGAAGGTTGCGGTGTCGCCGTCTGGGCCTGAGAAGTGGGCGAGTTGGGGGGAACCGTCGGGGGCGACGACTGCGAGCGCACAATTCGTCGTTCCGAAATCGAGGCCCACGGCGGGTTGGTGCATCGAGGTGGGCCTTTCGATCCCGGTGGTCGCGGGGGTGCGAGGAGGCGGGGCTGCAGCAGACGGCGCTGCGCGCCGCTGCTGAGCCTCCGGGCGCGGCAGGGTTTTGCTTCGGGGTGCGGCGGTGTTTGCTTCCGATTGCTGCGCTGTTAGGCAGCGAACACGGGCTGGGGTCCGCGAGGCGGCAGCGGCCCTTTGGGCCGGCTGCAGCTGGTCACTCCGGCACCACGTCGCCGCTGCCGCCGAAGTCTTTCGGAAAATCTTTGAACTTCGGCAGCCCGTCTTTCACGGCGAGCACCTTCTCGCCGTAGTGCACGTGCAGGCCCGGGGTGAATGTTAGGTCCGCGATCCGGCCTGCGGGCACGTCGATCATGCCGATGGCCGGGTGCTGCACGAGCACGGGCGTGCCGCAGCTCGAACAGAACTGGCGATGGCTCGCTTCCGTGCGCTTGAAGACGCCGAGCTTGTCGGCGCCTTTCACGATTTTGACGTTCGCGGCGGGCCACAGGCTCGCAGCGTGAATCGGCGCGCCGAGCCAGCCGCGGCACGAATCGCAGTGGCAGTACGCCATCACGGCCGGCTCGCCGCTGATTTCGAGTTGCACCTGGCCGCACATGCAGCCGCTCGTTCGCTTTCGGTCGCTCATGGAGTCCTCCGGTTGGGGTCGTCGGGAAGGCGCGCAGTCTCTCACAACCGGCCGGGCAATCCGCGGCGCATTTCGCGCTCACGAAGCGGCGCGAGGGGTTTCGTTTTACGCGGCGTTTACCGAGCGGGCCTCGATTTACCGGGCGTTTACCCGCGGCCGGGGTTCTTGCTCGTAGGTTCGATCGCGTTGATTCGAACCCCACGAACCACGAGGAAAACCCAACATGTCCCGCACTCATCGCAGCTCTTGGCTCCGCGCGGCGGCGTTCGCCGCGCTCTATGCAATCGCACTGATCGCGCCGCCCGCGCACGCGCACGAGAAGCGCGCGCCGGACGAGCAGCGCATCGCGCCGCCGCAGCGCGAGCGCGCGCACATCGAGGTCGCGTTCGTGCTCGACACGACCGGCTCGATGTCGGGGCTGATCGAAGGTGCGAAGCGCAAGATCTGGTCGATCGCGAACCAACTCGTCTCTGCGCAGCAACAGACCGACGTGCGCTTCGCGCTGATCGGCTACCGCGACCGCGGCGATGCCTACATCACGACCGTGCACGATCTGAACAGCGACATCGACACGGTCTACGCGCACCTCATGCAGTTCCAGGCAGACGGCGGCGGCGATGGCCCCGAGTCCGTTAATCAGGCGCTCTCCGAGGCGGTCACGAAGCTCGACTGGAGCACCTCACGCGACGTCTACAAGGTGATCTTCCTGGTCGGCGACGCGCCGCCGCATCTCGATTATCAGGACGACGTTCGATACGACCGCACGGTGCGCCTCGCACGCCAGCGCGACATCGCGATCAACACGGTGCAGTGCGGCGCCTGGGACGAGACGGCGCAGATCTGGCGCGAGATCGCCTCGCTCGGCGCGGGCACTTATGCCGCGATCGCGCAGGATGGCGGCATGATCGCGGTCGCGACTCCGATGGATGACGAGCTCGCGAAGTTGAACCGCGAGCTCGCGGGCACCGTGGTCGCGTACGGGCGCATCGAGGAACGCCGCGACGCGGAGATGAAGGTGCGCAACTCGCTCTCAGCTCCCGCGCCAGCTGCCGCGGATCGGCTCGCCTACATGTCGAAGACTGGCGAGGGCACTGTTGTTACGAGCGCGAAGGATCTCGTGGACGAAGCCGCGGACGGCAACGCCGTCTCCGAGTTCGAGATGGAGGAACTCCCCGAACCGTTGCGCGCGATGCCCGCGGAAGCGCGCCAGGAGTTCGTCGAACAGAAGCTCGCCAAGCGCAAGCAGCTTCAAGCGCGGCTTGGCGAAGTCAGCGCCGAACGCGACGCGTTCCTGAAGAAAGAAGACGCCCGCCAGCGCGCCAGCGGCGACGCCGATGCGTTCGACCAGAAGGTGCACGACGCGATCAAGGCGCAGGCCGCGGCGAAGGGCATTCAGTACGAGTAGTTATTGCGGGGGAGGCGGCGCTGGGGTCGGAGATCCGGCCCCAGCGTTCGTTCGAGCCTCGGAACTCGGATCAGCCGCGCCGCCACGCACCGAGGCGGATCGCTCCCGCAGTCGTTAGGCCGTACACGGTCATACCCGCCGCGACGCACGCGAAGATTGCGCCGAGGCCGAAGCCGAGTTGCGTCACTGCCAGCAGCGCGCCGCCCACGCCGATCGCGAAGCGCAGCACGGTCGCGAGCACCGGCCAGAGCACGGCGCGTGCGCCCTGAGAAGCGAAGTAGAGCGAGAGCCCGAGGCCTTGGAAGACGTAGAACGGCCCGACCGTGCGCAGGTAGACGGTGCCGGCTTCGGCGACTAGCGGATCGCTCGTGAACAGCCCCACCCAGAGCTCAGGCCTAACAGCCAGCACGAGCCCGATCGTGCCCGTGAGCGCCGCGGCGCTCGCGCCGCCGATCCACGCGATTCGCAGCGCACGCTCGAGGTTCCCGGCGCCGACGTTGGTTCCGACCATCGCGGTCATTGCGGAGCCGATGCCGAACACGAGCGGGATCAGCAGGAACTCGAGGCGCGAGCCGATGCCGTAGCCCGCGAGCGCGGCGACGCCGAAGCCCGCGACGAGGCCGTTCACCGCGACGATCGTGGCCACCGTCAGGATCGGCGAGAGCGCGGATAACAAGCCGACGCGCAGGATGTCGTGGAACGCCGCCCACTCGAAACGCAGCGCAGAGAACGAGAGCCGCAGCACGCCCTGGCCGCGCGCGAGCCGGAGCAGCGCGGCGAGCGCCATCAGGCTCGCGACAGCGATGGTGGAGATCGCGGCGCCCTCGAGGCCGAGAGCCGGGGCGCCCCACCAGCCGAGTATTAGGGCGCCCGAGAGCGGCACCTGGATGACGGCGGCGATCAGCATGAGCAGCGCGGGGAAGCGCATATCGCCAGCGCCGCGGAACACCGCACCGAGGATCGCGTTCAGCCAGAGCGCTGCACCGCCAGCGAACACGATGCTCAGGTAGGCGGTGGCTTGCGTCAGTACCGCGCTCTCGCCGCCGAGGCCCGCGAGCAGCGCGCGCCCGAGCGCGGCGTAGAGCAGGAAGAACAGCAGCGCGCCGCCGAGTGCGATCGCGATTGCGTGCCACACCAGCGCCGCAGCGCGATCGCTCCTGCCAGCGCCGAGCGCGCGCGCGACCGCGCTGCTCACGGCGCCGCCCATCGCGCCGCCGGACATCGTCTGCGTGAGCATCAACAGCGGGAACGCCAGCGCCATGGCTGCCAGCGCGTCGCGCCCGAGCTGCCCGACGTACCAGACCTCGGCCATGCTCACGCAAGCCTGCACGAAGAAGGCCAAGCTGTTAGGTGCAGCGAGCCGGATCAGCAGCGGGAACGGGCGGCCCGCGAGCATCTGTTGCGTGCGCGCCGCGAGCGCGGCGCCCGGCGCCGCTGCGTTCGTCACTTGCCCTGGAAGCGCGCGGGGCGCCGCTCCATGAACGACGCGAGGCCTTCGCGGAAATCCGCTGTCGCGAGCAGCGAATCTCGCAGCTGCGGAATGCGCGCGACGGCGGCGGCCTCGCCGTGCTGTACGTATTCGAGCGCGGGCAGCCAGCCCCCGATGCCCCAGGCCATGCCGAAGCTGAGGGTGAGCTCCGTCGGACCGCGGCCCAGCCCTCCGTAGACATAGAGCTGCTTGTGTCTCGTGGAGCCGTAGCCGCTGTAGCCCGTCGCCCCGCGGCTCGCGGCCGCCTCCATGCACGAGAGGATCTGACTCGCCAGCTTCCCGCCGCCAATCGCATCGAACGCGAGGGTGGCACCCGTGGCGACGAGAGCCTCGGTGAGCTCGTCCATGAATATCGGTGTTCCCGAAGTGACGACGTGCTCGGCGTCGAGTGTCTTCAGGATCTCCGCGTGCTCGGGCCGACGCACGATGGTCACGAGCGGGACCCCTTCTTTGGTGCAGGCCTTGCCAACATCTGGCCGAGGTTCGACGCTGCGGCTGTGTGGACCAGCGCCGAACGGCCTTCCGCGCGCATCGTCTCCAGCATGCCGAGGACGGTCAGCGGATTCACGAAGCACGACGCGCCCTCGACGGGCGTCGTGCCGGGAGGCAGCACGAGGCACTGGCTCACCTTGATGGTGCGAAGCTGCGCGTACATGGCCCCGCCGAGTAGCGCGACGGTCTTCCCGAGGAGAGCACGTGCTTCGTTGGAGGAGCCGGACCCCACGACTACGCTGGCGCCCTTGTTTCCGACCGGTAGCGAGTGGTCGATGCGTCCTGCCGCGCTCCTCAGCGCTGCCGCCGGAACGCTCGCCGTAACAACCGACTGCTGCGCGGCGATCATGACCATGGGTGAACGCGTACCGGCAGGTGCGTATAGCCCTTCACGAATGACGAGCGGACGCGAACCGGCTTCCCGACCAGCTCCACGGTGCGAAATCGCTTCAGGATCTCTTCCCATAGAACGCGGAGCTGCATCTCGGCCAGGCGACTGCCCATGCAGAAGTGAGCGCCGACGCCGAACGAGAGGTGCTGGCGCGCGTTCTTGCGATCGATGCGCAGCGCGTTCGGCGCGTCGAAGACAGTCTCGTCGCGATTCGCGGACACGTACCACATCGCGACCTTCTGGCCCTTCCGGATCCGCTTACCGGCGAGCTCCGTGTCGCGCGTCGCGGTCCGCCGCATGTACGCAAGCGGCGTCTGCCAACGAATGATCTCACTCACCATGTTGGGAATCAGGCTCCGATCGTCGCGGAGCATCTGGTACTGATCGGGGTGTTCGTTCAACGCCACGATGCCTCCGGAGATCGAGTTCCGCGTCGTGTCGTTGCCGCCGACGATCAAGAGAATCAGCGTCCCGAGATACTCCAGAGGCTCGAGTCCACGCGTCTCTCGCGCGTTCGCGAGGGCGGTAACGAAGTCGAGACGCTCCCTCGGCTTGTCCTCGCGCTGCTTCCAGAGCGCAGTGAACACATCGAGACACTCGCGTAACAACGCACGTCGTTCTTCCTCCGTGGCCACGACCGCCCCAATCTCTCCTGGAATGGTCGTCGCCACGTCCGACCACAGCGTGAGCTTGTGACGCTGCTCCCAGGGGAAGTCGAACAGCGTCGCCAGCATGCCGGTCGTGAGCTCGATGGAGACGCGTTCGACCCAATTGAAGGTCTCGCCCACCGGAAGCCCTTCCAGGATCTCGACAGCTCGTGCGCGGATCAGCGGCTCCAGATGAAGGAGGTTCCGCGGCGCGGCGACCGGCTGCACCGCCTTGCGATGGGCGTCGTGCTCTGGCCCGTCCATTGAGATGAACCCCGACTCCACCGGAAACTCGGGATCGGGATCCCTCAGCACGATGCTGTGCGCGGACGAGAAAGTCTCGGGATCCTTCTCGACTTGGACGACGTGCTCGTAGCGGGTGACCGACCAGTACGCGCCGAACTGGCTCTCCGCGCAGTAATGGACGGGCTCCTCCGCGCGCAGGCGCTCGAAGTACCCCCAGTGCATGTCCGTCTCGAAGAGCTCGTTTTCCGCCACGTCGATCTTGTCGAGGGGCACCGAGTAGGGATTCGTGGTGGATTGGCTCATGCCATCTTCCCTTCGCCCGCGCGGACCACATTGAGCCGAGCTGAGCGCCGCAGATCCGCACCGTCGCAAGCGGAGGTCACCATTTCTCTACCCACGGGCGCAACACGATTTCGAACGCCCAAGTCGAGCGATGCTGGCGATGCAGCTGCAGATAGGTCTCCGCGATCTGATCCGGGTCGGCCATATTGTCGTCGACGGTCGTTCCCGCGAGCCGGTGCGCGCGGGTGCCGTCGTCCTGCAGCCAGCCGATCGCGGCGTCGATCGGTACGTTGGCGACGTGGATGCCCTGCGGCATCAGCTCGCGAGCCATGCTCTGCGCGAGTCCCGACTTGGCCTGACATGCCATCGCAAAGGCGCCGCTCGTCGGGAAGCCCTTCAGCGCCGCGCTCGCGTTCGTGAAGATGATCGTTCCCTTCGCGCCGTTGGCGCTCGGCTCGTTCTCGCGCATGAGCCGAGCTGCCTGCTGGCCTACCAGAAATGCGCTGAATGCCGAGTTGCGAAGTGTCTCGAGCGCCATGCTCGGGTCGGCTTCGGTGATCCCCTTGCGAAAGATCCCGGCCACGCGACCGTCGATGTTGTGCACGACGAGCCTAGGAGTTCCGAGGTCTCGCACGACGTTCTGGAACAGCAGCTCAACAGCCGCGGGCTCGCTGGCATCGCACGCGTATCGGCGCACGCCGTGCGTCCTCTCCAGATTCTGCAGAACGGGCTTATCAGGGGTCCTGGCTGCGATGCCGACATGCATGCCGCTCTTGGCGAATAGCCGGGCGCAGCTCGCACTGATGCCGGGGCCCCCTCCGACGATGAGTGCAACGTCTTTAGTCATGTGTCGCGACTCCTCAGTGATTCCACCACGGGCGATCCGAGAACGCTCTTAGGTCGATCTCGTGCGTCCAAGTGGATCGGTGTTGTTTCGCGAGGTGGAGGTAGGTCTCCGCAACTTGCGCGGGAAGCATGAGACCGTCGTGTTCGTTACCTCGGGTTTCCCTCAGCTGTTCGAACTTCTCCGGTCCGAGCATCTTTCCCAGGGTGTCGGGCGCATCCACGGCGCCGTCGATCACGATGTGCACGACGTGGATGCCCTTCGGCGCAAACTCCGCGTTGAGGCTCTGGCAGAGCATGCGCCGTCCTCCCATGGCGGCCGCGTGCGAATGCTGACCCCCATTCCCGCGCATCGCTGCGGTCGACGAGGTCACGAGGATCGTTCCCTTCCCTCGCGCTTCCATGAGTGGACACACGGCAGATGCGAGGCGGAACAGGCCGAAGGTGCCCATGCGCCAGCCTGTCTCGAACGCCTTGGCCGACGTGTCCTTTAACGCTCGATCGCCGATCTGGGCGCCCAAGTTGTAGACGACGACCTCGATGGGACCGATCTCGGCCTCGATCGCGGCAACCCGCTCTTCGATGGTGCCTGCCTCGACGGCGTTGAGGAGAGATCCTGTTGCTGAGCCTCCGTCGCTCTGGATCGCACCGACCAATCGATCCAATCCAGCGGAGTCACTGCGGCGACACAGATACGCGTGATAGCCCTCTCGGGCGAAGCGTCGAGCGACCGTTCCACCAATCCCCGCGCCGGCGCCTAATACCAAACAAACGGGTGTCACGTTCGATTCCTCCTCGACCCAACTGGGGCTGTTGGCACGCGCGACGTGAAGTCAGCGATCACCATTCGACCAGATCACTGCGCACGCCCGACAGACTGGCGTGAATCCCTGCGGAGTCGCGGCGCATTTGCTTCATGGACTCGCCGTTCCAATGAGTCTGGAATGCCTCGGGACCGGCGTAGACTTCGTAGAGCATTACGGCGTCGGGATCGTCGTGTGGCGTGAGGATCTCGAATTGCAGTGTGCCCGGCTCGCTGGCACGGCAGCGCTCCACATGGGCCCGCAGATGCTTCAGGTACTCGTCGCGCCCACCGGGCGCGACTTTGATGGTCGCAACGATCGCAAGCTTGGCCATCGGCGTCTCCTTCTAGGCTCCGTTGTAGAATCCGGTATTCGCGAACGGCAACACGAGTTCTTCACTCGCTCGATCGCTTGTCATGTTCGTTGAAGAGATCCTGGCTAGCGGCCGCTGAAGCGCGCCTCGCGGCGCTCGACGAAGGAGCGGATGCCCTCTTTGGCATCCTCGCTGCCCATCACACGCTCGTGGACGGCAGGAATCGCTGCGATCGCGGCCGCTTCGCCGGCGGCGATGTAACGCAGCGCCGCCTCTTTCATCGCGCGCAAGCCGAGCGGCGCGTTCCTCGTGATCGCATGCGCGATCTCCATCCCCCGCTCGATGTGCTTGCCGTAGGGCACCACTTCTTGCACGAGCCCGATCTGCAGCGCGCGCTGCGCGTCGAACTCGTCGCACAGCATCAGGTGGTACATCGCGTTGCCCCAGCCGGTGCGCGTGAGGAAACGGAAGTGCGCGCCGCCGAGCGGCGCGATGCCGCGCTTCGACTCCATCTGGCAGAAGCGCGCGGTGTCCGCGGCGATCACGATGTCGGCGGCGAGCATCATCTCGATGCCGATCGTGTAGGTGATGCCTTGGACGACTGCGACGACGGGCTTCAGCGTGCGCCGTTTCAGCGCGAACGGGTCG
>JANNRF010000144.1:0-1666 GCA_031401135.1 Deltaproteobacteria bacterium | reverse complement strand
CTCGATGGCCTCGCTCACGCTTCCGAACATCGCTGCGCTCCGCGAATGGGTCGGCAAGCAGCTCGGCACGTCGGACTGGATCGAGATCACGCAGCAGCGCATCGATCTGTTCGCCGAGGCGACCGGCGATCACCAGTGGATCCACGTCGATGCCGAGCGCGCGCGCCGCGAGTCGCCCTACGGAACCACGATCGCGCACGGCCACCTAACACTCTCGCTCTCGCCGGTGCTGCTCGCGCAGATCCTCGAAGTGCAGAATGTGCGCATGATCGTGAACCCTGGCATCGAGCAGATGCGCCTGCGCTCGCCCGTGCGCTGCGGCGACAAGATCCGTCTGCACGCGACGCTGAAGGATCTGCGCGATCTGCCCGGCGGCGCCGTGCGCGGCACGATCTCGATCCGCTTCGAGATCGCGGGCGAGAAGAAACCCGCGGCGTTCGGCGACGCGCTGCTCGTGTACTTCCCGGCGTCCGCCGAGACGACGATCGAGGACGCCTGATGCAAGCGGCGCTTCGCCGCGCGCAGCGAGGC
Source organism: Deltaproteobacteria bacterium (assembly GCA_031401135.1). Taxonomy (GTDB): domain Bacteria; phylum Myxococcota_A; class UBA9160; order UBA9160; family UBA6930; genus VGRF01. The sequence goes on along the minus strand of JANNRF010000144.1, from coordinate 1,135 downwards.
CACGCGAGCCCATGGCTCGCGTGAGCCGAGCGAAGTAAACGCGGTAGCCAGCGGACGCGCAGCGTCCGCCTACGCCAGGAACTTTCGCACTTCGCGCAGGAAGATCTCCAGCTGATCGTGGTGCACCCAATGCCCCGCTTTCGGCACGTTCAGCAAGCTCGCCTGTTTGAAGGGCGCGATGCGGCCGTCCTTCTCCGGGTCGCTCGCCCAACTCTGTTCGCCGCGCACGAGCAGCGTCGGGCACGTGATGCGCTCCCAGAGCGAGCGCACGTCAGCGCCGCGGAAGCGCACCGGCGCGAAGCTGCGCACGTACGGGTCGAACTTCCACGAGAAGGTGCCGTCCTCGTTCCGCGCCACGCCGTGGACTGTCAGGTGGTGCGCCTGCGCGGGCGAGAGGAACTCGTTCTCGTCCTGCATGCGCTTCGCGGCTTCGTCGATCGTCGCGTAGCGGCGCGGCTGGCGCTTGGCGATTTCCTTCTGCGAATTGATCCATTCCCGGTAGCGCTGGGTCGCCGGCCCCGCCTCGAGCTTCTGCTCGAGCTCGGGCGATGGCCCGAGCCCCTCGATCGCCACCAGTCTCGCGACGTTCTTCGGGAACAGCCCCGTGTAGTGCAGCGAGATCGCGCCGCCTAATGAGTGGCCGATGATGGTGAGCGGCGCGAGCTGGAGCGCGTCGACCAGCTGCACGATGTCGAACACGAACTCGCTGATCGCGTAGGAGCCGCCCGTCGCCCAGGCGCTGTCGCCGTGGCCGCGCAGATCGGGCGCGATCACGTGGAAATCGCGGCGCAAATCGCGCGCGACCCAATCCCAGTTGCGCGCGTGATCCTTGCCGCCATGGATGAGCAGCAGCGGAGGCGCGGATTCGTTGCCCCAATCGACGTAGTGCATGCGCAGGCGCTGCGAGACATAGAAGCTGGAGCTGGGGCCGATCAGATCCGAATCGCGCGACATCGATCCTCCGAAGCCGCGCACGGTAGCGATGTGCGCGCGCTGCCGGGCGCAGCCGGGAACGCGCAGCCTTGCAGCCGCCTCCCGCGCGCGGGACTCTCGCGCCATGCGCGTCGCGCTCGCTCAAATCAACCCGACCGTTGGTGACCTCGCGGGCAACCGGAAACGCATCGAGGAAGCTGCC
>JANNRF010000143.1:0-5956 GCA_031401135.1 Deltaproteobacteria bacterium | reverse complement strand
TCGAGAGCATCAAGGTCGTGACCGAGGCCGCCTCGCTGCGCATCGCGGAGTACGCCTTCGCGCTGGCCGAGCTCGAAGGGCGGCGCGAGGTGGCCGTGGTGCACAAGGCCAACATCATGAAGCTCTCCGACGGGCTGTTTCTCGAGTGCGCGAGGCGCGATTCGAAGCGCCACGCCAAGGTCCGCTTCCGCGAGATCATCGTGGACAACTGCGCGATGCAGCTGGTGAAGGACCCGAGCCAGTTCGACGTGCTGCTGCTCGGGAACCTGTACGGCGACATTCTCTCGGACCTCGCCGCGGGCCTGGTCGGCGGCCTCGGCGTCGTGCCCGGCGCGAACATCGGCGAATCCTGCGCGTTGTTCGAGGCGGTGCACGGCAGCGCGCCCGACATCGCGGGCAAGCGCGTCGCGAACCCCACCGCCGTGCTGCTCTCGAGCGTGATGCTGCTCCGGCACCTCGGCGAGACGCGCGCGGCGCAGCGCATCGAAAGCGCGGTGCGCGCGGCGCTCGCCGAGAGCGCGAACCACACGCGCGATCTCGGCGGCACGGCGAGCCTCGACGCGTTCACGCGCGCCGTGATCGATCGCCTCGAGTAGCCGCGCTTGTTACGACCCGCGCTCGTGCTCGGCCTCGATGGCGCCACCTTCTCGGTGTTGCGCCCACTCGCCGAGGCGGGGCGCTTGCCGAACCTCGCGCGGCTGATGGCCGAGGGCGCGTTCGCACCGCTCGCGAGCACCGTGCCTGCAATGACGTTCCCCGCCTGGACGAGTTTCTGGACGGGCCTCTCACCAGGGCGGCACGGGCTCTTCGACTTCACGCAGAAGACGCCCGGCGCGTACTCGCTGCGCTTCGCGAACGCGGCGGATCGCGACGGCGCCTCGCTCGCACGCCGCGTCTGCGAGGCCGGCGGCAGCGCGCTGGTGCTAGGGCTGCCCGCCACGTATCCGCCGGAACCCGTGCGCGGCCTGCTGGTGGCGGGCTGGGACGCGCCGGTCTCGGCGGGCAGCGACGCCACGCGCGCGAGCGATCCCGCGCTCTACCGCGCGATCGAAGCGCGCGTCGGGCCGTGGATGACGCCGGACCTCGATGAAGGCGCACATGGCGACGCCTGGCACGAGACCGCGATCGATTTGTTACTGACGCGCGTCGAGCGGAAGACACGCTTTGCGCTCGAGGCGCTCTCGCAGTTGCGTGCGCGCGGCGCGGCGCCGGAGCTGATGGTCGTCGTCTACTCCGAGAGCGACACCGTGGCTCACCACTACTGGCGCGATCACGATGCGCGCTCGCCGCGTCATGACCCAAGCGCCAGCGCAAAGCGGCGCGGCGCGGTGAGTGCGGTGTACGAGAAGCTCGACGCGGCCTGTGGCGAACTACGCCGCGCGTTCGGCGAGAGCGAGGCGTGCTTCGTGCTCTCCGATCACGGCGCGGGCGGAGCGGCCCGCGAGGTCGTGCACCTTGGGCGGCGGCTCGCGGAGTGCGGACTGCTCGTGCGCAAACGCGGGAGCGCACTCGATGGCGCGGCGCGCGCAGTGCGCGATCTCGCCGTGCGCGCGTTGCCGCCGCGTGCACGAGAGGCGGTGTTTCGCCGCATGCGGGGCGCGGCTGCGCGCGTCGAGAGCGCGGCACGCTTCGCGGGATACGACTGGGCGAAGAGCGCGGCGTTCAGCGAGGACGTGAACACGCAGCCCGGCGTGTGGATCAACCTCGCTGGGCGTGAGGCCGCGGGCTGCGTGCAGCCCGCTGATTACGAGCGCGTGCGCGACGAAGTGATTACGGCGCTCGTCGACTGGAAGCTGCCCGATTCGAGCGCGCCCGTGGTTGCGCGAGCGGCGCGGCGCGAGGAGATCTATCAGGGGCCGCACGTCGCGCGCGCGCCGGATGTCGTCGTCGAACTGGCGGAACACGCGGGCTACGGCCTCTCGCTGGTGCCGACGCCGTGGGGCGATGGCGCCGGGCCGAGCGTGCGGCGGCTCGAGGGCCACGAACTCGGCGGCGGGAAGGGCCGCGGCATGAACGGCGTGCACACTGCGCACGGCATTTGGATCCAGGCCGGCGCGGAGGCAGCACGCGGCGCGCTCGGGCCGGCTTCGATTGTCGATACGGCGCCAACCATCTTGCGCGCGATGGGCCTCGCATTCAGCGAGCTCGATGGCGCGGCATTAGGCTTTGCCAATCGCGCGTACTCCGCGGCTGAGGAAGCGCTGGTCGCCGACCAGTTGCGGCGGCTCGGCTACCTCGAATGAACGCGCCCGCCGCGCCGCGCGAACGAAGTGCACGCCACGCGCTGCGCGATGCCGGCGCGGCGCTGCTCTTTGCGCTCGGCGTGACGCGACCGCGCTTCGCCGCGCGCGGCGCGCTCACGATCGTCACGTTCCACCGCGTGCTCCCGGCGGAGCAGCTCGCTGCTTCTCCGCTGCCGGGCCTGTGCGTCACGCCTGCGTTCTTGGACGAGGCGCTTGCGTTCTTCGCGCGCCACTTCCGCTGCCTAACAGTCAGCGAGGCAGTGCGCGCGCACGCGCGCGGCGAGCAGCAAACGCGTCCGCTGCTCGCCGTCACGTTCGACGACGGCCGCGCGGACGGCTTCGAGCACGCGCGCCCGCTGCTCGCGAAGCACGGTGTGCTAGGCACGTTCTACGCCGTCGCGAACGCCGTCGATTCGCCCGAGCCATTATGGCCGGACGCGCTGGCGCTGGAAGTGCAGGCGCTCGCAGCGCGCGGGCCCGCGGGCCGCGAGGCGATCGCCGCGGTGTTCGCCGCGCCGATCACGCAGGGCGCGCAGCTGCCGAAGCTCGCCGCGAACCTCGCGAAGGCGTGGCCTGCCGCGCGCATCGCACTCGCGTTGGCAAAGCTGCGCGCCGCGAGCGGCGGCGCCGCGCTGCCAAGCTGGGAGCGCGCGATGCGCTGGGACGAACTCGCGGCGCTCGCGCGCGCGGGCCACGAGATCGGCTCGCACTCGCTCTCCCACGCGATCTTGTTGGGCGAGTGTCTGCCCGACCTTGGCGCCGAAGTGGCCGGCTCGAAGCGTGTGCTCGAGGACAAGCTTGGCGTACCGGTGACGAGCTTCTGTTACCCGTCGGGCCTCTACGACGACGACGCGCTCGCCGCCGTCGCCGCCGCGGGCTACGAGAACGCAACGACGACGCTGCCGGGCGTGAACCGCGGCTCGGCAGCGCCCTTCGAGCTGCGGCGCGTCGACATCGACGGCGTCCTGAACGCGCGCCGCGACGGCACGGCATCGAGGAGCGTGCTCGCCTGGCGGCTTTCGCGGAGTGCGTCGTGAAGACGCTCGCCGTCCTCGTCAGCCACTATCCCGCGCTCTCGCACACGTTCATTCGGCGCGAAGTCGCGGCGCTGCGCGAACTCGGCGTGCGCGTGCAGACGTGCAGCATTCACCGCGCGGAGGCGAGTTCCCTAATTGCTGAGGCGGACCGCGTGGAGGCCTTGCGCACGATCGCGGTGCGGCCGGTCTCGGCGGGGCGCACAGCTAGCGCGCTCGCGGCGAGCCTCGTTCGCTCGCGCGGCGTGCGCGAGTTCGCGGGCGCGCTCGCCCAAGGCTTCGAGGGCAGCGCCAAGACCCCCCTCCACCCGATTTTTCATTGGGCCGAAGCCGCGCTGCTCGCGAACGCTCTCGCAGGCGAGCAGATCGGCCACGTCCACGCGCACTTCGCGAACGCCGGCGGCGAGGTGGCGCTGATCGCGAGCCGCCTGCTCGGCGCGAGCTTCAGCCTGACGCTGCATGGGCACTCCGACCTCGAGCAGACGCATCCGCGCCGGCTCGCGGCGCTCGTCTCGGAGGCGCGCTTCGTCGCCTGCGTCACGGACGCGATGCGCGAGGCGGTCGCCGCGCACGTGCCAGGCTCCCGTAACAAGCTTCACGTCGTGCGCTGCGGGCTCGACGCCGAGGGGCTGACGCCCGTGGCGCGCCCGACCCCGCCCGGCGCTAACGCCAGGCTGCGCCTCCTCCACGTCGGCCGGCTCTCACCCGAGAAGAATCAAGCGCTGCTGCTCGATGCTTTCGCGGACGCACTCGCTGCCGGTCTCGACGCCGATTTGCGCATCGTTGGCGCGGGGCCCGATCGCGATGCGCTGACGCGCCAGCTGAGCGCCCTCGGGCTCGCGGGCCGAGCGCAGCTCGTCGGCCCGCTCGCAGGCGCAGCGCTCAGCGCCGAGTACGCCGCAGCCGACCTGTTCGTGATGTCGAGCCGCATGGAAGGCCTGCCCGTCGTGTTGATGGAGGCATTCGCGCAAGGCGTGCCGTGCATCGCTCCTGCGGTGGGCGGCATTCCGGAACTGATTACGGGCGCGAATGGCTGGCTCTTCCCAGTGGGCGACCGCGCCGCACTCGCTGCGTGCCTCACTGCCGCGAGCCGCGGGGGCGCGAGCCTCGCAGCCCGCGGCGCCGCGGGTCGCGCCGCGGTGCTCGCCGCCCACGACGTGCGCGTGAACGCCGCCGCGCTGCGCGCGCTATTCGCGCCCGCGCTGGCGGAGTAGGCTCGCGCCGTGCGCCTCGCCCTGCTCGCCGCGTTTCGTTTCCCCGCGCCGCAAGGTTCGCAGCGCTACGCCGACGAACAGGCGCGTGCGCTCGCCGCCGCCGGCGCCGACGTCACGCTGTTTTGTTATGGCCGCGGCGATGGCCGCGAGACGGGCGGTCTGCATGTGGTGCGCAGCGCGTCCTGGCTCGCGCCGGCGCGCCCGTCCGCGCGCCTCGATCTGCGCAAGCTGCCCTCGGATGCGTCCCTAATGAGCGCGCTGCTGCGCGCGCATCGCGCCGCGCCCTTCGACGCGCTGCTCGCGCACAACGCCGAGGCTGCACTGCTCGCGCTCGCACTGCGGCCGTGGCTGCGCGTGCCGGTCGTCTACGTCGCGCACACGCTCTGGGAGGTGGAGCTCGCCGCGTACCTGCCGAGCGCGCGCGCGATCTCGCGCCCCATGCGCGTGCCCGGTGCCGCGCTCGACCGGCTGCTCGCGCGCAGCAGCGACGCCACTCTCGTGCTCTCGCGAGCCGCCGAGCGCGCGTTGCATCCACACGCGCGCGGCCCCTTCCTGCGCGTCCCGCCCGGCTGGACACGCGAGCGCGCGCCGGATGCCGACGAGGTCGAGGACGTCTGCCGCCGGCACGGCATCGCGCCGCACAGCTACGCGATCTACACGGGCAACCTCGACGCTTATCAGGATCTCCGCGAACTCGACGCCGCCGCGCGCCAGATCCCGCTGCACCCGATCGTTGTCGCCACGCACGATTCTCGCGCCGCGCGCCTGCACCACTTGCGCGTTGTGAAGATCGCTGCGCCCGCGGAAGCGCGGCTGCTGGTGTACGGCGCGCGCGTGGCGGTCGTGCCGCGCCGCCACGTCGGCGGCTTCCCGATCAAGCTGCTCCAGTACATGGAAGCGAGCCGCGGGGTCGTCGCGCGCACGCAGCTCGCGGACACGCTCGTGCACGACGAATCCGGCTGGCTGATCGAGCAGGGCGCCGATGCGGGCGTGCTGGCGAGCGCGATCGCGCGCGTGTTCGACGACGCGCCGCTCGCTGCGCGCCTCGGCGCCGGCGCGCGCCGCGTGCTCGATAAGGCGCACGACTGGCCGGCGCTCGCGCTCGACACGCTCGAACTCGTGCGCGCGGCGACCCTACGCGCAAGGCAGTAGGTCTAGGCGCGCCTCAGCTTGTGCGCGGCTCGCGCAGCGCGATGGTCGCGACCAAGCCGAACAGCGAGGTCGCGTACGCCGCGCCGATCAACCCCGTGAGCAGATCATCCGGGATGTTGCTGTGGAAGCCCGCGCCCGTCGTATCGAGCAGCTTCCCGAAGAAGCTCCCGTAGAGCCCACCGGCGGTCGCGGCCCAGGCTGCCGCGAAGGCCGCGCGGCGGCGGAGTGTGTCCGCGTTGAAGTAGATCGCCCCGAGAATCAGGCCGCCGCCGATCAGATAGTCGTCCACCACGAACGCGAGCGGGCGGCCTTG
>JANNRF010000142.1:0-2699 GCA_031401135.1 Deltaproteobacteria bacterium | reverse complement strand
CGCGGCCTCGCGCGGCGTCAGTTGGATCACGCCGCTCGGCGTCGTGAGCTCGAGCCGGTCGAAGCGCACGACCACGTTGCCGAACTCGATCTCGCGCGGGCCGCTGGGCTCGTCCTCGGCGTTGTCCCACTTGCGGCGGCGCAAGAGAGCGCGCAGGCGCACGAGCAACTCGTCGAGGCGGAAGGGCTTGGTCAAATAATCATCGGCGCCTTCCTCGATGCCGCGCACGATGTCGCCGCCCTCGTCCTTCGCGGTGAGGATCAAGATCGGCACGAAGTTGCCCGAAGCCCGCACGCGGCGCGCGATCTCGAAGCCGCTCATGTGCGGGAGCATCACGTCGAGGATCACCGCGTCGGGGCGCGGCTCGCGCGCGAGGCGGGCGGCGGCTTCGGCGCCGTCGCCGATCACTTCGACCTCGTGGCCCTCGGCTTCGAGGTTGAAAGCGAGGCCCTCGGCGAGGTGCACTTCGTCCTCGACCACGAGGATGCGGGGCACCCTAATGGCTCCGCGCGGCACGGGGCTGCGAGGCTGCGCCGTCTGCTGCTTGCGGCGCGCTCGCGGCCTCGGCGCCGGGCGCTGCGCGCAGCGTCACGGTGAAGCGGCTGCCGCGGCCGATGCCTTCGCTGCGCGCCTTCACGCGGCCACCGTTGCGGCGCACGAGGCTGTTCACGATGAACAGCCCGAGGCCGAGGCCCGCGGCGTCGCGGCCGACGCGGTAGAAGCGCTTGAAGATGCGGCGCAGCTCCCGCGGCGCGATTCCGATGCCGCGATCCGCGATCTCGACGCTCACGCGCCCGTCGGACGATTCCTGGAGCGCGACGCGCACCTCGGCGGGCCCGTCCGAATATTTGACGGCGTTCACTAACAGGTTGCGGAAAACCACCGCGAGTTCCGCGGCGTCGCCGAGCGCGGTGAGCGGGCGTTTGCGCGCGATCGCGATCGCGTCCTCGGGCAAGCTGTGCGCGCGGCGCACGTCGTCCGCGACGTCGCGCAGGATCGCGGTGAGATCGACCGGGTCGCCCGGTCGCAGGCGCACCTTCTCTTCCGAGCGCGCCGCCACGAGCACGTGCATGACGGTGCGCTCGAGCCGCTCGACGTCTTCCTGCATGCGCGCCAGAAACGCGCGGCGCCGCGCGGGCGGCGGATCGTGACGCAAAAGTGTGTCGAGGTAGAGCTGCAGCGAGGCGATCGGCGTCTTCAGCTCGTGCGTCACCGCATCGATGAACGCCTGCTGGCGCTGGTTCGAGCGGATCTCGCGCACGAGCCAGATGCAGAGCAGCAGCAGGCCGACGAACATCACGATCGCGAACAGCGAGCCGAGCGTGATCGCGACCCACTGCAGCGCGCTGAGCCCATCCGCCGCCGAGCGCAGGTTCCCCACCGCGAGGAACTGCCAGCCGACGCCCAGTGCGACGGCGATCACCATCAGGGTGATGCCGAGGGCGAGCGGGAGGCCGATGGAACGGCGGGGCATGCGGGGCTCCGGGCGTGGGCGCGATCCTAACGGTTCTCGCGGGGTTCTCGCGGCGAAGTCATTGCCTGCGCGCGGGTGCGAGGCGCGAGAGAGCGACGCGCGGGCGCAGCGCGCACCGGCGTAGACTCGCGCGATGCGGCGATCTGGCTTCGTACCGCGCGCGACCGTGATGTTCGCGTCCTGGCTTTGCGCGACGTGGCTCGCCGCGCCGCTCGCGGCGACCGAGCTTCCGCCCGAAGGCCGCTGCCCGGGCGATGTCGCGGACGGGCCGGCAGCAGCGCGCGAGATCGACGCGACGAGCCGCGCGCTTCGCTCCGGCGACGTGATCGAGTTCGCCGCCCTGCCCGCGCTGCGCAGCCTGCTCCCGAACGAAATCTGGCAGCACCGCGACGCGTTCTTCTTCGATGGCATGCGCCTAACGCTCGGCGCGTGCCATCGGCGCTACGCCGCGAGCGCTGCCTTCGAGCGCGCGACGCGCGAGCACGCCGGGCGCGCGCGGCTCGACGCGGAGGGCAACCTAATCGATCACGTCGCGGGCTTGCCGTTCGCGCCCGGGGCGATCGACGCGAGGGCTACCGAAGCGGGCGCGCGCTGGGCGTGGAACCTCGAGCGTCGCTATCGAGGCGCAGGCCCGCATGGCTCGTTTCGCATCGTCGATCTGCCCGACGCGCACGCGCTCGCGAGCCGCACCACGCTGCAAACCTTTGTTGGCGAGTTCTTCCTCGTGCAGACGGGTCAGCGCGCAGATCTCGCGGGTCATCAGGAACGCGCCTCACGCCGTAACAGCTGGGTCGCGGGCGGCTCGTTCCGCGAGCCTGCGGACGCGCGCCATCTCGCGTGGCGGCAATATCGCCCGCACGCTGCGGCAACCGACGCGAGCGCGCTCGACGAGATCTTCGTCTACGTGCCCGATCTGAAGAAGATGCGCCGGGCCGCGGGCGCACGAAGCGACGGCCTGTTCGTGCCGCGCTACCGCGCCGCCGGCCAGGGCAACGCGCGCGTGATCCCGTACGGGCAAGGCGGGCGCAGCGGCGCGATCGAAGCCGGCCACGGCGGCGCGCTCGCTGTAACGGAGGACATCGGCCGCGGCTTCACGGGCCTCGCGCTGCGCCCTAATGCCTGGACGTGGCGCGTGATCGAGGAGCGCGAAGTGCTCGCGCTCGTGAACGCGCGCACCGAGGGTTGGCCGCGCCGCGAGGGAAGGAATTACGGCCCGAGCGGGCTC
>JANNRF010000141.1:0-11762 GCA_031401135.1 Deltaproteobacteria bacterium | reverse complement strand
GGTGGTCGGGTGCGCCGCCCTCGCGGAATCGAATGCCGGCAGCCAGACCCTGGAGCTGCGCGACATCGACAACCACCACGCGGGCGACGTGGCGTGCGCAGCGCTGGCGCGCGGGGCGACTCGCGCTCGCGACTGCCGTCGTGATGGGCGCGCTCGGCTCGCTGATTCGCGAGCCGCTGGCCGCGCGCTTCACAGTGGACGAGGCGCCCATCGCCGCGAACCTGTGGCGCCCGCCGCTGATCCGGTTCAAGCGGCCGCTAATCCGCGACCCCATCGCGCGAGCCTCGGTCATTCGGCACCGACCTCACCCCTGCGAATCGACGCGGCACGCTGCGCGATCGCCTCACGCTCAGCCGGCGCGATGCGCGAAAGATTTTTCAGCTGCATGCCCATCCTCGGATTGTGCGCGAGCCGAGCGGAATGGCGCGCGAGAAAATCCCAGTACAGCGTCGTGAATGGGCACGCGGTAGCTCCGGTGCGTTTCGTCGGATCGAAAGCACAACCCTCGCAGTAGTTGCTCATTCGATCGATGTACTTGCCCGACGCGACGTAGGGCTTGCTTGCCATCAACCCGCCGTCGCCGAACTGACTCATGCCGAGCGTATTAGGCAGCTCGACCCACTCCACCGCATCGACATAGCTGGCCAGGTACCACGCGTGTACCTGCTTCGGCACGACCCCGAGCAGCAGCGCATAAAGGCCCGTGACCATCAGCCGCTGAATATGGTGCGAGTAGCCGTGTTCCAGGGTCTGGCCGATGGCCTCTCGCAGACACCGCAGCGTGGTCCTGCCGGTCCAGTACCAATCGGGTAGTGGCTCCTGGGCGTCGAGCTCGTTGCGCTCGGCGTAGGCGGGCATGTTCAGCTGGTAGATGCCACGAACGTATTCGCGCCAGCCGAGGATCTGGCGAACGAACCCTTCCACGGCCGGCAAGGGCGCACGGCCGGCGCGGTACGCGGCCTCGGCCGCGGCGACGACCTCGCGCGGATTCAGCAGCTTGAGGTTCAGTGCCGCGCTCAAGTGCGAGTGGTACAGCCACGCTTCGCCAGTCCACATCGCATCCTGCCAGCGGCCGAAGTTCTCGAAGCGCTCTTCGAGAAACCGACGCAGCGCTCGCAGCGCCTGCGCGCGCGTGACCGGCCAGCCGAAGCTCGCGATGCTGCCCGGATGCGCCGCGAACCGCGAGCCCACCAGCTCGATCACGTCTCGCGTCGTGGCGTCGGGCGCGAAACGTGGATTCTTCGGCACTCGCCCCGGGCCGCCTGCGCCGAAGGCCTCGCGGTTTTCGCCGTCGAAGTTCCACTGGCCTCCGCAGGGCGCGCCGTCATCCAGCAGCACCGCGTGCTCGCGGCGCATCTCGCGGTAGAAGTACTCCATGCGCAGCTGCCGCCGGCCGCGAGCATGCTCCGCAAAACGCGCCGGGCTGCAGAAGAAGGTTCGGTCGGTCCGGACCTCGAGCGGCACACCGGCCGCAGCAGCGGCGTCCGTCAGCATTCGCTCGACTCGCCAGTCTCCCGGCTGCGTGACGAGCACGCGTTCTGGCGAGAGCGATCGGAGCGCAGCGCTGAGCTCGCCGCCCAGGCTGCCGAGATTGCTCTCGTCGTCGAGCGCCCGGTATCGCAGCGGGACGCCGTTCCTTCGCAGCTCGGCAGCGAAATGACGCATCGCGCTCAGGAACAGCGTGGTGCGCTGCTTCGACGACCACACGTGCGTGGATTCTTCGGCGACCTCGGCCATCCAGGCGACATCGAGAGCGCCATCGAAGCCATCCCAGACGCTCGCGTCATGGTTCAGCTGATCACCGAGTACGACGACCAGATGGCGAACCGGCCCGTTCGCGAGCGTCCGGTGCCGGACCCGCTTCACCACGGGATCGGCTTGCGCGCCCAGTCCAGAAAGCTCCCGCTGTCTTCCGGTCCGAGCGATCGCATCACATCGATCAACTTCTCGGCCGCCTCGCGCGGCGCGAACACGCGCTGCGGAACCGCGCCGCGGCGGAATGGCGCGGACAGGTCGGTCGCGACGGTCCCGGGATGCAAGGCCACGCAGATCACGTTCGGCGCGCGCCGCCGTAGCTCGATCGCGAGGGTTCGCGTGAACATATTCTGCGCGGCCTTGGCTGCGCGGTAGCTGTACCAACCACCGATCCGATTGTCGTCGATGCTACCGACGCGCGCAGACAAGTTTGCGAGGACGGCGGCTTCGTCGTGGCGAAGCAGGGACAGGAAGTGCTTCGCGACGAGCAGCGGCCCGAACGCATTCACCTCGAAGCTGCGCCGCAGCTGTTCGGGATCGACCTGTTCCAGCCGCTTCTCGGGCTGCAGGTCGGCGCCATGCAATACACCCGCGCAGTTCACGAGCCAGTGGACGCGTGGCGCCGCTTCGCCGATGCGCGCCGCCGCGGCAACGATCGAAGACTCGTCGCAAACGTCGAGCCGCTCACAGACGAGCCGCGTTCCGTATCGCGCCTGCAAGGTGGCGAGCTCAACGCTCCGGTCGGGCTCCCGAGCCGTCGCGAACACGCGGTCCGTGTCCGGTCGTTCGAGCAGCGCCTCGACCAATGCGAGGCCGAGCCCGCGGCTGGCGCCCTGCACGATGGCGACGCAGCCGCTGGCGACGGTCACGCCGCGCCGCCGTCGATCTGGACCAGCCCGCCCGACGAGCGGCCGCGTCCGAGTCCGACGGCGAGCATCTTCCGCCGCAGGAACGCGTAGACCTCGCGTAGGGGTAGGCCCTTCGGACAGACGTCTTGGCAAGCCATCAGACCGATGCAGCCGAACACGCCGTCTTCGCTCGAGACGACCTCGAACCAATCCTCGTCAGTCCGCGTGTCCCGCGGGTCCAGCGCGAATCGCGCGATGCGATTCATGCCCGCAGCGCCGACGAAGCGCGGGTTCACGTTCGAAACTCCGCAGCCCGCGATGCAACAGCCGCACTCGTTCATCGTGTTCGGCACGATGATCATCCGCACGGCGCTGCTGTTCATCGGCGGCCGGCTGCGCGATCTCCGCGTGCGTCTCGGACATGCTGTTCAGGATGGTGCCGATGAACGAGACAAAGTAGATGGCGACCTCGAGCACCGGCGCGACCGCCGCGGCGCGGTTGAAGATGTCGCCCCAGTTGTCGAGCGTGACGCCTGGGGAGTTCTGTGCTCACGCTGTGATGCGCTCGAGCCCGGGCACCACGTCGAATCCCGTGTCGAAGCTCGCGATTCGCGTGACTCCGTTTTGTTCCATCAGCGCGACATGCAGCGCATCGCGAGCCGAGAGCGACTCGCGCTCCAGCAGGATCGTTTTGGCTCGCTCTACCGCGCGCCGGTCCACGGCCCATACGTCGTCAACGATTCCCAACAACGCGTCGAACGCTGGCTGAATCGCATCGCGCCTGCGGATGGCCGTGTAGCGATGCAGGATCTCCTGCAGGACCTCGGCGTCCGTCACGAGAGGAATGCGCTCGGAGATGCAGCGCTCGAGCAGCCGCTGCGCGTCGCGCTTGTGCGAATGTGCCGCGCCCACGAGGTACATGGGCACGTTCGAGTCGACGAAGATCAAGCCGATTCCGCGCCGGGGTAGCCGCGTTCGATCTCGTCGAGCATCTGCGCGACGCCGACAGAAGGGAAGGAGTGCTGGGATGCCGCACGCACTGCGCCGAGCTTGCGATCGAGGTCGCCCGTCGGCTGTCGCTTGCGTGCGGCGCGCAGCGCCTGACGCACCCACTCCGCGATCGTGAGCCGCTGGACCCGCGCGGCGCGCTGGATCTCGCGCCACTCCGGCTCTTCGAGCAGCACCTGAAGTCGCTTACTCATGCGAGCAGGCTATCTGACTCATGCTGATGAGTCAACGATGACGACCGGGGTCAGAGCCGTCGGAGTTCGCATCTCATGCCCCGGGTAGAGCGTCCGCCTGCGATCCGCCCGCCTTTCGCGCGAAAGTGCTTGGGATCCCTAACGCTCGGGCGGGTTCGATTCCCGGGGTCCAAACGGGGTCCAGGTTTTTCGGGGTTCCACGCCGCCTAAGTCCTTGATTTTGCTAGGGCTGGCTCCGCCACCGTGCGGGTTCGAGTCCCGTCCACCCCGCCATAACTATCTGATATGGCTGAGACTTGTTCGGCCCTCTCGCCTCCGGTGACAATGGCTGGCAAACGCAACCCTGCGATCATCGTCGCGCTCCCGCCGCCTCCGCCTCGCGGCCGGTCTCGGTGCACGCGAGAGAGTTGTTGGGGCTCGATGTTGCAGCGCACACGCGCTGCGCACGTCGGCTGCGCCACTCTCTGCTGGGGTTCGCGGGCTTGGAGCTTCGAGATGAGTGCTGAGGTGTGGGCGGCGTCATGACGACGGGCATCTACCGCCGCCGCATCGTCGTCGTCGCGAACGGCGACGTGGTGCGCGCCGGCATCGAGGACGGTCCGCATCACTTTCGCGTGACACTGCGCCACGACGGCGCGCGCGTCCTCGAGATCAGCGGCGAGGGCGTGCGCTTCCCGTGGAGCGCTTGCGCGAACGCGGCGCCCGAGCTCGAGGTGTTACGGGGCGCGGCGCTCACGCCGCGCATGACCGCAGTCGGCGCCCTGGCCGACGCGCGCCAGCAGTGCACGCATCTCTACGATCTTGCGGGCCTCGCGATGGCCTGCGCCGCGCGCGGCGAGATGCGCCTGCAGTACGACATCGCAGTGCCCGAGCCGATCCTCGGTCCCACACGCGCCACGCTCGCGAAGAACGGAGCGCCGTTGCTCGCCTGGCAGATCGCGAACGGCGCAATTCAGGGCCCCACTCCGTTCGCAGGGGTCGCGCTCGTGGGGAAATTCCTCGGCTGGGCGGAGGAGAACCTCTCGCCCGAACTGTTCGAGGCCGCGGTGATCCTGCGCCGCGCGTGCATGATCGCGCGCTGCCGTATCTACTCCCTCGACTCGGTGCCGAACGCCGCCGCGCTGAAGGCCGAGCCGAATCGCTGCTTCACCCAACAACCGCAGCGCGCGGAAACCGCGACGCGCATGCGGGGGACGAGCATCGACTGGACGCATCGCGCGGGCGATCTGCTCGCGGAGTTCGAGTAGAAGCCAGCGACGAGGCGCCCCTCGGCGCGCTGCGCGCCGACCTCGACCCGAGGCGCGCCGCCCTATCGAGACGCCGCCCGCAACGAACGGTGCCCCGCACCTCGGCGCAACCGCCGCCGCTCAGGTGGCGGTCATGCCCGCATCGATGACGAACTCCGCGCCCGTGGCGTAGCTCGACTCGTCCGAAGCCAAGAACAGGACGCAATTCGCGACGTCGTCGGGCTGGCCCATGCGGCCGAGCGGGATCGGATTGCCGACGGCCGCGGTCGGAGCTTTGGGCAGGTCTTGGACGGCGGCGGCCTGCATGTTGGTCCAGATGAAACCGGGGTGGATCGAGTTGCAGCGGACGTTGCTCGCTGCGCCCTCGAGAGCGACGCACTTCGTCAGCAGCCGAACTCCACCCTTCGACGCGCAGTAGGCGGCGCCGGACCGAATCCCGACCAATCCGGCGACCGACGACATGTTGATGATCGACCCGCCGCCGCTCTGCGTCATTTGTGCCAATCCGAACTTGCAGCCGAGGAACACCGACGTGAGGTTCACGTCGATCTGCCGGTTGAAGTCGTCGAGCGTGAGATCCGCGATCGGTTTGAGCACCGCGATGCCCGCATTGTTGACGAGGATGTCGAGCTTGCCGTAGCTGCTCACGGTGCTGTCGATCACTTCTCGCCAGCGCGATTCGCTCGTGACGTCCTGGGCGAGCGCAATGGCGCTCCCGCCGCTGGCTCGGATGTCCGCAGCGGTCTTCTCCGCGCCCGCGGCGTCGATGTCGGTGACGACGACGAGCGCGCCTTCGCGCGCCAAGGTGATTGCCGTCGTCCGCCCGAGGCCAGGATCCGAGGCCCCGCCCGTCACGATCGCGACCTTGCCAGCTACTCGTCCCATCGTTCGCCTCCAGTCGCGCTGCCGCGGCTATCAATTTCCTACCCAGGGTAGAAAATGATTGCATCTCCGACCGGATGCCCGCCACACTGGCTCCGCAAATCGAGAGCGCTCGAGCTTCCGACGCGCGAGTCGCCCCCTCTTCGCCAAAAACCGCTGGAGTCGCCCGCCATGCAAATCGGCCTGCTCATGGTCTTCCAGAACTTCCGCGACACGGTCACGGACCGCGAAGCATGGGAGCGCGACATCGCGCTCGCGTGCATGGCGGAGCCGCTCGGCTTCGACACGCTCGGCAGCGTCGAGCACCACTTCTTCAACTACGCGATGAGCCCTGATAACACGCAGTTCCTGGCGTACATGGCGGCGAAGACAGAGCGCATCAAGCTGCTGACGGGCGCGGTGATCCTGCCCTGGCACTCGCGGCCGCTGCGCGTCGTCGAGCGCATGATCGCGCTCGATCACCTCTCGAAGGGCCGCGCGATCTACGGCATCGGGCGCGGGCTCGCCAAGCGAGAGTACGACGTCTTCGGCGTCGACATGAACGAGGCGCGCGATCGCTTCGACGAGGCGGCGGAGATCACGATCCGCGGTCTCGAAACGGGCATCGTCGAAGCCGACACCAAGCACTTCAAGCAGCGTCGCGTCGAGGTGCGCCCGCGGCCCTACGCGAGCTGGGCCGGGCGCTTCGCCGCGGTGGGCATGTCCTCGGACTCGGTGCCGGTGGTCGCGCGCCTCGGCGCGCAGATGATGAGCTTCGCGCAAAAGCCGTGGACCGAGATGGCGCCGCACTTCGAGCGCTACCGCACGCTGTTCGCGCAGCACCATAACAAGCCCGCGCCGCCGCCCGTGTGCGTGGACTTTCTCGCCTGCGACGAGAGCGCGGAGCTCGCGGAATCGCTCGCCCGCAAGCACATGGCCAACTACTACCTCACGGTCATGGAGCACTACGACATGGCCGGCACGCACTTCAAGGACATGAAGGGCTACGGCGACTACGCGACCGGCGCCGAGGGCCTGCGCAACACGGGCCTCGATGCCGCGGCGCAGGGCTTCGCTGAAATCAACACGTACGGCACGCCGCAGCAGATCCTCGACAAGCTGAACGCGCGCCGGAAGGTGCTCGGCGATTTCGACCTCACGATCCAGGTCAGCTACGGCGGCCTAACAGGTGCGCAGGCGGAGAAGAGCATGCGCCTGTTCGCCACCAAGGTGCTGCCGGAGCTGCACGCGTGGAAGGCTGCGCGATGAAGGGTGCCGCGAGTGCGCGGCTATCGCGCGGCGACCCTTTTGCGAAGCACGAGCAACACGGAGAACAGCACGCCGAGGAGGGCGTGCATGGCAACGCCCGCCGGCTGGTCTCCCGCGATGAGCAGCGAGGTCAACACGGCCAGATGGAAGGTCGTGAGGATGCCGAGCACCGGCGTGAGCGCCGCTAGCTCGTGCCGGCGCGGCCACAGCCATGCTCCCGCACTGGCGATCGCGATCACCGCAAACCCGTAATGCATCGACCAGCGACCGGCGGGCGACGCTCCGGCTGCGCGGATGCCGTTCTCGCCGCCGATCAAACTCGCCGCAGCGAGCAGCTCGACGAGGAAATTCAGAACGAGCACAACAGCGAGAACGTGCTTCATCGGGAGTGTCTCCAGTGAGCGCGAGTTTGGGCGAGCCGCGCACGCTTCGCGAGCCGCACGGCGCATCGAGCGACAACGAATCACGTGAACCAGCGGCGCTCAGCGCGACCGCGTAGGAGGATCCTGTGAACTCGAAGCTTCTGGCCGCGGGCTTTGCGCTCACGCTGCTGTTCAACGGAAGCATCGCATCGGCGGCCCCCGGCGATCCCCCGCCGGCTCTGCTTCCGCCCGTGATCGCGACCGGCCCCCTCGCGGACGACGACATCGGGCTGCTCGCGCGCATCCACTTCGCGACGCACACGCCGGACTTCGACCGCGCGCGCGCCTTTTACCGGATGCTCGGGTACACGGGCGGCGTCAGCGGCTTCCCCCTCACGAACACGCACCTGATGGCGCGCGCGCTCGGCATGTTCGACGAGTGCCAGTACGAGCTCGTGAAGGGCGAGGTGATCGCGCTTCCGGGAAGTTTGAACACCGCGAGCATCGACCTGCTTCAGTTCAAGATTCCCTTCGATGGGCGAGCGCCGTACGCGCGACCTAATCACCTCGGCGCCGCCTACTCCGCGCTGCTGACGACCGACCTCGCCAGCGACGTCGCGTACCTCAAAACCCAGAGCGCGAAATTCCTGTCCGAGCCCTACGGCGTGCCAGGCAATCGCTTCGTGTTTCTGCGCGATCCCGACGGCGTGCTCTACAAGCTCGAAGAGACTGCGCCTCCTCACGGCGACGCGGCAGCCAAGATGCACCTGATCGCGATGCCGTACGTGGCGATCAACGTCAGCGATCTCTCCGCTTCGCTCTCGTTCTACCGGCAGTTCGGTTACACGGACGTGCGGCGGTTCGAGCACGCCGGCACGATCGAGGAGGCGCGTGCCTACGGGCTCGAACAGCCGTTCCGCGTCGTCGGCGCCGACATCGCGCTCGGTCGCGGCGATCGGCACGTGCTGCGCCTCACTCAGTGGATCGCGCCGTTCGATCCCGAGCCGGCCAATCCCGCGCCGATCAATCGCATCGGCATCCAGCGCGTCGCGCTATTTGTGGCCAATGTGGATCGCGCCGTCGCAATCCTGAAAAAGAACAGCGTGCCCTTCCTCTCCGAGATCGCGCCGTGTTGCTCGGGGACAGGCGCGGACGAGACGGGGATCGTGCATGCGATCGATCCAGACGGCGTGTACCTCGAGCTGGTTGGCGCCATCGCGCGCCAGCCGCTCGCTCCGCAACCCGAAGGCTGCCCGCCGCTCGAGATCAAGCTCCCGCCGCGCGAGTGATCGAGCGGGCCAGAGGCAGGGCGGCGGCCTAATCAGCGGTCGCGAACCTACGACCCCACTGGCCGCTTCCCTTTCGCGCGGGATCCGACGTACGAGGCAGGGCCGCCCGTTGCCCCGCCCGCGCACAGAGCGACATCTCCTAGCCTAATCTCCCGTCCTAGACTCGAAGCACGCAGCCGAGAGAAGGTCACGCAGGTATGCAGCTTCGCTGGGCAGACTGCCGCCTCGACCTAACTGCCCGGACGCTCGAGCGCGGCGGCAAACTGGTGCGCGCTCAGCCGCTCACGTTCGATCTGCTCGCTTTGCTGCTGCGCCATCGCGGTCGCGTCGTCTCGGACGCGCACCTGCGCGCGCAGCTCTGGCCCGACGTGGTGGTGGGCGAGGCGGCTGTCCGTCAGGCGCTGAAGGAAGTTCGCCGCGCGATCGGAGATGACGGGCGCGCCCAGCGCCAGATCGAGACCGTGCGTGGACTCGGCCTGCGCTTCGCTGCGCCGGTGGATGTCGTCGGCGCAGCCGAGGCGAGCTTCGTCGGACGCGAAGAGTTGATCGCGACTTTGGAAGCGGCGCTCGACGAAGCGGAGGCGGGCGCCGGCAGCGTTGCACTGCTCTCCGGGAGTGCGGGGATCGGCAAGACCGCGCTGCTCGCCGAGATCGCCGCGCGCGCAGAAGCGCGCGGCTGGCGGGTGCTCGCAGGCTGGGGGCGAGCGGGCGCAGAGTCGGATGCCTACGCGCTTTGGACCGAGGTCGCGGAGGCGCTCGGCGTGGTTGCGCTGACCGCGCACAGTGCGGAGCTGCCTGCGTCGGGCGGAATCTCGGAGTCGCAGCGCTACGCGCGCTTTCGCGAACTCCAGCGTGCGCTCATCGGCGCAGCGCGCGCGCGGCCGCTGCTCATCGCGCTCGACGATCTCCAGTTCGCAGATCGCGAGTCGCTCGCTCTGCTGCACTTCGTCGCGCCGGCGCTTCGCACTTCGCGCGTCACCCTAATAGGAACCCACCGCACGCTCGCGCCCGGCGACGAACACACGCGCGAACTGGCCGCGCTCGCTGCAGAGGGCACGACGCGCGCACTCGCGCTGCGCGGTCTCGACGCGAGCGAGCTCGGCGCACTCGTGCGCGCGCGCCTCGGCGCAGCGCTCGGCGACGGCGCGGCAGACGCGCTGGCCACCCACACCGGCGGCAGCCCGCTGCTCGCACTCGAGGCGGTGCGCACACTCGCCGCGAGCAGCGCAGGAGCTGCGCCGTTCAGCGCGGCACAAATCGCAGCAAGCGTCCTGCCCGGCGTCGTGCCGCTCGTACGCCGGCGGCTCGCGGCACAGGCCGACGGTACGCGCCGAGTGCTCCACGCGGCCGCTGTCGCGGGCGAGCCCTTCGACCTCGAGCTGGTGCGCGCGAGCGCGGGCTGCGCACTCGGCGAGGCGGAGCGCGCGTTGCGCGAGGCCGAACGCGGCGGCCTCGTCGAGCGCGGCGACACCGGCGCTTGGCGCTTCGCGCATCCGCTCTTTGCCGAAGCGGTCGCGGAAGATCTCGCGAGCCTAGGTGAAGGCGCGACCGCTGCGCTTCACCGCCTCGCGCTCGCCGCGCTCGAGTCGCGCCCCGAACGCGACGCGTTCCGGCTGGCCAGCCACGCATTCGGCGCGCGCTCGGCGCTCTCGCCTGCGGCAGCGGTCGATCACCTGCGACGCGCGGCCCGCGCGGCGTTGCGAATGCACGCCGTTGCGGACGCAGAAGCCTGGCAACTCCGTGCCGTCGAGATCGCCGAGCACTCGGAGTTTCCGCCGCTCGAGCTGTGCGACTTGTTACTCGAGCTCGGCGAGCTGACCGTCGCAATCTGGGGGACGCCCAGCGCGCGCGTTCCGTTCGACCGCGCCGCCAGGATCGCGCGCGACCTCGGCGATGTGCATCGCCTCTCGCGCGCCGCGCTCGGCTTTGCGCATCGCGCGCTTTCGCTCCACAGCGCCGACGCCACGCTCGCTTGGCTGCGCGCCGCGCACGCGGCGCCGAGCGGTGATCCCGCGCTCGAAGCGCGCGTCGCCGTGCGGTTCGGCGCCGCGCTGCTCGAGTCCGCTCCGGCGGAGCGTGACGAAGGCGTGCGCTTGCTAGCCGACGGAGTCGCGCGTGCGCGCCGCCACGGCGATCCACTGACGCTCGCGCGCGTGCTCGCAGACCAAAGCATCAGCTTCTTCAGCGCGAGCGGGCCCGAGGCCGCGCTCGCGCTCGCCCGCGAAGTCGCGAGCTGCGGCCGGCACGCGGGTGACATCGAGCTCGAGTTCCGCGGTCTCTCCGAGCTCACGACCGTTCAGCTCGAGCGCGGCGACCGCGCTGGCTTCGACGAAGCGTTCGCCGATTGCGAGGAACTCGTCCGGCGCGCGCCGCTTCCGTACGCGCAAGGCATGACGCACGGCGTCGCAGCGCTGCGCGCGCTGATCGCCGGCCGCCTCGAAGAGGCGAACGCTGCGATGGCGGCGGCCGACACCCACGCCCGCGCGACGGGCAGTCTCGGTTCCGGCGTCGTCGCGGGGCTGCAGCGCTTCCAGCTCGCGCGCGAGGGCGGCGGACTCGCGCAACTGCTGCCCGCACTCGACCAAGCGCGCGCGCATCTTCCGAACCTGCCGGGGCTCGCCGCGATCGCGGGCCTGGCGCACGGGCTGTGCGGGAAGCGCGCGCAAGCGAACGAAGCGGCCCATGCGCTCGCCG
Organism: Deltaproteobacteria bacterium; assembly: GCA_031401135.1. GTDB lineage: Bacteria > Myxococcota_A > UBA9160 > UBA9160 > UBA6930 > VGRF01. The sequence goes on along the minus strand of JANNRF010000141.1, from coordinate 235 downwards.
CGTGTCTCGAGGCGCTGCCGCACGACCGCACGCGGCTCGCGACGCTCGCCGTCGGCGCCGAGCTCGCGTATCTCGCGCGCTCGGCCACGCTGGCGGCCGCGCTCGAGCCGCAGCTCGCGCCGTTCGCGGAGCTGCACGGCGTGGCCGGCGTCGCCGCGACTTATTGGGGATCGCTCGCCCATGCGCTCGGCTTCGTCGCGCTCGTGCTCGGTCGCCGGAACGCGGCGGCGCGCGG
>JANNRF010000140.1:0-3614 GCA_031401135.1 Deltaproteobacteria bacterium | reverse complement strand
TGTGAGTGAAAGCCGTCCGGGCCATACGCAGGCGCGCCGCCCGTTCACAGCCAAGAACGGGCAGGTCTCCGCCTCGTGGCCACGCAGCACCCAGTCGATCCACGGGCGCAGCGGCTCCGGCACGTCTTCGCGCGCGAGCGGCTCGGCTCCCGCAGCGGCCGAAAGCATTAGGGCGCATGCAAGAGAAACCAGCGCACGCATTCTTTCACCTCACGGCTCGTGAACTTCGCTCGCCTGCGGCTCGCTGCGCGCTTCGCTTGCGAACCTCGCGCTCTCACGCGAGTTTCTAGGCGCGCTCACTCTACTCGCGACGCTGCGCGCCGCGGTGCGATTCCGAGCGCGCCGCGTAAACGATCCGTAAACGCGAGCGGCTACCTCCGCTTCGACAGCTCCGGCGCGCTCTCGATGCGCGCGTGCGCCAGCGCCTTCTTCTTCGCGCCCGCGAGGTCGTAGAACTTTCGCGTCACTATGCGCTGCGCGTAGAGCCCGCCGCCGGCCTGGATGTTGGTCACTGCCTTCCAGCCGCCGAGCGAATCCGCGGTGAGATCGCGGATCGCATGGAACAGCCGCGTGCGGTATTCGCCGTCGACCTCCGGGCCCGTGCTCATGTACTTGCGGATCAGCGGCCCAACCTCGGGGTTGTCGAGATCCGCCATCGAGGGCGCCGTCAGCACCGCGCCGCCCGAGATGTCGTGCAGGTGGCGCACCATCAGGTTGTAGTTGGCGGCGCCATAATACTTGGCCGCGTTCGTGTAGAGCTCATCCGGAAACGCGGCGCCTTCGGGCGTGATCCTGCAGTTCGAGATCGCCGCCTCGAGGCCAGCGCGAATCAGCGTCGCGTGGATGATCATCTCCGAGATCTTCTCTTTGATGTGCGCTTCGCCCGAGAGACCGTTCGCTTCCGCGATCAGCTGCGCGAAGCCCACCAGCTGGTCCGCCTCCTCGGCGAACGCGGAGAGCCCGCCGAGCCTTTCCCATAGGCCTAACGAGTGCGCGAAGACCGCGGCGTGGCGCGTTTCGCCGTCGAGGAAGATGCGCTCCTCCGGCACGAACACGTCGTCGAAGATCACGAAGCCTTCGGGCATGTGGTGTTGGCTCGAGATCGGGAACGAGCGCGGATCGCCGTGGCGCGGCGCGTAGGTGGTGTTCACGATGCGCACGCCCGGCGAGTTCACCGGCACCATCGCCGCGATCGCGTAGGCCTCTTCGCCCGCCTTCATCGCCTTGGTCGGAATGGTCATTAGGTCGTGGGAGTAGGACGCGCCCGAGATGTGCAGCTTCGCGCCGCGGAGCACCACGCCGCCGGGTTTGCGATCGACGACGCGCACGTACATGTCCGGATCGTGCTGCTTCATCGGCGGCAGCGAGCGGTCGCCCTTCGCGTCGGTGATGCACTCGGTGATGCGGATGTCGTCGCGCTGCGCCCGGTCGACGTACGCGCCGATCCGCTCGACGTACTTCGGCGTGTCGCCCATCTTCGCCGCGGCAGTCATTAGGGTCATGATCGACTGGTAGGTGACGTTGGCGACGAGGTCCGCCGTGTGAAGAATGGGGATGCGCGCCTTCAAATCCGCCGCCGAGTTCGCGACGCGCATGAGCGGGCTCGTGGCGCCGGGCTCCGCCGAATAGAAGCGGTCGTAGGTCGCGGCGACTTCGTGCACGGTGTGGCCGAGGACCGGATCGCCCTCGATGTCGCTGATGCGCTTGCCTTCGAAGTAAGTCGCGCGGCCGTCGTTGAGCGAAGCTCGATACTGGGCGCCAGTCATCATCGGGAGGGCTCCTTGGGTGTTGAGCCGACTCTAGGCCGGTTCGCCGCGCCGCCTCCACCTCGGGCTGAGCTCCCCGAACTGGATCACTGTCGCGCCTCGGCCGTTCGTGCCTGGGCTGGCAGCCGCATATGGTTATCATATGCACCCGATGATGATCGACTTGGACACGATCGAAGGCTTCGACTGGGATACGGGGAACGAGCGCAAGAGCGAGGCCAAGCACGGGGTGACGATGAGCGAAGCCGAGCAGGCGTTCTTCCACGAGCCGCTGTTGATGGTCGTGGGCGAGCAGCACTCCGGCGTTGAGCCGCGCTGGCATGCGCTTGGCCGCACCGACGCGGGGCGCCTGTTGCACCTGACGTTCACGCTACGTCAGGCCGGCAGGCGAATTCGGGTGATCTCGGCGCGCGACATGCACCGCAAAGAAAGGGTGATCTATGGGCAAACAAGCTGAATCGAAACGACCCGCGCCGCGGCGCCTTCGCAGCGAGCAGGCAGAGCGGGCTTATTGGGAATCGCACGACTCCAGCGGGCTCATTGACTGGTCGCGGGCGGTGCACGTCCGGTTCCCCAAACTGAAACCGTCTTCCACCTCGATTTCGCTGCGCCTACCGGTCAGCCTGCTAGATGCGCTGCGCATCGAGGCCAACCGGCGCGATGTGCCGTACCAATCGCTGATCAAGATCTGGCTGGCCGAACGAGTGCCGCAGGCTTCCAAGCGCAGAGGCCGCCGCACGGGTTGAGGCCGCGAAGTGCGGTCGCATCGGTCAGCGCCCCGTGGTGTCGGTCAGCGTGCACTTTTCGCGCGCCGTTCGGCGCGCATCATCGCGATCTCGGCAGCCACTTCCCCTTGGAAGCGGCAGCGGTCCCTTTTCGCTCAGGCCGCGACTTCGACCACGGTCGCGTATGCCTGCGGCTCCGGCGGCGCCATGCCCTCGGCGCGCATTCCTGCGAGATTCAGTTCGATCGCTCCGCGCATCGCGACCTCGACTTCCGACTGAGTTGCGCCCGAGGCGACGCAACCAGGCAGATCCGGCGAGAAGGCGGAGTAACCAGTGCCCGTTCGCTCGACGATGATGAGAATTCTCATTTCCGACCCGCCTGCTTGAGGATGCTTTGGAGAGTTCCAGGAGCCAGGTCCTCCGAGGGATGACCGGCGACGGTGACCAACCCGGGCTTCGTAGGGTGCTTGAACTGTTGGTGGCTTCCCTTGGTCCGGGCAAGCTACCAGCCATCAACGCTGAACAAGCGGAGCACGTCGCGAACCTTCATCGTGAGAAGGGAACGCGCTCAAAACACCACCGGCAACTTCAGCGCCGTCCGGAAGCTCCCGCCCGTAATCACTGGCGCGGGCGCATCCGGATCGCGGCGCAGGTTCGGGAGCCGTTCGAGCAGCACACTCAGCGCGGTTTCGAGTTCGAGCGTGGCGAGGTGCATGCCGAGGCAGGTGTGCGCACCTTGGGCGAACGCGATGTGCGGCTTCGCGGGGCGATGGAGGTCGAAGCGGTCGGCGTTCTCCCAACGCGCGGGGTCACGGTTCGCGGCGCCGACGATCGTCGCGATCATCGCGCCGGCCTTCACCGGCACGCCAGCCACTTCGGTGTCGCGCGTCGCGGTGCGCGCGAACGAGACGAGCGGCGGCTCCCAACGCAGGCCCTCCTGCACCGTTTGAGGGATTAGGCTGCGGTCGCGCTTCACCGCGTCGAGCTGCTCCGGGTTGTTGAGCAGGCCGCACATCAGGTTCGAGAAGGCGCGCGCGGTGGTCTCGAACGCGGCGGGCGAGAGCAAGCGGATGAACGGCAGGATCTCCTCGGTGCTGAGCCGCGCGCCGTCGAGCTCCGCGTT
>JANNRF010000139.1:0-11147 GCA_031401135.1 Deltaproteobacteria bacterium | reverse complement strand
GTACTCGACGTGCGCCGTCGCGATCGTGATCCCGCGCTCGCGCTCCTCGGGCGCCTTGTCGATCTGGTCGTACGCCACGAACTGCGCCAGGCCCTTCTTCGCCTGGCGCTGCGTGATCGCCGCCGTCAGCGTCGTCTTGCCATGGTCCACGTGACCAATCGTCCCCACGTTCACGTGGGGCTTGTTGCGCTCGAACTTCTCCTTGGCCATCTCGCCTAATCCCTCTTTGCTTTGGATGTCGTGGAAGAGTTGTTGGGGTCGCTTGAAGAACTGGAGCTCACGACCGGGATCGAACCGGTGACCTCGTCCTTACCAAGGACGTGCTCTACCGACTGAGCTACGTGAGCCTTTCGTCCCTCGAGTTTCTTTGGAGCGGGAAACGGGATTCGAACCCGCGACCCCGAGCTTGGAAGGCTCGTGCTCTAGCCAGCTGAGCTATTCCCGCGGTCCACCGTTTCCGTCGGATCTGCGGCGTTTGCGCCGCAGCCCCTCACAGCACCTCTCTAATGGGCCCTACGCGAGTGGTGGAGAGGGGAGGATTCGAACCTCCGAAGGCATAAGCCAGCAGATTTACAGTCTGCCCCGTTTGGCCGCTTCGGTACCTCTCCGGATCTACTCGGCGTCCGAAACCCGCCAGCGGGTCGCCGCGCTTTGCAATCTCCCGCTTGGATCGTTGTCCAAGTGTTGTTAGGGCGTGGGATCGAAGGCCAAGCAATAGGAGGGAGACTGGGACTAAGGTTCGCGTCCGTCACGAACCTGAGAACCGCCCCACCCTCTGGTTGCCGCGTGCCGCGACCGCCTCGTCCGGAAAATCCTCAATTGGGTGAGTCTGTTGCGAGAGATTCGAAGACCTTCGATATCTCCCTGAAAGGGGCGCCGACTGTAGCCGCCCGATTCCGGACCGCGCCCCCCTCGATCCACTTTGGTCCGTTCGTCAAGGAATGCTGCGTCGGCGGAACCAACTGCGGCAGCGCGTCTCGTTGGCTTGGAGCTGGCGAGGGGACTCGAACCCTTAACCTGCGGATTACAAATCCGCCGCTCTACCAATTGAGCTACGCCAGCCGGTAGCCGGCGCGGCAACATACGAAGGCGCGGTTTCGGTAGCAACCCGAAAAGCCAAGATTTCCGGAGCCTTCCGCGCCTTTCCGCGGCAGCAAGCGGCGCTCCACCGCGCGCAGCGAGGCCACGCGAGCCCTTGGCTCGCGTGAGCCGAGCGAAGATCGAACACTGGCCTCCGCGCCGGCCGCGACTCGTCGCGCGCGTTCACGCGACGCCAGTCACCAGCGCGAGTTACCGCGGCTCACCGCGCCGGCGCCGCACCCATTCATACAGGATCACCGCTGCGGCAGACGAGACGTTGAGCGAGGCCACTGCGCCTGCCATCGGAATGGAGATGGGCGAATCGAGTTGGCGCTCGAGCCCGGGACGAATCCCGCGGCCCTCGGCGCCAAGCACGAGGGCCAGGTCACCCTCCCAGAAGCGGTCTGGCAGCGCGAACAGGTCCTGCTCCGCGTTCGGCTGCGCAGCGAGAACCCAGAAGCCGAGCGCCTTGAGTCGCTCGAGCCCGCGGGCGAGGTTCACCACCCGAGCGACAGGCAGGTGCTCGATCGCTCCGGCGCTAGCACGCGAGACGGCGGGTGACAGCGGGGCTGATCTCCGATCGGTGAGCAACAGCCCCGTAGCGCCAGCGGCGTGGGCGACCCGAGCGATCGCACCCAGATTCTGTGGATCCTCCACCCCGTCGAGCGCGACGACGAAGCGGCGCCCGGGCTGCGCCAACCCTATGAGCGCGTCCAGCTCGAGTTCGGGAATCTCCCCGGCCTCGAGCACAAATCCCTGAGGCTTCAGGCCCGGCGGCAGACCCCGACCTAGCTCGGCGGGCGTACAGAACACCACCTCCACTCCCGCTGAACTCGCCAGCGCGAGCAGGGGCTCCGCCTCGCTGGGCGCGGGTTCCCGCACGCGCAGCAGATGCAGCGGCCGCCGGTGAGCTCGAAGCGCCTCGTGTACTGGGTGAAAGCGAGTCAGCAGCTCCATCGCCGCGATGATGGCAGAGCTGCGAGCTGCGGCCGCTGCGCGTGGCGAGGCGCCGCAAGCTGGTGACTGGCATCGCGGGATCGCGCGCGACCAGGCGCATCCGGCACGGAGGCCACTGTTCGACTCCGCTCGTCTTCGGCTCGCTGCGCGCGGCGATGGCGCCGCTTGCTACTCGGCGGTTGCTCGCCGCAGCGGTTCGAGCGAGCGCAGCACGGCGCCCGGGTCCGCGACGTTCGGGTGATTCATCAGCTCGAACTCGAGATACGAGACCAGCTCCCCGAGTGCGCTGGCCAGTACCTCGCCGCCTTCGTCGGGGAGCAATGCGGCGCGCTCCGCGAGCAGGGATGCATCGACCCCGCCGCTCGGCGCGAGCTCGGCGCCCGCGAGCAACGCTGGGAATCTCCCGGCCACCTCGTGGAGTTCCCGCGCGAGGCGCGTATCGATGGATCGGTTTCCATCCGCGGTCGCGAGTTCGCCGGTGAGCACTGAGATCAGCTTCGCGAACGCCTCCGCCCTCAACGCAAGCGACGGGTCTACCGCCACGGGGCGCGCATTCTCCGCGAGGCGCATCAGCTTCACCGCGCCAACCAGGCGCAACAGCTGAACGCTGCGCGCTGCGGACTCGCGGTCGAGGCCGAGTTCCTCGCACACCCCCGCGAACGAGCGGCCGGTGCCGAGCGCTGCGTGAATCGCGCGCTCGCTCCCTGCCAGGGTCGGCTCCGCGCCCGCATGCGTCTGGGCCAGTTGCACGCGCGGATCGTCGAGCACGGTCAGGAACCGGCGCAGTTCAGCGCCACGCTGCTGGCCCTCGCTGATCAGCCGGCCCGTCTCGAGCGACAGTCTCACCACGTTGTCGGGCCGGATCTCGCCTTCCCAGAACCAACAGCGCCCACCCGGAACCACGAACAGCGAGCGCACGATCTCCTCGGTCTGACTGCGCACACCATTCCAGAGTTCACGCGGCGTCAGGATCCCGCGCTCGACCAGCACGCGCCCGAAACGATCGCTCGGGTTGAAGGCACGCTCCGCGTCGCGCAATTCTTCGAGATTGATTACGCCGGAGCGCAGCAGGCACTCGCCGAGGCGATCGACCGCTTGATTCGAGCTGGCGAAGATCACTTCGCCGGCCTCGAGGTAGATGCGTTTCTCCTGCTGGCGCTGGCGGTAGAGGAGCATGCCCGAGCGCTTTGCTTCGTGGATCGCCGAGAGCACCCCGGACGCGGAGATCACTGCGAGATCGGCCTCGAGCGCGGGGCGCTGCGAAATCGGGAGCGGCGCCTCGAAGCCAGCTTCCTCGTTCGTCGCCATGCGCCGCACCCCCGTGGCGGCCTCTTCGACGCGATCGCGCGAGCGCTTGAGACGCCGCGAGTTCAAGCGCCGCTTGCGTGCTCCCGATCCCTGCTTGCGGAGGGCAATTCCATGAGCAGCGGTGACAGCAGCAACCGGCGCTTCGAGCGCATCGACCTGCGCGCGCGCGTCCAGGTCTCGAGCATCGACCCCGAGCGCGACCCGCGCACCGGCGCGACCTCTTATCGCGATACCGACGAGCTGTGCGCGACGCTCTCCCGCGGCGGTGCGTTCATTCACAGCGCGGATCCGCCCGCGCCAGGCCGTCGTTTGTTGTTGCAGCTCCATCTTCCCGGCGGCGAGTCGGTGGAGGCGGTCGCGCGCGTCGCGTGGACGCGCGTGCCGCTCGGGGCCACACGCGTAGGCGGCGTCGGCGTCGAGTTCGTCGCGGCGAGCGGCGAAGCGCAGGGCGTAATCGATCGCTTCCTCGCGAGTGCGCGCGCGACGGCCGCGCCGGAAAGCTGACTCGCCGCGCCGCAGCGGCGATATGCTGGCTCTCCCATGTCGTCGCGACCCGGCAGCTACAAAATCCTGATGCGCTCTCGGCGCTCGATCGAGGAACAGCTCGCGCCCGAACTCGCGAGCCTGCGCCGCGTCGAGCGCATCCTCGCCTCGCTGCTCGAGGATTTTCGCTGCGAGGCCACCGTCGTGCGCGCGCGCTGCATCTTTCGCGAGCCGCGTGAGATCTTCCGCCTCGAGATCAGCAACCCCGAGCACGGCTATTCGCGCACGACGCTGCTCGACCGCGATGTGCTCGACGAATTGCTCGAGCACCCCGACGTGCAGGCGCGGCTGGCGCTCGACTAATTAGAACGCAGGAGCCGAAGCAGCCGGTTCGATGCGCCCGGGTGGCGAAATGGCAGACGCGGGGGACTTAAAATCCCCTGGCCGAAAGGTCATGCAGGTTCGAGTCCTGCCCCGGGCACCGCAGCGCCGGACGATGCGCGCGGCGAAGCGCCGCTTGCTGCACGCGGCGTCGCGGTAATGCAAGCGGGGTGGCGCAGCGAACACTGAGGCCCCTGTTCGACTTCGCTCGGCTGCGCCTCGCTGCGCGCGGCGAAGCGCCGCTTGCTCAGCTGAACAGCGCGTCCGCGAAGCGCGCGACCTCGTGCAGCAGATCTTCCTGCGAGAGCCCGAACGGCGGCCTTTGCGTTACTGCGCCGACATCGGCGAGGCTCGCGAGCAAGAATGCGCGCGCTTCTAGGACTGCGGCCTCGGTGGCGGAAGCGACCAGCATGCCGCGCGCTTCCCGGCGTCGGCGGGCGCGTTGCTCTGCGTGGGTGGCGGCACTTCCATTCGGCTTCGCCCAGCTCAGTGCGAGCGTGGCTGCAGCCGGCCCCGGCGGCGGGCCCGCGAGGTAGCGTTCTGCGGCGGCTGCGAACTCCGCACCTAACACATCGGCGGTAAGCGCCGGCGGCGCGTCGACTGCGAACGCAAAGCTCGCGCCACTCGCGAGGCGCGCGAGCGCGAACAGCCGCGCGTCGAGGCTGCGCGGCGAGCGCGGCAACGTGTGAGCCGCAACGCGATGGAGCGAATCCGAGAGCGTCGGCGCCTGCGCCGCGACGAGTTGGTGAAGGACGGATACGACGCCGAGCTCCGCAGCGTGCTGGTCGAGCGTCCGATACAGGTGCGCGCGCGCGGCTCGGCGCTCGATCATCAATTTCACGCAGGCGCCGCCGAGCCCGTTGAGGTTCTGTGCGGCGCTTTGATCCAGCTGGACAACGACCAGCGCGGCCTCCGCAACGAGTTCGCGATCGAGCAGCGCGCCGACGATGGCCTGTTTGTCGCGAAAGTATTGGTAGAGCGAGCCCACGCTGAAGCCCGCGACGCGTGCGACGCGGTTCGTCGACGCGGCCTCGTAGCCGTCCGCGCGCAGAATGCGATCGGCAGCTTCGAGGATCGACGTGACGGTCACGCGCGATCGTCCTTGGCTCGGTCGCTTTCGCATCCGGATGTCCATTGCCGCTTCCAGACCTGTGCTCCCTCTGCGGTCGGTACGTCCGACCCTTCCGCGCTGTAAGTGACTGCCGAGCTCTCTCCGGTTCCTGCTGAATGAGTGGCAGCTCGCGGGGCGTCGGTGTCAAACAACCGGCGCGCAGAGATCGCCCAGCGGCTCGAAGCCGAGTGATAGGGTGGCGCCAGCGATGCGAAGCGTGGGGACTGCGATGCGCAATGGCGGCGGGAGATCAGCGGCGTTGACGCGTTATCGGCCATTGCTGGCGATCGCGCTCAGCTGGCTGGCGAGCGCTGCTTCCGCGGACGATCTAGCCGACGGCCTCCGCCTCAGCTCCGAAGGCCGCTGCGCGGAGGCGCTCGCGCTGCTCGAGGCCAACGCGGCGCCCGAGGCGGCTCGCGCGCGAGGCCTGTGCTTGCTGCGCACAGCAGACGCTATGGGCGCCGTGCGCGAACTCGCGCCGCTCGAGGCGAACGATGCCAGCCTCACGGTCGACCTCGCGGTCGCGCGCTTCCATACCGGCGAGCGCGCGCCCGCGGAGGAGGGCCTCTTGCGCGCGGAGGCACGCGGGGAGCTGCGCGCCGAGATCCCGCTCTACCTCGGGCTGATCGCGCTCGATCGCAGCGAGGCCTCGCTGGCGGCCGGCCGCTTCGAGCGAGCGCGAGAACTCGCGCCGCTGCAGGTGGAGCCCGCCGCGTCTTATTATGCGGGCCTAGCGCGCGGACGCGCCGGGGAGCGCGCGGCGGCGCGCACGGCGCTCGAGCGTGTCGTCGCGGGTTGGCCCGGCAGCGCGTGGGCGGCCGAGGCGCAGCGCGCCCTCGCAGCGGAAGACGCGGCGCCGCGTGCGCTGTTCGCCTCTCTGGGCGCTGGCTTCGAGCACGACACCAACGCGGTCTTGTTGGGCGAGGGCCTTGCGTTACCGACCGAGATTCCGTCGCAGTCGGATCAGCGCCTCGTCTGGCGCGGATTGATCGGCCGCGCAGCGAGCGTCTCGAACACGGCGCAGCTCGGCGGCGCGCTCGCGTTCAGCGGCTCGCTTCAGCGCGAGCTCGGCCGCTTCGACACGCTGCATCCCTCGCTCACGCTGTGGGCGGATCGCCGGCTCGGCGAGCGCATCACGGTGCGCGCGCTCGGCTCGTACTCGCACGCGTGGGTAAACGAGCGCGCGTTCCTCTCCGCGCCCGCCTTTGCCCTCGAACTCTCGCGCGATGCGGGCGAGCGCGGCGCCACGCGTGCCTTCGCCGAGATCGTGTTCGACGACTACCGCTTCGAGAGCAGCGAGCCCGACATGGTTTTGCGCCGCCAGCGCGACCGCGATGGCTTGGGCCTGCGCGTCGGGCTCGATCACCGCGTTGCGCTCCCGGGGCTCGACACCACCGTGCTCGCCGCCCTCGCCTACCGCCACTTCAACGCCGACGGCCGCGAATACTCGTTCGACTCCCCCGAGTTCGAGCTGGGCTGGGAATCGCTGCTGCCCGCCAAGTTCGAGTTCGCGGGCAGTGCGAGATACGCCTTCCGCCCCTACCGGCACGACTCGAGCTATGCGCCCTTCGGAGAGCGAAGCGAACACGAGTGGCGCACCCAGCTCTCGCTGCGGCGGGCCCTGCTCCGGCAACTCGCCCTCGAAACACGCTGGCGCTATCAGCGAAATCGTTCGAGCGTCGGCGTCTTCGACTACACCCGGCACGTGGTCGGGCTGTACGCGACCTGGACCCTAAACCCGTAGTGGGGCCACCTACCCCGTGGAGTAAGGGATTCGCCATGCGCCGAAGTGTCCTTGTGGCTCTCCTAATCGGGTCGCTCGCCAGCGTGGCGGGCGCCGAGGAGCGGATCGTCCTCGCGCCTGCCGGCGAATGCGCGGGCGACGAACGCGATCTCCTGCTGCCGCCGCTCCCGAGTGCCCGCGAGAACGACGCGGCAGCACCCGCGCACCTGCTGCTCACGCCGCTGAACGTTGCCGCCGCTGTGAATGGCTCGAGCGCGGGGCAGCCCGAGCTGCCGGCGTTCGCGGGCCCCGGCGCCTGCGACAACCCCGGCTCCGGCTGCTTGCCGGAAAAGGTCATCGACGATCCCGATCCGGGAAGCGGCTGCGGCTTCCCAGGGAGCCCGTGCCCGTGAGCGACATCTCGCCGAGCGACGACGCGCTGATCGCGCGCATCCAGCAGCGCGATTCCGCTGCCTTCCGGGTGCTCTTCGACCGCTACTACACGCGGCTCTTCGCTTTCGTCGAGCGCCGCCTCGGCGATGCCGAGCTCTCGGAAGAAGTCGTCGCCGACGCGTTCTTCGAAGTCTGGCGGGGCGCGCCTGCTTTCCGCGGCGCCTCGCGCGTCACCACCTGGATGTTCGGAATCGCGACCTTCAAGTGCCGCGAGGCCGACCGCAATCGGCGGCGCCTGAAGCGCGCCTCGGTGATCTCCGCCGAGCCTGAGTTCCTGCACGCCGTCCGCGACGACCGGAGCGTCCTCGACCAGCTCGAAGCGCGAAGCGATCTGCGCTGGTTGCGGCGCCGCTTCGAGCAGCTTCCGCCCGTGCAGCGCGAAACCGCCGAGCTCGCGGGCCAGGAACGATCGATCGACGAGATCGCGGGAAAGCTCGGCGTCTCGGGCGGCACCGTGAAGTCGCGGCTCTCGCGAGCGCGCCGCGCGCTGCGAACGCCACCACCGGCTTCGCGTGGAGAAGGCCGATGAACCCCACGCTCGCAAACGCGGCCTGCCCCCAACTCGTGCTCGACTGGCTCGCCTGGTACCCCGATGGCGACCTAACACCCGACGTGCGCGGCCAGATCGAATCGCACGCGGCGGAGTGTGCGCGTTGTCGCCGGGAGATCGCCGACCTCGCTGGCGAGAGCGACGACGCTGTGGCCAACGACATCGCTGGCGAGGAGCGCGTGTTGGCGCGCGTGCAGGCAAAGATCGCGGCATATCCGCGGCGGCTGGCTCCGCCCCGGCAACGTCGCGTCTGGCGGGTGAGCCCACGCATCGCGATCGCCGCAGGGCTCGTGGTCGCGGCGATCTCCGGTACCGCGGGCATCGTCGCGACGCGCCAGCTCGGGCCGGGCGCGATTTACGCGCCAGCGACCCAGGGCGTCGAAGCGGGCGCCGCGCGCGGCCCGGCGCTCGATGTCGTGTTCCGCGCCGACGCTTCGTTCGCCGAAATCGCGAGCGAGCTGCGGGCGATCGGCGCGAGCGTCGCGAGTGGCCCGACTGCGAACGGCGTGGTGCACCTCCAGCTGGGCGAAGGCGCGGATGCGCGTGCGGCGGCGGTGCGGCTCGAATCGGGCGATCTTCGCGTCGCCGAGTTCGCACAGCTCGCGCCCTAAGAGGTCGCACCGCCTCGATGCCCCGAGCACGCACGCTCACGATCGCCGCTCTGCTCTGGGTCGCCGCCGGTATCGCGCGCGCAGAAGCGCCGGATTGCCCGCCTGTCGCGCCCGGCATCGAGTTATCAGGCGAGGCGGCGGCGGACGGCGCGCCGGCGAGCGTGCTGGTGATTCTGCCGAAGGGCGCGGACGGCGCGGTTTCGAGCGCGGGGCTCGTGCTCGCGCCGGGCGCGCGGGTCGTGGAATCGCGCTGGAGTGCGCTCTTGTGCGCGACGATCGCGCGCGTCGAAGGGGCGCCGGGCGCTGCGCCCGCGGCGTTGATCGTGAGCCTGCCCGAGAACGCGGCCGCGGTTCAGGACGATGTCTACGAAACGCAGGCGGAGCCGGAGCCGAGCGCCGCGCCCCTGAGCGCGCCCGCGACGGCGGCGCGGCCGGACCCGTATCGCAAGCAGCAGTGGGCGTTCGATGCGCTGGGCCTCGATGCGGCGCACACGATCAAGCGCGGCGAGAACGTGCGCGTCGCGCTGCTCGATTCGCGCACGAACATCGGGCACGAGGATTTGCGCGCTGTCGCGCTGATCGAGAACGAGACGAACGGCGCGAGCGGTGCAGCCGCGCAGCACGGCACGCTCGTCGCAGGCATTATTGGCGCGAGCAAGGGCAACGGCGCCGGCATCGCGGGCGTCGCGCCGGCCGCGATCGTGCTCGCGATCCCGGTGTGCCAAGCCAGCCCGCGCGGCGACCTATGCCGCCTGTACAGCGTGCTCGGCGGCCTCGATCTCGCCTGGGGCCAGCGCGCGCAGGTGGTGAACATCTCCCTCACCGGCCCCGCGAACCGCGCGCTCGAGCGCGCCGTGCGGCGCCTCGACACGCTCGGCGTCGCGATCGTGAGTGCGAGCGGCAACCGCGCGAGCAGCGCGCCGGCGTATCCGGCCGCGTATCCGTGGGTGATCGGGGTGGCCGCCACGGATCGCAGCCGTCGCCTCGCGCCGACCGGCGCGAGCGTGGACCTAACAGCACCGGGCGTGGAGATCGTCTCAACCGCGGCCGCCGGCGGCTACGCGTTCGCGAGCGGCAGCAGCCTCGCCGCCGCGCACACGAGCGGCGCGCTCGCGCTGCTCACCTCCGCGAGCGGCGGCGATGTCGGCGCAGCGCGGCGCGCGCTCTTCGGCGCCGCGCAGCGCAGCGGCGCAACGACGCCGCCCGCGCTCGCGCCGCTGTGCGACGCCCTCGCCAAGCTCGCCAAGCCGTGCGGGAACGTTCCTTGACGAGAGGCGCGATTCCGCAGACGTGACGCGGTGTTGCGCGACGGGTTTTGCGTTTCGACGCGTTCGTCGTGGAACGTCCCGGGGTGTTTCGAAGCGCGCCGGGGGGCGTTAGACGCCGTTGAAGGCGGCACTGGTGGTTGCGCCGCGGGGGAACTCGATCAGCTCAATGGCGGTGCCGTCGGGGTCCGCGAGGAAGAACATTTTCACGCCGCCTACCTCGAGCGGTCGTTGGAGCGGGCGCAGGCCGCGGGCGACGCACTCCGCGTGGGCGGCGTCGAGGTCGTCGACCGAGAGCGAGAGGTTCGAGTAACCCGTGAAGCGGCCTTGCGGCGGGCGCTCGCTCTTCGGCGCGTCGAAGCCCAACAACTCGATGCACACCTTGCCCGCGCCCGGCACGAGCAGCCCCACCATGCGGCCGCTCGCGCCGCGCGTGCCTGTCACGGCCTCGAGCCCAGCGCCCTCGAGGCGCACGTCGAAGATCACGCGCAGGCCGAGGCCGTCGCGATAGAACGCGAGCGCGCGCTCCATCTCGGAGACGCGCACCGTGATGTGCGAGAACTCGCGAAACGCGAGGCCAGCGCTCGACTCCGCTCGGCTGCGCCTCGCTGCGCGCGCCCCAGAGCTGCGCTTGCCCGCGTTCATACCCCGATGCCCTGGAGTTCGGCGCCGAACACGCGCAGCGCGGCTTGTTGGGTGAACACCTCTGCCGGTAGCGCCTCGGGCCCCGCCATCGCGGACAAGAACGCCAGCCCGAGATCCGGCTCCTTCGCCTGGCGCGCGTGCACGTCGGCGCGCAGCGCGCGCGCGGCGTCGCCGAACTCGACGGTGAGGCGCGCCTGCATCGCGGCCGCGAAGCGCAGCCGCCGCATGCGCTCGCGGCGCTCCTCGGCGTAGGGCGCGAGCACCCTGCTCGTGAGACGCGGCGCGGCCAGCAACAAGTCGCGCACGATGCGCACGTCGCGCAGGCCGATCGAGAGCCCCTGTCCGGTGATGGGATCGTTGTAGCCCGCGGCGTCCCCAACAAGTACGACACCCTCGGCGTAGGGCACGTCGGTCCAGGTGTCTTGATTTGGGTAGGTGCGGCACGGGCCGGCGGCTGTCGCGGCTCGAAACGCCTCGCTCTCGGGAATGCACTGAAGCACGCACGCCTGGATGAAGCGCGCGGCGCCTTGGCTGCCCGAGAAGCGCCCGGCCTGCTCGCGCGCGTAACCGGCGTAGAGCC
>JANNRF010000138.1:0-4530 GCA_031401135.1 Deltaproteobacteria bacterium | reverse complement strand
TCGCGAAGCGTCGCGCCCAGCGCGAGCCGCATCAGCTCCTTGGTCGCGCGTACGCCCAGCGGGCCGTTTGCGGTGATGCGCGCCGCCAGCGCGAGCGCCTCGTCGAGCACGCGCTCGGGCGCGACGACTCGATTGATTAGGCCGAGCGCGAGCGCGCGCTCCGCGGTGATCAAGTCACCCGTCATGCCCAGCTCTAGAGCGAGCGCGAGCGGGATGCGCTTGCTCAGGAACACGCCGCCGCCCGCGGCGAACAGCCCGCGCTTCGCTTCGGGAATCCCGAACTGCGCCGCGGACGACGCGACGATTAGGTCGCACGCCAGCAACAACTCGAAGCCGCCCGCGACCGCGGTGGCCTGCGCCGCGCCGATGATCGGCTTCGGGATGCTCTCGCGGATGAAGCGCCCGAACGCGGCCATCGGGTCGCCGCCGCCCGCTGCGCGCCCGGTGCGCCCCTCGGAAAACGCGCGCAAATCCATGCCCGCGCAGAAGGCGCGATCGCCGGTGCCGGTCAGGACGACTGCGCGCACCGTGTCATCTGCGACCGCGGCGTCGAGCGCCGCGCCGAGTTCACCGATCAACTCGGGCGAGAGCGAGTTGCGGGCCTCTGGGCGATTCAAGCGAAGAATCCGTGCAGCGCCTCGCTGCTCGACGACCACCAGATCTCCCATGCGCGGCTCCTTCTGAGGCGCGCATGATGCGCCGGGTCGAAGCCGCCGTCATCGCGCGGCCGCAACAAACGTGCGTCACTCGTCGCCGAAACAGATTCACCCGAACTAGCCTCAGCCACATGACGAAACGCGCCTACGACAACGACTTCGCTGCACTCATCCCCACTCTCCCGACCGTGCAGGACTTCTCCACCACCGAGAAAATCCAAGCCATCCGCGAGTTTCGGATGACGGCATTTCCGCAGCCACCGGATCGCACCGATGTGCTGATGGAGGATCGGCTCGTGCCGGGAGCCGAAGGCGCGCCGCAAGTTCCCGTGCGCGTCTACCGCCCCAAGGCGAATGCGAGCGCGCCGCGCGGCTCCGTGTTCGAGATCCACGGCGGCGGTTTCATCCTCGGCTCGATCGCGATGATGGATCCGTGGTGCCAGAAAGTCGCCGCGGAGCTCGATGCTGTGGTGGTGTCGGTGGAATACCGGCTCGCTCCAGAGCACCCCTTCCCGTCCGGTGTAGAAGATTGTTACGCCGCGCTGTGCTGGACCGCGCGCAACGCGGGCGAGCTCGGCATCGACGCGGCGCGGCTCGCCATCGCGGGCCAGAGCGCGGGCGGCGGAATCGCCGCAGGCACCGCCTTGATGGCGCGCGACCGCGGCTTCCCCGCGCTCTGCTTCCAGCTGCTCGAGATCCCCGAACTCGACGACCGTCTCGACACGCCCTCGATGCTGGCGTTCCAAGACACGCCGCTCTGGAACCGACCGAACGCGGTCTGGAGCTGGAAGCACTACCTCGGGCCTAATCACCAGGGCGAGCCTTCGCCGTACGCAGCGCCCGCTCGCGCCAAGGATCTCTCAGGTCTGCCGCCGGCCTATGTCTCGACCATGGAGTTCGACCCGCTGCGCGACGAAGGCATCCTGTACGCGCTGCGCATGCTGCAAGCAGGAGTCTCCGTGGAGTTGCATTCTGTGCCGGGCACGTTCCACGGCTCGGGCATGCTGCCCGGCGCGGACGTCTCGCGGCGCAACGCGCAGGAAACGATCGACGTGCTGCGCCGCGCGCTCGCGAAGAAGTAGCTGCCCGGCGAGCCTCAGCGCGGCGCGAGGCCTTTGCGCGCGCGCTCCTTGTTCATGCGGTCCCCGTCCGCGCTGAGCCGCGCGCCGAGATCCTTTTCCTCGACCGTACCCGCCATGTGCGCGCCCGCAGTGCGGCCGTTGTACATGATCTTTTTCACCGGCGTGATCGAAAGCAACGTTCGCAGCGGCGAATCGAGCAGGCTCCAGAAGAACTTCTCGCCGGCCGGATTGTTAGGGTTCAGCTTCTTCGAGAGCGCCGTGTAGAACCAGTGCTTGGTCTTCTCGTCGTCGTGGAACGCGGCGTGTCCCTTGAACGTGATCGCACCGCCGGGAAGGCCCTCGCCGACGCCGGCCGGGTAACCACAGCTGCTCACATTGACCGAGACGCGGTCGTCGCGCTGAATTGCCACGGTGCGGTGGCGGTGAGCGGAGAACGTCAGCCAGATCTTGCTGCCGTCCCAAACGAAGGCGTGCGTGACGCCGACGGGCCAGCCGTCCTTTGTCGCCCACATCAGGACGCACTCGTTCGAGGCGTTCATCAGTTGATCGACTTCCGCGTCGCTGAAGGGGTAGATCGAAACAATCTCGTGGTCGTGCGTCTGTGCCATGGAGCCTCCTGGTAGGTTGTTGGGTCGGGGCCGATCGTTCGCGAGCTGCTATGCCCGCGCGCTCTCCCAGAATCCGTGAAAGCCGTAGGGCTGAAGCGGCAATGGAACCGAAGCGATCGGCCCCTTCGATAGCGCCTGCGCGGCGAACACGCAGAGCTGCGTCTTCTTCGCAGCGCCGTCGTACACGACGGCGACCACCCAGCCGTCGTCGAGATCGCGCGCGCCGGGACGCGGCGCGAACACGGGCTCGCCGACGAAGCGGTTTGCGCCCGCGGCCCACACGTCGGTCGGTCGCTCGGAATCGACGGCGTCGACCCGCGCGATCGCGTCGAACGGATCCGACTTCGCGAGATCGCTGCGCGTCGAGGCGTAGATCGCGGGCGCCGCGCGGCCTTCGCGCGCGGGGTGCACACGCGGGAAGTCCATGCCGTACTCGGAGAGCTGCTGCCACTGTGCGTCGTCGCTGTCGTCGCGAACCGTGGCACGGTAGAGGCGCTGAATCGAGGCACGGCGGTCGGGCAACTCGGGGTCGAGCGGCGCATGCGGGCCTTGGAACCCGAACTCGCCGCCGAACTGGAACGACTCGAAGGCGCACAACTCGACAACGCATGTCGAATCGTCTGGATCGTGCGCGTTCGCGAAATGAATCACGAACGCGCGCTGCGGCAGGCGGATCGTGCGCACCGGGCCGGGTCGACCACGGGGGATTAGGTAGAGCTCGCCGGGCTTCGCGTCGTCCGTGCGCAGCGCCTCGATCAGCGTGCCGAAGCCGAGCATCGACTTCGCGAACTTCGTGAGGCTCGCCGTCATCGGGTTGCCCGCTAGCACGTACCAGCGCGGCGTCGCGACGAAGTCGTGCTCGAAGTGCATGCCCGGGATCACCGCCGCGCGCTCGGCGACCTGCTTTCCAGCGGCGTCGAACTCGCGGAACGTGAAGCGCGACGGCACCCCGCGGTTCAGGTTGCAACCGATTAGGCGATTGGTGGCGGCGTCAATTTTCACGTGGGCGAGGAACGCGCCTTCGGGCAGCACGCCCCCGAAAGTCTCCTCGCCGATCGTCTCGAGGCTCTCCGCGTCGAGCGCGTAGGGCCGGCCGCCCTCCCAGCCCGAGACGAGCCTTCCCGCCCAGGGCTGGATCGTCGTGTTCGAGACGTTGCGCGGACCGGGCGCCCGAGCGTTGCGCAGCGGCGAATCGCTGACGTTCGTGCCGAGACCCTTGTGCACGAGCCGCCCCGCGGCGCGCTCCGCGACATACGCCGGTGTGCGCACGAAGCGCGAGCGGAAGCGCGCGCCGCCGTTCGCCGTGAAGGAGAGCGAGCGCACGAGGCCGTGGCCGTCGAACGGATGCGCGAGGCGATCGCCGATCTTCGTCCAGCCCGGGCCGTTCTGGAGGTGGCGGCCGCCCGTCAGCTCGCGCGGGATCGCCCCCTCGATCGCGGCTGCCGGAATCTCGAGATCGAGCTCTCCCGGTTCGGCCGTCATCACGGTGTTCCAGCCTGCGGCTCTCGCGTTCATCGTCTGCCCCTCGCGCCGTTCGGTGGCGCCTCTAACAGCTCTCGCGCGTCGCTCTTTGCCACTGCGCTTCTCAGCATCCCGTCGCGCGCAACGACGGCGCCAAGGGTCTGGGCGAGGGGGTGTACCTCAGGAAGGCGCCGAAGTTGAGCCTGCGCGCACGCGGCGCGGCAGCTCGGATAGAGTGCGCCGCATGTCCTCACCGCTTTCCGGAATCCGCGTCGTCGAACTCGCAAGCTTCGTGGCGGCACCCGCGGCGGGCGCCCTAATGGCCGATCTCGGCGCCGAAGTCATCAAGGTCGAGGTGCCCTGGGGCGAGATCTACCGCCACAGCCTGCCGCGCTTCGCCGGCTACGACAGCGACTTTCCGCTCGCGCCACATTTCCAGATGGACAACCGCGGCAAGCGCTCGGTCGCGCTCGACCTCGCGCTGCCCGAGGCCGTCGCCGCACTTCATAAGCTCGTGGAGCGCGCGGACGTGCTGCTGACCAACATGCTGCCCGGGCGCCTCGCAAAGCTCGGGCTCGATCCGGAGCTGTTACGGAAGAAGCGCCCCGAGCTGATCGTCGCGCGCCTCTCGGGCTACGGGCCGACCGGCCCCGAAGCGAACTCCCCCGCGTTCGACTACTCGACTTATTGGGCGCGCACCGGCTTCATGGACATGCTCCACGA
>JANNRF010000137.1:0-19333 GCA_031401135.1 Deltaproteobacteria bacterium | reverse complement strand
CGAATTGCGTGCCTTGGCGTAGCCACCGATTTCCACGTCGAGGTCGCCGGATCGGACGGCCCACGGGTCGCGTTCGCCCTCCGGACACTGACAAGTCGTGAAGCGAGCACCTTGAAGCCGGTACTGGTCCTCGCCGCGGCGCTCGATCAGCTCGCCCTCCAGCTTGAACTCCTGGGACTCTGACTCGACGCTGCCGCCGAGCACGATGCCGGTCTGCTCATCGAGCTGGAAGCGCATCGCGCGCGCGCGCAGGATGTCGTCGCCCTCGCGCACCACGACGTTGCCGACCGCCATGCCCTTCCGCGTGGCGTTGCTGAACGCGATCCAGTCCGCGCTGAGCACGCGCCCTTCCTGCGCAACCTGCACGCTGCCCAGCGCGAGATAGAGATCGCCCTCGCGCTCGTGGGTGATCTTGTCCGCCGTCAGCTCGAAGGCGCGCACGCCGATGCGGAAGCGCTTGCGCTCGGGCGCGTCGCTGCTTTGCGCATGTGCGACACCGCTGAGCACGAGCCCGAGCGCGCTCGCGCAGACTCCGAGCGCGAGGAGTCGCCGCCCTGCCGCTGCGAACCACGAAAATGCCACCGACAGGAGTGCGCCCCCGACTCGTGGGCGCGTCACGCCCGAGGCGAGCACGCTAGCAAGCGAAGCGCGCAGCGAGCCGGAGGCGAGCGAAGTCAACCGAGCAGAACGCGGGCGCGCAGCACCCGCAAAGCGCGCAGCGAGCCCAGCGCGAGCGAAGTCAATGGAGGGGACGCGCGCGCCGAAGCGGCCAGCCCCAGTTATTCGCCTGGGTCGAGAGCCGCCGCGAGGGCGTCGAGATCGCGAACCTCGATGACGTCGTCGACCAGTCGCACGAGCTTCTGATCGAGCAGTTGATTGAGCGCGCGGTGCGCGTCGTTCATCCGCAGGCCGGCTTCACTCGCGAGCTTGCGCAGGGTCGTCTCCACGCGCGTGCTCTGCTCCCCGGGGCGACCACTTCGCATCAGCACGCGCACGACCGGCCGCAGCAGATCGTCAACGCCCAGCGCGGAGAGGCGCTGCTCGAGTTCGATCGCACGCCCCGCGAGCCGCTGAATCACGCGCAGCGCAATCTCGGGGCGATCAACGCACATCGCCTCGAACGTGGCGCGGTCGAGTTGCAGCAGCCGCGCGTCGGTAACGGCCACCGCGCGCGAGGTGCGGGGCCGCCCCAGCAACACCGCGATTTCTCCAAAGAACTCGCCTGGGCCGTGGCGAGCGATGGTGCGAGCGCCGTCCGCTCCGCCGCGCACGAGTTCGATTGTGCCGGCCTGGATCACGAACAAGGCCTCACCAGGTTGCCCTTCGTCGAATACCACCTCGCCGGCTGCAAACTGCCGCTCGTAGGCGCTGCGAACGCTGGCTCCCGTGTCCTCGCGCTGATCGTAGGCCGGCTTCGTCACGCTCCGAGGTTTCGGCGTGGCCTCCCGCCCGCTTGAGGCGGCGGCCGCTGCTACCGCGTCGACTTCGCTCGCCTCAGTCCGCGCCCAGAAGCTTCGCCACGCTGGCCTCTAGCTCGGGCAGCGTGATCACCCCCACGTGCGCCTCGACAATTTGGCCTTGCGCATCGACTACGAACAGAGTCGGGAAGCCAGGGGCGCCGTACTGCATGGCCAGCGACTCGTCGCCGAATAACACCGGGTAGTTCATCCGGTGCTCGCGTGCGAAGGGCGCGACCGCTTCGCGTTCCCAGTCCACAGAAATGCCGAGCACGCCCACCCGCTCGCCGTATTTGCGCTGAAACTCGACCAACACCGGAATCGTCTCCTCGCAGGGCCCGCACCAAGTCGCCCAGAAGTCGACGAGTACCGGCTTCCCGCGCAGCTCGGACAGCGTGATCTCGCCGCCGTCGAGCGTCTCGAGCGTGAAGTCTGGCGCGGGCTCCGCCGCACGAACCTCGGCTGCGGGTACTTGCTCGATCGGGTCGCAGGCGAGCAGCGAGAGGGCGATGGCGCAGAGCGCGCGTGCGCGCCTCATCGCAGCAGCGCCTCGAGTGCTTCCACCCAGTCGTTCATGAACGCGAAGTACGAGTTCAGCCGCGTCAGTTGATCGAGCATCACGAGCACGCCCAGCAGAACCAGCAGCGAGCCGCTGAAGACTTCGATCCAGCGGAAACGCGTTTTGAGCACGGCAAACGTCGCGAAGAACCAGTCGAGGCTGAAGGCGGCCGCGAAGAACGGAATCGCGAGGCCCAGCGAGTAGACCGCCAGCAGCGCGATGCCTGCGCTCACGGTCTCGTGGCTCGCGGCGAGCGTGTAGATGCCGCCGAGGATCGGACCCACGCACGGGATCCAGCCGCAGGCGAAGGCCGCCCCGACCACGAAGGTGCCAAACGGGCTCTTCGGCACGAAGCGCGCCGCGAAGCGCGTGTCGCGATACAGCCACGCGATCGGCAGCGCGCCCATTAGGTGGAGGCCCATCAGCACGATCAGCGCGCCAGCGACCTGGGAAAGCGTGATCGAGACATCGCCGATCGTGATCTCGAAGGTTCGCAGCGCCCGGCCGACGGTCGTCGCGGAGGCGCCGAGCAGAATGAAGACCGTGGAGAAGCCCGCGACGAAACCCGCGCAGCCGCGCAGGACGCGGGCACGCATTGCGCGGCGCGAATCGGCGTCGCGCAGCACCTCCACCGAGACGCCCGAGAGCAAAGAGAGATAGGCAGGCATCAGCGGCAGCACGCAGGGTGAGAGCACGGAGATGAGGCCCGCGCCAAACGCCGCAACGAACGACGCCAGCGAGACGTGGTCCTGCATTCGAACACGCCTCGCTGGCGAGAGTTCTGGGCGGTCGCTGCTACCGCACTTGCTTCGCTTGCGCGCCCGCGACGCGCCGCTTGTTAGAAGCCGGGCTCAGGCTGCGCCGCTACGTCGCCCAGCGCCTCGGACTGGGCTTGCTGTTGTTCCTGGCTTTGGCCGAAGAACACCAACTGCTTGTCGCCGGAGAGATGCGCAGGCTCGACCAAGTAGTCGCCGCCAATCGCCGCATCGAGGATCGGCTTCGCGACGTCCTTATCCCCGGCGGAGAACAGGTACGCCGCACCGGCGACCAGACCTCCACCCGCTGCGTACAGCACCTTCGCCGGCATGTAGACCACGTTCGCGAGCACGACGCTCGCGCCGGTCTTCAGCTCCTTGGTCGGCTTGTCCGCGAGCGCCGGGCTCGCAGCGAGTGCAGTCAGCGTGAACACGAGCACCATGGATCGAATCATCAAACGCATTATTCGGGCCTCCCATTGCAGCGCGCGCGGCGCTGCTACCCCAATCACTCGCGAGTCTCGGAGTCGTCTGCGAAAGGGTCAAGGGCACGCCGCTCGCAGGTGACACTTAGAAGCGTCGCTTGGGAGTTAGGAGGATCGTCACTTGCAGTTGGTTCACGAGTGGAACGCGCATCGCGGCGCCAAGCGGCGCGTGATCGCGCTCACACCCTGAGAACACGCTGCGGCTGCGCGACTGCGCGCTCTCAGAGCCGCTCTTGTTGGGCGAAACGCCCTCTATACGTGGCCTGCCCTTCGGCTCGCATCACGACTAGCTGGCAAATCCGCACGCCGGCGTGGATCTCGAGCGGATGCCCGGAGACGTTGCTGATCTCGAGCACCTGGCGGTTCGAAACGCCGGGCTGCACGAACGCCGATGTGACGTGAATCATCAGGCCGAGCCGCGCAAAGCGGCTGCGACCTTCGAGCAGACCGCACAAGTCGCTAGCGAGCGTGACGCGCTCGCGCGTGATGCCGTGGATCGTGGCGCCCGGCGCGAGCACGTAGGGCTGCGCCAGCGAAGCGACGCGGGTGTGGTCGCGATAGTCGACGTCTTCGCGAATCGGGATCGGCTCGCTGCTGCGCACGATCACGCGGATCTCGTCGCCGAGCGTCAGATCGATCGAGGCGGGGCCCACTTGGTCGGGTTCGAGCGGCTCGATCACGATGCGGCGCGCGGCGATCTCCTCGAGCAGCACGTCGCGCGTGAGAACCGTCATGGCGCGCGACGTTAACATGCGAGACATGACGCATCCGTTCTTCGCAATCGCGCGTCCGATCGTGTTCGGTCACCGCGGCGCGAGCGGCGAGCGGCCTGAGAACACGCTGATCTCCTTCGAGCGCGCACTCGAGCTGGGCGCCGACGTGATCGAGACCGACGTGCACCTCTCGCGCGATGGCGAGGTGGTGATCCTGCACGACGCGGATCTGGCGCGAACGACCGACGGAAACGGCGACGTGAGCGCGCTCGACTTCGCGGAGGTCGCGCGGCTCGATGCGGGCCATCGCTTCACGAGCGCGGACGGCGGAGCGCCCTTCCGCGGCCAAGGCGTGCGTGTGCCGCGGCTCGAGGAAGCTCTCGCACGTTTTCCCGGCGTGCGCTTCAACATCGAGTTGAAGCACGCGGATGCTCGGCTCGCAAACGCGGTGCTCGATCTCACGAAACGCTTCGCGCGCGATGCATTGACGTTGCTGGCAGCCGAGCACGACGACGCGATGCAGGGGCTGCGTCGCATTGTGCGCGAGCGCGCGAGCGGCGTTGCGCTCGGCGCATCGGTTGCGGACGTGCTCGGCTTCGTGCGCGCCGCCGTCGCGGGCAGCGCGCCGCCCGGGGGCCCGCAGGCGCTGCAGATCCCCGCAGAGTTCCTGGGCCGCCCGCTCGTCACGCGCGAGCTGGTCGAGTTCGCGCACACCCATGGCGTGCAGGTTCACGTGTGGACGATCAACGACACCGCAGAAATGCGGCGGCTGCTGGAACTTGGCGTCGATGGAATCATGAGCGATTTCCCGGGCAGGCTGCGTGAAGTCGTGGACGCACGGCGTGGCGCTTGAGGCGCTGCGCCCCGCGACGTTGATTCGCGAGGAACTACCGCGGATTGCGGAGTGCGCGCGCGGGCGGCCGCTGCTCGATCTCGCCTGCGGGCGTGGGCGCAACGCCCTCGCCGCCGCGGCTGGCGGCTTGCGCGTGATCGCTCTCGATCGCGACGCGAGCGCGCTGGCAGAACTCGGGGCGCACGCGAGCGAGTCGGGAATTGCGATCGAGCGCGTGCGCGGCGACCTCGAAGCGGGTTTCGCGCTGCCGTTCGCGAGTGCGTCGTTCGGCGCCCTGCTCGTGTTCAGGTATTTGCACCGCCCGCTCGCCGCCGAGATCGCGCGCGTGCTCGCACCCGGCGGCGCGCTCGTCTACGAGACGTTCACCACGGCGCAGCGCGCGTTCGGCAGCGGGCCGCGACGCGCGGAGTTCCTGCTCGAACCCGGCGAACTCGCGGCGCTCTTCCCGCAGCTCCGCACGCTGCGCTGCGAAGAGGGAGTGTTCGAGGAGCCGCAGCCGACCGCGCTCGCGCGCTTGGTCGCGATCAAGCCGGCGTGACTGCGGCCACGTTCGCGGCATCGATGCGCGCCAGCGCCCAGCGCGCGTGCTCAGCGATTAGGGGATCAGCGCTCGCCGCGTGGCGCTCGACCGCCGCGCGATGCGTGACGCTCCCGCGATTCCCCGCGGCGACGAGCGCGTTGCGCAAGAGGCCGCGCTGCTTCGCGCGCCGCAGCGCCGTGCGCCGGGTAACTCCGCGCCAGGCCTCCTCATCCAGCGCTAGCAGCCAGTCGAGCGTGGCAGCTGCGATCGCGGGCCGCGGTGCGAAGCGCTCGCGCAGCAGCGAGTTATCAGGGCTCGCGAGCGCCGGGCTGCGCGCTGCCTTGCCGTTCCACGGGCACACCTCCTGGCAGATGTCGCAGCCGAATACCCAGTCGCCGTGGGCCGAGCGCAGCTCCTCCGGGATCGCCGTGCGCAGCTCGATCGTCGTGTACGAGATGCAGCGCGTGGCATCGAGCACGTAGGGCTCGGGGAAGGCGCTGGTCGGGCAGGCATCGAGGCAGGCGCGGCAGCTGCCGCAGTGATCGGGCTCCTCGGCGTCGGGCGGCAGCGCGAGGTCCGTAATCACTACGCCGAGGAACAGGTACGAGCCGAGCGCACGGTCGATCAGCAGCGTGTGCTTTCCGATCCAGCCGAGCCCGGCGCGCGCGGCCACGGCGCGTTCGAGCACGGGGCCGGTGTCGACGTAGCTGCGCAGCGCGACCGGCGTGCCGACGAGAGCCTCGATGCCGCTCTCGAAGGCGTCGAGGCGCTCGCGCAGCACGTCGTGGTAGTCGTCGCCGCTCGCGTAGCGCGCGACGCGGCAGTCGCGCGCGGGCGCGGCGCTCGGCGCTTCGCGCGCGTAGCGCAGCGCGACTGCGATCAGCGTGCGCGCGGCGGGCACGAGGCGCCGCGCATCGACACGCTCCTCGACGCGGCGCGCGAGGTACGCCATCTCGCCCGCATAACCGCGCGCGAGCCACTCGCGCAAGAACGCATTGTTAGGGCCGGGCGCGGCGGGCGCGAAGCCGACGCGGTCGAAGCCGAGCGCCAGGCCCAGCGCGCGCACGCGCTCGGCGAGCGGCTCGCTCATATCGCGAGGCGTTTCTCGTAGCGGCGAAGCAGCGCGTCCGCGGCCAGCAGCAGCCCGACCGCAACGACGTAGGTGAGCAGGCCGAGCGCGTTGTGCATGGTGCCGGAGGTTGCTCGGGCGACGCCGAACTGGATGCACAGCAACACCGTCGCGACGACGCGTGCAAGGTTTCCCAGCATCGCGACCGGGAATACCAGGGCGACGAGCAGCGCGCGGGTCCGCCACCGCGCGAGGCTCATTGCGGCGAGCAGAACGCCGATCGCGGTAAGCGTGTAGAGCGAGGTTGCGCCGCTGCACGCCTCCGCGACTTCGACGCGCATGCCGCCGACCATCTCGATCACATAGCCTTCGAGAAAGACCGGCACGCCCAGCGTGTAGAGGCCCGCGACCGAGGCGCTCGAAGCCCAGCCCTGGAGCCAGTTTACGAGCAGACTGTGCAGCTCCTCCGGCGGCGGCACCATGAAGAGCAGATAGGCGAGCGGGAACGTGAGAACGCTCAGCCAGCCGGAGCCGCGCCGAAACCACACGACAGCAACGACGCAGCCGACGACCCCGGCGCCCGCGAGGGTGAGCGAGCCTGCCAGTGGACCCGCGAGTGCAGCGAGCAAAGCAACGACGAGCGCGAGCAGGCCTCGCCGATCGACGACCGCGGGGACGGCCGCCAGCGCGCTGCGGCGATCGACCGCCACGAAGGCCGACACGAGCGGCACCAGAAACCCGTGGGACATGTGGTCCGAGTTCCACCAGCTCTTCCCGAGCGCGAACAGAACCGGGCTCAGCACCAGCGCGAGCGCGCCGATCAGCAACTTGTCGCGCGCGTCCAGACGCAGGCTGACTTCGAGCGGTGCGGACAAGTCGGCTCCTAACAGCGACGCGAGCGTATCATCGTGAGCGCGGAACCGAGTGGCCTGTGCACCCCGAATGGGCCCTGCAGCCATGCCTATTACGCACGAGGCGCCACCGACCGATGGAATCCCAGATGCAGGATCGCCTCGTCTTCCTGATCGGCGCCCCGCGCTCGGGCACGACCCTCACCGCGCGCATGCTGGGCGCGCACCCGGATGTTTTTGCTCCGCCCGAGGCGCACCTGATGCCGCCGCTCGCGCATCTCGGCTTCCACGAGCGCGTCGACCAGGCCGCTTACGATCCCGTAATCACCCAGATCGGCTTGAGGGAGTTCGTGGCATCTCTTCCGGCGGGCGAGCAGGACTACCTCGACGGCCTGCGGCGCTTTACGGATCACGTCTACACCCGCGCGGCCGAGCCCTCGGGGCGGCGGCTCTTCCTCGACAAGACGCCCGCCTACGCGCTCGTGCTCGACTTTCTCGCCCGGCTCTACCCCAAGGCCCGCTACGTCGTGCTGACGCGCCACCCGATGGCGATCTGGTCGTCCTACATCGATTCGTTCTTCGATGGCGACGCGCCGGCGGCTCACGCCCGCAACCCCGTACTGGAGCGCTACGTCCCCGCGATTGCGCGCTTCCTGCGCGAGCGCCCCGTGCCGCTCGTGCACGTTCGCTACGAGGAAATGGTGCGCGACCCCGAGAAACACCTGCGCGAGATCTGTGCCTTCCTCGGAATCGCCTTCGACCCGCGCATGATTCAGTACGGCGACGCCGAAGCCCCCGCACGTCCGGTCGCGGCTGGCCTCGGTGATCCGGTCAACGTGGATCGCCAGAAGCGCCCCAACACGCAGTCGGTAGGCAAGTGGGCCGCCGCGTTGGCGGCGGACCCGGTTCGGCTCGCCCAATCCCGCGAGATTGCCGCACGACTCACGGATGAAGATCTCGCGACCTGGGGGTTCGCGGGCGCTGAGCTGCGCCGGTCGCTCGCGCAGATCGCGCCGACCGGCGCGGGACCGAGCCGCGCTCAGTCCACGCGCTACGCGCTCGAGCGCCGGCTGCTCGTCGCGCTGCGCCGGGGAATTCACAGCAACGCGCTCGGCCGCCTGGTGCGCCGGGTCAGAACGATTTGCGACGTACTTTTGCGTTGAGCAAGCGGCGCCTCGCCGCGCGCAGCGAGGCGAAGCCGAGCGGAGACCGAACAGGGGCCTCCGTACCGCCAACACCTCGGAGGCCGAACAGAAATTTTCTTCGCCGCGGGTAGGCACAGGCCTTCCAGGTCACTCATAGCTGTGTTAATCGGAGTCCCCATGGAACAGACCACCCAGCAGCTCGACCTCGTCACCTCGACCTACGAAGCCCCGGGCTTCGAGGTCATCTCGCTCTCCTGCGAGATCAGCGCCTACGCGCCGGACGATCGACCGCTCTTCTAAGCAAGCGGCGCTTCGCCGCGCGCAGCGAGGCGAAGCCGAGCGGAGTCAACGCGCTAGCCCGCGGGCGCGAAGCGACCGCCCGTCAGCGCGAAACGCGCGCAACCACTTCTTGGATTCGCGGATCCAGCATCAGCGCGACGGTGTCGCCGCTCTGGACCTTCTCGCGAATCGCCGGGTCTGCGAGCAACTGCTGCAGCTCAGGGTCGTTGCGCAGCTTGCGAATGCGCGGCGCTACTTCCGTCATCACCGCGTCCATCTCGCGGCGAAATTGCTCGCCGTCGAGCGCGGAACTCTCGGCCACGAGGCCTAGCGCTGCGAGACGCTGGCGGAACCGCGCATCGCGGGAGAGATCCACAAACGTCGGCCGCGCGAGCGCGCCGGCAACATCACCGTTCTCGAGATCGCTCCAGAACGCCTGATCCGATTGCAGCACGCGCAGGCGCGGATCCGCGGCGATCTCGGTCAGGGCACCAACCGCAGCGCCAGGATGAGCCAGCAGCTTCGCGGTCACGCGATCGCTGCGGTCGCCTTCGGCTGCGAGCCGCTCCGCGCCCGCGGCAACGATCGCCTCCGTGACGAGCGTCACCCGTGAGCCCGACAAATCTGGGAGGCCAATCTCCGCGCCCGATTGCCGCACGCCTTCCGTGAAGGTCGCGAGCCAGAGCAGCGGCAACAGCAGCAGGCCCCCGCGCGCGATTCCGAGCAGCGAACCGGCCACACGAGACGCGTCTGACGCGTCGTCCCCTGCGCTGGCTCGCATGCGCCGCGCGCCGAGTTCGATCAGCGCTTGCATCGCCGCGAAGGCAATCACGCCAGCGGCCACGCCTCCAATCCATTTATTGATGCCGAGGCCCTCTGCCAGCGAGGCACCTGCGAGTTTGCCCGCCACCACAGCGGCGGCGTACGCGACGCCGAGTCCGAGCAGCCGCAGCGCGCTCTCGGGCGCACCGCGGTGGGCGCCGAGCCACGCGAAGGCCCCGAGGAACACCAGCACGATGACGTCGAAGGCCATCTCCTCAAATCGACGGGCCAGCGGGCGGGCTGAAGCGCGCAAAGTGCAGCGCCGCGACTGCACCGCCGCAGTGCGATTCCTGCACCCGAGAGCGCCCTGAGTCGTGTGGTGCGCCACCGAGCACCGAATCCTTGGCATGACGGTTGCTCTTTGACTCTGGTCATGCTGCGATGCGAACCAATGCCGACCGATCCGACCGATCACCGAGAGCTTCCCCGCCAACGGAGATTGAGCGCGCGCGAGGCGCGCCGGGCACGCCGTGAGCATTGGGAGGATCTCGCGCAGGATGTGGTGAGCGTCGCGAAGAGCGTCGGCCGCAGCGTCAAGCAACTCACGCCGGAAGAGCGCGCTTTGCGCGAAGCGAAGAAGGTCGCCGATGCGCGCATTGGCTTCCTGATTCACGGGACGGCCTACAGCCTCGTCATCTTCGGCATTCTCGTGACGGGTGGATTCAAGGCTGCGCTCACCACCGGCATCTTCTGGGGCATCGGCCTCGCCTCGCACTTCATCGGCGCCGTGCTCGGCCCGGAGCTGAGGCGGACCTGGATCGACCGGGAAGTCGGGCCGCGCGTCGCGACCGAAA
Source organism: Deltaproteobacteria bacterium (assembly GCA_031401135.1). Taxonomy (GTDB): domain Bacteria; phylum Myxococcota_A; class UBA9160; order UBA9160; family UBA6930; genus VGRF01. The sequence continues at coordinate 9,031 of JANNRF010000137.1, read as the reverse complement.
CCCAACAACAGCGGCGCGACCTCGAGGGCGAGCAGACGCGCCGCGTGCAGCGCATGTCGGCAGCGCTCGCGCACGAGATCCGCAATCCGATCACGGCCGCGAAGAGCCTCGTCCAGCAGATGGGTGAGGACCCGGGCGCCGCGGAGAACGTGAACTACGCGAACGTCGCGCTCGCGGAGCTCGAACGCGTCGAGCGCTCGATCGCGCACCTGCTGAAGTTCGCGCGCGAAGAGGACCTCAAGTTCGCGCTGACGCGGCTTGACGAGATCGCGACCTCGGGGCTCGCAACGCTGCGCGATCGCATGCGCGATCTCGGCGTGCGGCTCGAGACTGATTACGCCGGCGCGGGCAACCTCAGTGCCGATGCCGAGCAACTGCGCCGCGTGGTGATCAACCTCGCCGCCAACGCGCTCGATGCGCTGCGCGACGCGAAGACACCCGCGCCCACGCTGCGCATCGCCGTAGGCGAGAGCCTCGCGGGCACCGAGGCGTGGCTGCGGCTGCGCGACAACGGGCCCGGCATTCCCGCTGAACATCTGCCGCGCGTGTTCGACCCCTTCTTCACCGCGAAGGAAGGCGGCACGGGCCTCGGCCTCGCGCTCGCCAAAAAGATCGTCGATGCCCACGGCGGCTCGATCGAGGTGAATAGCGAGCCAGGCCGCGGCGCCGAGTTCGTGATCACGCTGCCGAAGAACGGCGAGGCGCGGTCATGACTACGCCGCAGGTGCTGATCGTCGAGGACGAAGCCGGCATCCGGCTCGCGCTTTCGGGCTTGTTACGGCGCGAGGGCTACGAGGTGGCGCAAGCGGCCAACGGCCACGAAGCGCTGCGCGCCTTGCGCGCCGGCAGCTTCGACCTGGTGCTGACCGATCTGGCGCTCGGCAGCGGCCCTTCCGGCCTCGACGTGCTGCGCTGCGTGCGCGAGACCGCGCCCGAGTGCCCGGTCGTAATGATCACGGCCCACGGCAATGAGAAGATCGCGGTCGAAGCGATGCGGCTCGGCGCCGAGGACTACGTCCCGAAGCCCTTCGACAACGACGAGATCCGGCTGGTGCTGCGGCGCGCCCTCGAGCGCACGCAGCTCGCGCGCGAGAACCGGCTGCTGCGCGAGCGCATCGCGCGCGATTACGAACTCGGCGGCATCGTCGGCGGCGGGCCGGCCATGAAGCGCGTGTTCGAGTTGTTGCGAAAAGTCGCGCCGACCGATCTCACAGTGCTCGTGCGCGGCGAGAGCGGCACGGGCAAGGAACTCGTGGCGCAGGCGCTGCACGAACTCTCGCCGCGCCGCGAGCGGCCGTTCGTGGCGGTGAACTGCGCGGCGATCGCGCGCGAGCTCGTGGAGAGCGAGTTGTTTGGCCACGAACGCGGCGCGTTCACCGGCGCCGACGCACGTCGCATCGGGCGCTTCGAAGCCGCCAACGGCGGCACGCTGTTCCTCGATGAGATCGGCGACATGGCGCCCGCCACTCAGGCGAAGGTGTTACGGGTGCTGCAAGAGCGGCGCTTCGAGCGGCTCGGCGGCGCGGCGCAGGTGGAGGTCGACGTGCGCGTCATCGCCGCCACGCATCGCGATCTGCCTGCAGAAGTCGCCGCTGGCCGCTTCCGCGAGGATCTCTACTACCGCCTCAAGGTCGTCGAAGTTGCGCTGCCGCCGCTGCGCGATCGCCCCGAGGATTTGCCAGCTCTGGCGCAGCGCTGTCTCGCGCAGCTCGCCGAACGCCTGGCGCGCCCCGCGAAGGCACTGAGCGCGAGCGCGCTCGCCGCACTCGCACGACACGCCTGGCCCGGCAACGTGCGCGAGCTGCGCAACGTGCTCGAACAGGCAGCAGTGCTTTCCGAGGGCGAGGCGATCGAGCCGAATGATTTGCGGATGGCGGCGACGCCGCCCGCGCCGCCCGACGACCCGGCGGTCTCATTCAGCGACGCCAAGCGCCGCGCAGTCGAAGGCTTCGAGCGCGCGTATCTGCTGCGCGCGCTGCGCGCTCACGACGGCAACATTTCGCGCACGGCCGAATCGATCGGGATGGTGCGCCAGAGCCTGCAGCAGAAAATGCGCGAGCTCGGCCTGCGCGAAGCCCTCGAAGACGACGAAGCGCCCGCTTCGAAATAATTGTTGTCTCAGCATGAACAGGCTCCGCGCGCCTCGCGTAGGCGCGACGAGGGCACAGCGCGGCGCGCGGCGCCGCACGGAGGACTGCATGGACTCTCGACCTGGTTTTTTCGCTCGCCTCGGCTCCCTGCTCCACGGGCTCGGCTTCGGCTGGGTGCGCGACCGCGAGGAGAACAACCCACGCGCCGTCTACGAACAAGCGATCCAGGCGCGCCTCGCCCAGTACCGCTCCTTGAAGGACGCGGTCGCCGGCATCCTCTACACCCGTAACAAGCTCGAGGCCGAACTCGCCGAGCGCCGCCACGAGCTAGCGAACACCGTCGGCGACATTCGCCGCGCTCTCACGCGCAGCGACGACGCGGCCGGGCTCGCGCTCGTGCAGCACAAGCAGAACGTCACGGCCGACGTAGAGCGCGTGGAGCGCGAAGTCGAGACGCTGCGCGGCGAGGCGGAAGACGCGAAGAAGAACCTGATGCGCTTCCGCGAGGAGATCAAACAACTCGAGCACGAGAAGGGCCGCATGCTCGCGGCGCTCGCGAGCGCGCGGGCGCGCCGCCGCATGCACGAGGCGCTCGACGGCCTGTCGGTCGAGGCCGATGTGCAGGCGCTCGAGAACGTGCGCATGCATGTGCACCGCTCGGTCGCAGCCGCCTCGCTCGAACGAGAACTCGGCGCGGGCGACGAGACCAGCCAGCGCATTCGCACGCTGCGGCGCGAGGCGATCGAGGAAGGCGCACGGCGCGAGTTCGAGGAGCTGAAGCGGCTGCACGGCGCGCACAACGTCGCGGCGCTCGGAGCGCGCGAGATCCCCGTCAGCGCGGGCGGGCACGCGTGAGCTCGCCGATGCGCGCGAGCGCATCCTCGGAATGGACCGACGCGCTCGCGCGCACGCGGCGCGGGCGGCAGAACGCGAGCGACGACGAGCGCGAGTTCGCGCCTGCGCTGCGGGCGATCGAGCGCGCGAAGCGTCTCGCGCCGCACCTCCAGCTGTTAGGGCGCGTTCACACGCTGCTCGGCGCCGCGGCGCTCAGCGCTGCGCTCGCCGCGAGCGTCGTGCTGAGCGGCGCGGCGCTGTTTGTGGCGCCGCTGCCGCAGTGGACGCTCGCGGTCGGCGGCGCCCTCGTCGCAACGCTCGTGCTGCTCGGCGCGCCCTGGCTCGTGCTCGGCTTCGGGCTGCGCCGCCGCCGCGTCTGGGCGCGCGGCCTCGGCTTCGTTTGCGCCGTGCTGCTGCTCCCGTTCGCGCCGCTCGGCACGCTGCTCGGAATCTGGACGCTCGCGGTACTGCTCGGCTGGAACTCGCAGCTCGCGCGCGCCGCCGGTTCGGATTGACACGCGCCTGCGTATCATGCGCTCCCCTTTTTTGAGAGGAGCCGAGATGGCCGAGCAGGTTCTGTTGATCGAGCGCGCCGATGGCATCGCGACGCTCACGATGAATCGCCCCGACGCGCGCAACGCGCTGAACAGCGCACTGCGCAACGCGCTGCTGGCGCGCTTCCGCGAACTCGCCTCCGACGCGAGCGTGCGCGCCGTGATCCTCACCGGCGCAGGCAAAGCGTTCAGCGCCGGGCTCGATCTCAAAGAGATGGGCGAGCGTGGCCCCGGCGCCGGCGACAGCACCAGCGGCAGCGGCGGCATCAACTACGGCCTGGTCGAGACGATCGAGCGCTTCCCGCATCCGGTGATCGGCGCGATCAACGGCTTCGCGATCACCGGCGGCTTCGAGTTGGCGCTCGCCTGCGACGTGCTCGTCGGCTGCCCCGAGACGCGCTTCGCCGATACGCACGCGCGCGTCGGCATCCTGCCCGGCTGGGGCCTCTCGCAGAAACTCGCGCGCGTGATGGGGCCGTGGCGCGCGAAGTCGGTCTCGTTCACGGGCAACTTCATCAGCGCCGAAGAAGCCGAGCGCTGGGGCCTGCTCGCGCGCGTGGTGCCGAGCGATCAGCTGATGGCGACGAGCCGACAGCTCGCCCAGGACATGCTCTCGTGCGTGCCCGGCGCGGTCGAGGGCTACAAGCGCATGATCGACGAGGGCTACGCCATCAATTATGGAGATTCGCGCGCGCTCGAGGTGAAGCTCTCGAACGAGCACATTCGCTCGGTCTCGGCGAAGGACATCGCTGAGCGCCGCGCGGGCGTCGTCGCACGGGGACGCGCGCAGTCGAGTTAACCCAGGCCCTTCGCCTTGTTAGGCGCGCTGGATCGAGAGCAGCGCGGGCAGCAGGGCGCTCTCTTCCTCCAACACCGCGAGGGCTTCGCGCGCGCGCGCTGAGAGCCGCGTCGTGTCCAGCGCAAACTTCAGCACGAGGGGGGCACCCGAAGCGCCCGCTTCCATGAGCGGTGGAGACGGCAGCTCCACCAGCACGCCCTGCAGCGTCGCATCCTTTTCGTCGGCCTCGTCCACGCTCGCATCGTGCATCAGGTCCGATTCCGGCAGCGAGAGCATCTCGGCGACGCGCGGAGCCTCCGGCTCGGAGAGCGGATCGTCGCTCACGGGCATGATCTCGAAGCCCTCGGTGTTGTCAGAGAATTGGGCTGGATCGCTCTGGAACTCCGCGTCGGCCGGATCGCTGGCGAGCGACGAGAGTTCGATCGCCTCGTCCTCGCTTTCCTGCCTCGGCACTTCCAACGAGAACTGCGTTGCGCGAGCGACCTCGTGCGCGGCGGGTGCGGCCGGAGTCGGGCCACTCACCTCGTTGCCAATCGGCTGATGGTCGAGCACGAACGTCAGTTCGAACGATTCGACGCGCACGACATCGCCGACCGCGAGCGTGTGGCGCTTGCTGCGCTGACCGTTCACGTACACGCCGTTGACGGATTCGAGGTCGCGCACTTCGTAGCCATTCGGCCCGTGCGAGAAGAGGGCATGGCGGCGGGAGACGCCGGCGTCCGCGAGCACCAGTTCGCACTCGGCCGAACGACCCGCGCACAGCTCGCCGTCCTCCCACGCCCGCAGCGCGTGGAGCTTGCCGTCGCGCTGAATGATCAAGCCGGCGTAGAGCTTCGACGTCGCGCGCTCGGGCGGAGCTTCGCTCGCGCGTTGCTGAGGAGGCGGCTCGAGCGGCGGCGGCGCCGCATCTGCGCCGAAATCGAACAGCGCGGTGTGCTCGAGCGACGGCGTCGCCAGCGGGTCGGTCTCGATGTCGCGGGCGTCCGTCTCTGGCTCGGCGGAGGCTGCGAGGTCGTCGTCGCCGAATGCGAACACTCCGTCGGGATCCGGAGCGGCGATGCTGTTGGCCGACTCGGTGAGGAACTCTGCGGCAGGAAGCGCGGGCTGCGCCCGAGGCGCGCCTCGCTCGGCCGGAACGGGCCCCAGCGCGAGGAACGTCTGTGAGGCGTCCCAAGCATCGCTGGGCTTCTTCGGCGGCGCGCTCGCGAGCGGCGGCCCAGACTGCAGCACGACGCGCAACTCATACTTGCCGAGCTGAATCACGTCATCGGCGCCGACCGGAACGCTGCCGCTGATGCGCTCGCCGTTGACCAGCGTGCCGTTCTCGCTGCCGAGATCCTCGAGAACCAGGGCATCGCCTTCTCGGCGGAGCGTCGCGTGGAAGCGGCTGACGGCGAGGTTGTTCACCACGACATCGTTTTCGCGCATGCGGCCGATGCGCAGCTGCGAGCCAACGAAGGTCACTTCGCTAAGCAAGCGACCCTTCAGCGAAAGCTGTACCCGGGGCGATGCGGCCATGCGTTCCTCGCGTGCCAGTGGAGCGGTCTTGCACGCGACTCATCGCCGCTCGGCATTTCAAACTTGAACGGATCGCAGCGGAAGCAAGGGTCGGAGCCGTTCAAGGGTGCCGGGGGCGATCTCGGTGAGCTGGACGCGGTCGAAGCCAAGGCCTTCGAGATCGCAGAGCGCCTGAGCCACCGAAGCGGGCTCGCCGAGGAAACGCGACAGGAAGCCGCTTCCGAACGGCGCGCGCAGGGCGGCGGCTCGCGTGGCAGGGACTGCGCCAACCAGCAGGAAGGAGCCGATCGGGACGTCCTCGCGCACGCGCCGCACGCGCGCGACCGCGTCCCGCACGTCCGCCTCTGAGACCGCGCCGTACTTCGCGAGATCGAGCCCACCGCCGCGGGTTGCGGGCGCGTTGGGCTTCACCTCGATCCGGTCCACCCAGCGCGTGATCTCGCGCAGCGTGCGCGGACCGCCCGCGGAGCCGACGAGCAGCGGTGGGCGCGGCGCGAGATCGGCGAGGCCCGGATCCCCGATGTCGATCTGGTAGTGCTCGCCTTGGAAGCGGCAGCGACCCGTGTGCAGCAACTCGCGCACAACCTGCATCGCCTCGATGTAACGCGAGGCGCGCTCCGGGCCCGCTGGGTAGCGCCAGCCGATGCGCAGGATCTCGTCCTCCACCCAGCCCGCTCCGAGGCCGGCCTCGAAGCGGCCTCCCGCGGCGCGGTTCAGCGAGAGGCTCGCCTGCGCAAACTCCACGGGCGAGCGGAACAGATTGTTCGCGAACGACGACGTGATCGGGATCTGCTGCGTGGCGCAGGCCATCTCGGTGAGCACGACCCACAAGTGCGGATAAGCGAGGCCCAGCGTGATCAGGTGATCGCTGGCGGCGAGGCCATGCCAGCCCTCCGCCTGGCGCGCGCGCGCCCATTCCCCCGGCCGCTCGCTGCGCCCGGCGTTGTAGTTAGGAAAGAACTGCATGCTCAAGGCTCGTAGCGGATCGAGGTGAGTAGGACGGTGGCGTCGCCGCGCGGGCGGCGCACGCTCACTTCGTCGGCCTCGCTGCGGCCCATCAACGCGCGGCCGAGCGGCGACTCGATCGAAAGCAGACCTTGCGACGGATCCGATTCGTCGGGGCCTACGAGTCGGTACGAGGCCGTCTCGCCGCCCTCTTCTTCCACGGTCACGTAGGCCCCGAAGTAGACGCGATCCCGGCGCGGCGGCGACTCGCTCACGATCGTCAGCGAATCGAGCTTCTTCTGGAGGAAGCGCAGGCGCCCGTCGATCTCGCGCAGCCGCTTCTTGCCGTAGATGTACTCCGCGTTCTCGGAGCGATCGCCCATCGCGGCGGCATCCGAAACCTGTTGGGTCACGCGCGGCCGCTCGACGCGCCAGAGCCGGTCGGCTTCTTCTTGCAAGCGGCGGAAGCCGTTGGGTGTGATGTAGCTGCCCACTGCGCGGGAGTTACGTCGGGCGCCGGCGCGAGACAAGAGCGCGGGGATGTCCTTATAACTTGCGCTCGTGCAGCAGTTCTTCGACAAGGTGCGCGCGCAAGCGGAGCGCAGCGCGTGGTCTTCCGGCGTCGAACTCGCGCGCGCGAATGCGGTCACGCTGGAACGCTCGAACGGCGGAGAGCGCGTGCTGCGCGTGCGGCCCACGAGCGGCCTGATTCATCCCACGGTGCTGCTCTATCTCGAGGACCGCGAGTGGGAGTGCGATTGCGGCGGCGACGACGACCCGTGCGCGCACGTGGCCGCAGCCGTAATTGCGCTGCGCCGCGCGCAACAAGAAGGCCGCGAACTGCCGGCCGCCGCGGCGAGCGGTGCGGGCGCCCTCGCCTACCGCTTCCGCACGCAACCGACCGGCCTCGCGCTCGAGCGCGTCATCGTGCGCGCGGGCGCCGAGGAACCGCTGCGCGCGTCACTTACCGCGCTGCGATCGGGCCGCGCCCTGGGCCCGCCCGTGAGTCCGATGCAGAGCGACGTCGCGATCGAGATCGCGCTCGGTGCAGCGAGCGCGGGCCCGCTGCCGCGCGGCGTCCTGCGCGCCTTGCTCGCACCCCTCGAAAGCTGCGACGACGTGACGCTCGACGGCGCGAAGATTCGCACGAGCCGCGAGCTGATCCGCTGGCGCGCGCGCCTGGTCGACGACGGCCCAGGCTTCCGGCTCTTCGTCGAACCCGACCCACCCCCGACCCGCGCGCTGCCCGACGGCTTCGCCCTCTGCGGCGATGTGCTGCGCGAGCTCGGCCCCTCGCGCCTAACAGGCCGCGAGCAGGGCGAGTTGCTGCCGCCCGGGCGCTGGTTCTCTCCAGACGACGTGCCGCTGCTCGTGGCGGACGTGATCCCCGATCTCGAGCAGCGCGTGCCGGTGGCGATCGAGACGCAGCGGCTCGCGCGCGGCAAGCGCGAACCGCCGCGACTGCGCGTCGAGACGGAGCGGCGCGGCGATGCGCTCTCGGTGCTCGCGACGATCGTGTACGGCGACCCGCCCAGCGCGCGCGTCGATGCGGGCAAGCTGGTGGTGCTCGGGGGCGCGATCCCGGTGCGCGACGAAGCCGCCGAGCGCGAGCTCGAGCGCCGGCTCGCGCGGCAACTCGAACTCGCGCCCGGCCACCGCGCCCAGCTCGCCGCGCCCGACGCGATTCGCTTCCGCGAGCGCCTCGAGCGCACGAACGCGGACATCAGCGGCGCTGCGCACCGCGAGTTCTTCTTTGCGGGCCAGCTCGAGCCCGAACTCGCGCTGGCTGGCGAAGACCTCAACAACAACGGTTTCAGCCTGCGCTTCCGCAGCGCCGAGGGCCGCGGCGAAGCCAGCGCCGAGCGCGTGCTCGGCGCCTGGCGCAGCGGCGAATCGCTGGTGCCCCTCGGCGGCGGCGGCTTCGCGGCACTGCCCGAGGATTGGCTCGCGAGGCTCGGCCCACTGGTCGGCGATTTGCTCGCGGCGCGCCGCAACGACGGCTCGCTCCCGGCGAGCGCATTGCCCGATCTCGCGCGGCTCTGCGATCTGCTGGAGCAGCCGCGCCCGCCGGCGTTCGAGCGGCTCGCCGCGCTGCTCGGCGATTTCAGCGGCTTGCCCGAGGTGGCGCTCGCCCCAGAACTCGCGAGCCGGCTGCGCACTTATCAGGGCATTGGCGTGCGCTGGCTGCACTTCGCCGGGCGCGCGGGGCTAGGGGCCCTGCTCGCCGACGACATGGGCCTTGGCAAGACCGTGCAAGCGCTCGCGGTGTTCGGACCGCGCACGCTGGTGGT
>JANNRF010000136.1:0-5714 GCA_031401135.1 Deltaproteobacteria bacterium | reverse complement strand
CGGCCATGGTCGGTCCTCCTTGTGGCTCGCGACCCTGACAACTGCATCGGGCGTGCCTACCCGTCGTGGCTCTCGCGGCGCAGCGCCGCGCACTCGCTGTGGCGTACTGCGCCAGCTCACGACGCGGGTAGTGGCTCCGCGCCCCTTGCCCTCGAAAGCTCGGCGCGCGCGTCGCGCCGCCGGTGCCGCGCGCTGCACGGCCGGCTCGCGACAGAGCGCCACGCTTCTGCTCAGCGGCGCGGCGCACCGCCTCGGTCGTTGGGCTCGACTGACTTCGCGCGAACAGCGCAGTGGGCGCTCGCAGCTGGCACGGCCCTTGCCTCTAGTGCCTTCAAGGCCACCAGGAGACTTTCCAATGCGGCGCATCGTCACACTTCTCGCGGCGGCACTGATTGCTTGCGGCGCCCCGCAGCAGCAAGGCACAAACACCGAGTCCGCGAAGGCGCCTCCGCTCACCGGCGAGCTGCCCGTTCTCGAGGCGCAGCTCGGAATCGCGCCGAACGCGGCGCCGCCGGTCGCGCGCGATCACGCCGCCAAAGTCGTCGTGAAACTCGAGGTGCGAGAGGTGGTGAAGGAACTCGCTGACGGGGTGCAATACACGTTCTGGACCTTCGGCGGCAGCGTGCCGGGCCCGATGGTCCGCGTGCGCAAGGGCGACACGGTCGAGCTGCACCTAATGAATCACCCCGACAACGCGATGCCGCACAACATCGATCTGCACGCGGTCACCGGCCCCGGCGGCGGCGCCGCGAGCACATTCACCGCGCCCGGCCATCAGACGCAGTTCACCTTCACGGCGCTGAACGAAGGCGTCTACGTCTACCACTGCGCGACGGCGCCGGTGGGTATGCACGTCGCGAACGGCATGTACGGCTTGATCGTGGTCGAGCCCGAGGCCGGCTACGCGAAAGTCGACCGCGAGTATTACGTCGTGCAGAGCGAGTTCTACACGCGCGGCGGCTTCCGCGAGCCGGGCTTGCAGCCATTCGACATGGAGCGCGCGATCGCGGAAGACCCGGCGTATGTGGTGTTCAACGGACGCGATGGTTCGCTGATCGGCGACCGCGCCTTGCCCGCGAACGTCGGCGAGACGGTCCGGCTGTTCGTCGGAAACGGCGGGCCCAACTTGGTGTCGTCGTTCCACGTGATTGGCGAGATCTTCGACAACGTCTTCCCGGAAGGCGGCAGCGTCGCGAACCACGAGGTCCAGACCACGATCGTGCCGGCGGGCGGCTCGGCAATCGTGGAGTTCGCGTTGCAAGTGCCGGGCACCTACATCCTCGTCGATCACTCGATCTTCCGAGCCTTTAACAAGGGCGCGCTCGGCATGCTCAAGGTGACCGGCGCCGAGGACCTCGCGATCTACTCGGGCCGCGAGGTGGACGAGGTGTACCTCGCGGAGCGCTCCCACAAGGCGACCGAGGGACTCAAGGCAGCGGACTCGAGGGGCGACTCGCTGGCGGCGCGTGTGGCGCGCGGCAAGGCTGCGTACCTCGGCACCTGCTCCACCTGCCATCAGCTCGAGGGCCAGGGCCTCGCCTCGGTCTTCCCGCCGCTCGCGGGTTCGGACTACCTAATGGCCGACAAGCCGCGCTCGATCCGCGTCGTACTCGAAGGCTTGCAGGGGCCGATCGCCGTGAACGGCCAGCCCTTCAACAGCGTGATGCCGCCGCTCGCGAACCTCACCGACCACGAGATCGCCGACGTGCTCACGTACGTCCGTAACAGCTTCGGCAATACGGGCGACGCGGTGACGGACGCGGACGTAGCGAAAGAGCGTGCTGCCCTGCGGGCGCCGCGCGCGGAGGGGCACCCCTGAAGAGCGTGGCGATCGCGGGACTCGCGCTGCTGCTCGCGGCCGCCTCGGCGGCGAGCGAGGGCGGCTCGCTGCGCGTGCCGGGCGGCGCGTACGCGCCCTTCTATCCCGCGCCCGGCGAGGCGCCGCGCGCGGTCGCGCCCTTCTGGCTCGACGAGCTTCCCGTCACGAACGCCGAGTTCCTCGTGTTCGTGCGCACCCATGAGCGCTGGCGCCGCTCGCGCGCGCCGCGCCTGTTCGTCGACGATGCCTATCTCTCGGACTGGGCAAGCGACCTCGCCCTCGGTGAAGCCGTGCGCACGGACGCGCCTGTCACCTTCGTCTCGTGGTTTGCGGCGTCGGCCTATTGCCGGAGCCTCGGCAAGCGCCTGCCGAGCGAGGCCGAGTGGGAACTGGCTGCGAATCCGCCCCTCGCGAATGCGGCCGAGCGCGCCGAGACGGAGCGCAAGATCCTCGCGTTCTATGCGCGCCCGCGCGGCGCCTTGCCGCGTACGGGACAGACGCCGCCCAACAAGTACGGCCTGCGCGACCTGCACGGCGTGCAGTGGGAGTGGATCGCGGACTGGAACGCGAGCGTCGCGCTGCCTGATAACCGGCAGGATCGCGACGCCGAGGACGAGCTGTTCTGCGGCGGTGCCGCTGCCGCTGCGAGCGATCCGGCGCAGTACGCGAGCTTCATGCGCTTCGCATTCCGCGGCAGTCTCGAGGCGACTTATGCACTCCACTATCTCGGCTTTCGCTGCGCGCGGAGCGAGCCGTGAAGGCGCGCGCGCCGTGGTGGCTGCTGGGAGCCGCGCTGCTCGCCGCGCTCGCTTGCAGAGATCGCGAGCTGACCGCGACAGAGCCCGTCGATGCCAGCACGAAGGGAGCGGTGACGGATGACGCCGCCAAATCGGAGCACGCGGCGCACTTGCATCGAGAACTGCCGGGCGACGCGCTGCCCGGCCTCTCGCTCTATCAGCTCGACGGCGCCTGGGCCACCGCTTCGGGCGCTTCGCAGGAGCTCGCGGCGTTCCGCGGCGCCCCGGTGTTGTTACTGCTGTTCTACGGCAGCTGCGACAGCGCCTGCCCCGTACTCGTCCACGATCTCGAACGCGTCGCAGCGCAGCTCGGGCCCGCGAGCGAAGTGCGCTTCGCGCTCGTCAGCTTCGATCCCGAACGCGACACGCCCGAACTGCTCTCCGCCTTCGCGAGCGCGCATCGGCTCGAGCTCCCGCGCTGGACGCTGTTGCACGGCGCCGAGGACCAAGTGCGCGAACTCGCTGCGGCGGTCGGCGTCCGCTACCGGCCGAGCGGCGACGGGCAGTTCAGCCACACCATGCGCATCGTGCTGCTCGATCGCAGCGGCGTGCCCGTCGCGCACTGGGACGGGCTCACGCGTCCGATCGAGCCGATCGCGCAGCGCGCGAGCGAACTCGCGAAGGTGCGTTGAGCAAGCGGCGCTTCGCCGCGCGCAGCGAGGCGGAGCCGAGCGGAGTCGAACAGTGGCCTCGGTGTTTGCTGCGCCTTCACGTTCGCATTCCCGCGACGCCGCGGACCAGCAAGCGGCGCTTCGCCGCTTCGAGCGCCGGGGCCGCGAGCCCCGGGCATGGGGCGCCTTGGTGCCTCTGGCGCCATGTGCGAGGCGGCGGCGGCTCGGTAGCGCGGCATCTCGCTTGCAACTTGTTGGGTCAAACGCGGAGGCGAACCATGCAAGAGCGCATCAAGAGTTGGATGAGTGGCGACCCAGTGACGGCGGACGCGGACGAATCGGCGATTGCGGCGCACGACCGCATGATCCGCCAGGGCATCCGGCACCTGCCGATCGTGGACTCTGAGCGGCGCGTGATCGGCGTGCTCTCGATCGACGATCTGCGCGCCGCGCTTCCCGTCGGCGTCAATCTGCGCGCTCCTATCGCGGAGCCGGCGCGACACGAAGCCGCCAACTGGACCGTCGCGGACCTGATGACTCACGCGCCCGACACGCTCGGCCCTGATGACTCGCTGCAGCACGCGGCGGAACGGCTTGCAGATCGGCGCATCGGGTGTCTGCCGATCGTTGACGGCGCCGGGCGCCTGGCCGGAATTCTCTCCGAGACCGACGTGCTGCGCGCGCTCGCAACGCACCTCTGGGCCGAGCGGCTGCAGGAGGGCCGCGCGAAGACGCCGGAGGAAACGCTGCTGGTGGATCTCGAACGCGAACGCGAAGCGGTCGCGAAGGATCTGGCGAGGCTCACCGCGCGCGATCGCACGCGCACCGAGGAACGCCGCGAGCCGGGCGACCGCGCCGACGCAGCCGCGCTGCGCAGCGAAGAGCGCATCTCTGAGGCGCTCGAGGCGGCGAAAGCGCGCAGGCTCGGCGCCCTCGACCACGCCCTCGATCGCGCGGCCCATGGCCGCTTCGGCATGTGCGACCACTGTGGCGCGCGCATTCCGGTCGCACGCCTGCGCGCGCTGCCAGGCTCGACCGCCTGCGTGCACTGCGCCGAAGTGCAGCACACGAGGCCGTGAAAGCCGTGCGGCGGCGCAAGCTGCTTGTGCTCGGCGCCGCCGGGCGCGATTTTCACGATTTCCTAACACTTTGGCACGACGACCCGCAGGTCGAAGTCGTCGCGTTCACGGCCGCGCAGATTCCCGGCATCGCGAACCGCGTGTTCCCGCCTTCGCTGGCAGGCCCGCTCTACCCGAACGGCATCCCGATCGAGCCGGAGGACGGGCTCGAGGCGCTGTGCAGCAAGCACGGCGTACAGGAGGTGGTGTTCGCGTACAGCGACGTGCCGCACGCGCACGTCATGCACCTCGCCTCGCGCGCGCTCGCCGCGGGCTGCGATTTCTCGCTCGCAGGCCCGCGCACCATGCTGCCGGCGCTGCGCCCTGTAATCGCGGTCTCGGCCGTGCGCACGGGCTGTGGCAAGAGCCAAGTCGCGCGCTGGCTCGCGAGCCGGCTCCGCGCGCGCGGCCTGCGCGTCGCCGCGCTGCGCCACCCGATGCCCTACGGCGATCTCGAAGCGCAGCGCTGCCAGCGCTTCGCCACGCGCGCAGACCTCGACCGCGCGAACGCCACGATCGAGGAACGCGAGGAGTACGAGCCGTACCTCGAGCGCGGCTGCGCGGTGTTCGCGGGCGTCGACTATGCGCAGATCCTGCGCGCCGCGGAAGCCGAGGCGGACGTGCTGTTATGGGATGGCGGAAACAACGACTTCCCGTTCGTGCGCCCGGGCCTGCACATCGTGCTCGCGGACGCGCTGCGTCCGGACCATGTGGATACCCATCACCCGGGCGAAGCCGTCGCGCGGATGGCGGACGTGTTCGTCGTCGCGAAGAGCGACGCCGCGCCCGCTGCCGACGTGGCGCAGCTCGAGGCCGCGCTCGCAGCGCTCGCCCCAGGGGTCCCGATCGTGCGGGGCGCCTCACCGGTAACGCTCGACGACCCGGCGCGCGTTCGCGGGAAGCGCGTGATCGTCGTCGATGACGGCCCGACGCTCACCCACGGCGGCATGTCGCACGGCGCTGGCTTCGCCGCGGCGGTGCGCGCCGGCGCGCGGGAGATCGTCGATCCGCGCCCGTTCGCGCCGCCGGCTCTCGCGCAGGAGCTCGCGCGCTGGTCTCACCTCGGCCCCGTGCTGCCAGCACTGGGTTACAGCGCCGCGCAGCGCGAGTTGCTGGCGCAAACCCTGAACACGGCGAACGCCGACGTGATTGTTGCGGGGACGCCGGTCGATCTCGCAGCGTTGCTACCCCTGCGCCTGCCCGTCGTGCGGGCTCGCTACGAGTACGCGGAGGCGAGCGAGCCCGGGCTCGGCGCGATCGTGGACGCGTTCCTCGCGCGAGCGCTGCCGTGAAGCTGGTCGTCGCGCTCGGCGGCAACGCGCTCGCGCCGCGTGGCAACGCGAGCCTCGACGAGCAGCGCACCGCGATC
>JANNRF010000135.1:0-3870 GCA_031401135.1 Deltaproteobacteria bacterium | reverse complement strand
CTTCGGCGCCACCAGCCGGTAGCTCTGCTCGACGAGCGCGGCGACTTGCTCCCAATCGGCGCGCGCGTCGAGCCACGCGCTCACCCAGCCCGCTTTGCCGACGTAGCGCGGCACGAAGTAGCGAGTGGCGTCGTAATCGATGAGCACTTCCTGCACGCCGCGCGGCGCTTTCACCGTAACAGCGAGGCGCCCCGTCTCGTCGCCGCACATGGCGAAGATCTTCTCGCGCACGCGGAAGGTCGGCGTCTCCCAGGTGATCTTCTCGCACGCCTCGGGCAGCGCGAGGCAGAGCGCGCGCAACCGCGCGAGCGGATCGCGCGGCCGCGAGGCCCGCTTCGCGCGCGCTACTCGCTCGCGCGCCAATCGAACCCGATGCGCACGCCAAAGGTGCGGGGAGGAATTAGGCCGATCGACGCCGGGAACGAGCCTGAGAACTCGCCGGTCGTAACGTTGCGCGCGTAGACGATCTCGTTCTCGAGGTTCTCGCAGAATGCCTCGACGCTGAAGCGATCGCTCGAGCTACGCCAGACGAGCCGCACGTCGCTGCGGGTGTAGGCCGCGACGCGGTCTGCGGAAAGCGCGTACGGGCGCAGCTCGTAATGGTCGGTCCAGGTGAACTTCGCGACCGGGGTCAGGCTGCCGCGTTCGCCGAGATCGATTCGATAGTTCGCGAATAGGCTCGCCTTCCAGCGCGGCGCGTCTTCGAGGTGGTTGCCCGCGAGGTTGCTCTCCCCCTGCCAAGGGAAGAGCGGGTTCACGGCCGGGCAGCCCGGATCCGAGACCGCGAGATTCTGCGCTGCGTCGTCGCTGCAGAACTTGTCGAACCTCGCGTCGAGAAAACCGGCGCTGGCTTGAATGCTGAGGCCGTCCACCGGCTCGGCGAGCGCTTCGACCTCCACGCCCTTGATCGTGGCCGCCGCGGCGTTCAGCGTGAACTGCGAGAGGCCGACGATCTGCGGCACCTGGAGATCGGTGTAGTCGGAGAGGAAGCCTGTTAGGGCGAGCTGCAGGCGCCCATCCCAGAGCGTCGATTTGACGCCCGCTTCCCAGGCGTGAATCAGCTCGGGGTCGACGCTACGGATCTCCGCCGTCGTGTTGTCCGCCTCCAGCAGCCCCGCCTTGTAGCCCTTCGCGAACTTCGCGTAGAGCATGTGGTTCTCGGTCGGGCGCCAGCGAACTCCAGCTTCCCAAGTGTTCTCGGTGAACGTCGCTTTCTGGAACTGGAGGCCAGATGGGCCCGCTGGATGCTGGAGGTTCTCGGATTGGAGATCGAGCGAATCGCGATTCCAGCGCCAGCCGCCGAACAGTTCGAGGTCGATCTCGCGCGCGTTCGATAACAACTCGAACGGCCTCACGGCCACGCTCATGAACGGCGCGAAGCCCGTCGAGACTTGGTAGGACTCGGAGACGATCGTGCCGAACGGGATGATGATCTCGTCGGGGCCTTGGTCCGCCGTGTGGCGGAAGTAGAAGAGGCCTGCGATCCAGTCGATCGCGCCGTCGCCCTGAGAAGTGAGACGCAGCTCGCCGGTGTAGAGGTTGTCCCGCTGCGGGCGGAACACGTCGATGATCGGCAGTTCGCTGCCGTCGGCGTCGACGACTTGGTCGAAGTCGACGTGCTCGAAACCGAAGTGGACATCGAGCCGCAGCGGACCGACGCCGGCCGACGCGAAATCCCAGCCGAGCGAGCCCTCGGTTCCGTACACGCGCAACTTCGTCTGGTGGCGCTGGTGGGCGCTCGAACGAACGTGCAGCGGATTGCGCGGAATCGGCAGCGCGCTCACACCGACCTGGCTCGGGTCGGCGAGCAGGCCTTGCTCCCCCGGGACGCCTGGGATCACCAGGCCCAGTACGACCTGCTCGGCGGCCGCTGCGAGCGTCATCCGCGGTGGACGATTCCGGGGGACGCAGCACACCAGGTTCGCGAGCCCGTTCAGGGTCGCGACGTTCGGATCCCCGTTGCTGTTGGCGACGATCACGCCGGTCAAGTCCGAGACGAGCAGCGCGTAGCCCTGATACGGATCGAAGCCGACGACGCCGAAGTTCTCGGCCAGGAGCGTGCCTTCGTCGTCGAACTGGCGCGTGTCGAGGAAGCCCTGCGTGTAGGCGCCGACGAGCGGCCGCGAGACGTACGGATCCGCGTCCGACTGGTTGTAGTAGCCGCGGAAGATCAGCTCTACGTCGTCGCTCGGCAGCGAGCGCAGCGTGAGCCGCGAGTACCACTCGTCGGCGTTGTGCGGATCGTCGCGGCGGCTCGGGCGCGTGAGATCGTTCATGTAGCCGTCGCGCAAATCGCGCTGCACCACCAACCGAGCCATTAGGTGTTCATCGCCTACGCCGAACAGCGGCGCGTTCAGCACGCCGCGCAACTGCACGTGGCGGTAGTTGCCGTAGAGCGCGTCGGCCTGCGCTTCGTACTCGGCGTGCGGCTTCGCCCAGCGGAAATCGATCGCGCCGGCGGTGGCGTTGCGGCCGTAGACGGTGCCGGCCGGCCCGCGCACGAGCTGGATCGATTCGAGGTCGTAGTACTGGCCCAGCAGCGAATCGATGCTCAGCTTGAACAGGCCGTTCACGTGATACGCAACCGGCGACTGCGAGCTGAACGATTCCGAAACGCCGCGGATCGAGAAGTTGCCGGTGCGGCTCTCGCCCTTCGTCACCACGTTCGGGATCAGCGTGACGATGTCCGAGGCGCTCTCGATGTTCGCGAGTTCGAGCGTCTCGGGAGAGAGCGCAGTCACCGAGGCCGGGACGTCCTGGAGCGAGACGTCGCGCTTCGTGATCGTGACGAAGATTTCCTCGATGGCCGGCGCGGGCTCGGGCTCGATCGCTTCAGCAGGCGGCGCCTCTTGCGCGAAGGCGGGCGCGGCGAGGGCGAGGCTGAACGTGAAGCTGAGTGCAGCCGACCACGAGGGGCGTGCGCGCATTAGGAACTCCGCGACCCCGCGAAGGGCCGCGGTGCGATCGTCTCACGCGCGCGCGGCGAGCGTCAACCGGTTCCCAGCGGCAACAGCGCGGCGACGGCCTGCGCAATGCGGGCCTCCACCTCGTCCGCGCTGCCGGTTGCCTCGATGCGCGTGATGTAGCCGCGCTCGATTGAGGCCATCGCCGCGCGCACGCGCTCGAGGAAGGCGCGCTCCTCAAAAGCAGGCTCGTGGGGTACGCCGCGCGCAGCGGCTCGGGCGAGCCCGTCGCTCACCGGCAAATCGAGCCACAGCACGAGATCGGGCAGCGGGAACTCGGCCTCGCATGCCGTCAGGATCGCGGCGGCGTCGAGCCCGCGCGCGCCCTGATAAGCGGCCGTGGAGATGAAGTAGCGGTCCGAGAGCACGACTTCGCCGCGCGCGAGCGCGGGCCGCACGATTTCGCGCACGTGGGCGCGGCGTTGCTCCACGAACCAAGAAAGTTCCTGCTCTGGCGCGACGCGCTCGCGCGAGCGCGCCATTGCACGAATCGCGCGCCCGGCCGGGCAATCGTAGGGCTCACGTGTGGCGACGACGTTCCTGCCCGCGGCTTCGAATCGCGCGGCGAGGCGCGGGAGTTGCGTCGATTTGCCGCTGCCGTCGGTGCCTTCGAAGACGATGAACAGCCCGCGGTTCACGCGCGTGGCTTCGACGCGCGTTCACGCGGCCCGCGCCAGCGCTCGGAGCGAGCCTGATAACTGTGCGGACTCTCGACGGATTTCGCGCGCGGGCTCACGCGGCCAGAGTGGCACGCCGGTTGCTCTATGCAACCTCGACGCTTCGGCGTTGCGCGGCTTTACCCCGCATACGGGACCGGGGGCGAAGCCGCGGAGGAGCCACCGGGCGAGGGCTCGGTTGCGGCGCGGGAATAACAACGGGGTGAGACTCGCGTCGCTGTTCTTGCTCG
>JANNRF010000134.1:0-18223 GCA_031401135.1 Deltaproteobacteria bacterium | reverse complement strand
GCGAGAAGCTGCGCAGATCCATCACGATGTTCTTCACGCGTTCGGTGCCTTCGCGGCTGCGCGAGAGCAGCTTGCGGATCGCCTCGCGCGGCTTCTCCTCGTCACCGCCGCCGGCCTGCGCCTCGATCAGCTTGTCCATGTAGCCGGGTAGCAGCTGGAGGTTCGCGTGCACGAAACCGATCGGGTTGTTGAGCTCGTGCGCGACGCCCGCCACGAGCTGGCCGAGCGAGCGCATCTTCTCGCTCTGCAGCAACTGCGTCTGCGTACGTTCGAGCTGGCGCGTGCGCTCCTCGACGCGCGATTCGAGCGTCTCGTACAGCTTCGCGATCTCGTCGAATGCCTGCGCGTTCTCGATCGCGATCGCGCTCTGATTGGCGAGCGTGCGCAGCAGCTGGCGGTCTTCGGGCGCGAGCTTGTCGCCTGAGAGCTTCTCGCCGATCGCGATCACCCCCAACAAGTCGACTCCGAACAGGATCGGCACCAACAGCCGCACGTCGAGCGCGTCGAAGACTTCGCGGCAGCGCTCGCGCGCCTCGGGGTCGGCGGCGCTCTCGAAATCCGCGGCCGAGAGTTCCTGGCGCCGCATCCAAAGGTGCCGCGCGACGGGATGACTCGCTTCGAGCGAGAAGCCCCGCGCCTCCCCACGCCACTCGCCGCGCCACGCGGTTGGCATTAGGCGGCGCTCGGGCTCATCGAGCAGGAGAACCAGCGAGCGCGAGACCGGAATCGTGTCGTGGATCGCGAGTAAGAGCCGCTCGCTGATCTCGCCGAGCGAGAGCATCGAGACCATCGCCTCGGAGATCTCGCGCAGCGCGTCGCGGTGGCCGGCGCGATCGCGGTCGAACAGGCGGTCGACGAGCGCTTGCAGGCGGTTGCGCAGCGGGTTGAAGGCGAGGATCGCGACGAACAAAAAGACCACCGAGAACAGCGGCGATTCGGCATTGACGTTGAAGCGGCGGAAGGCGGCGTCGGCGAACGTAATCAGTGCCGCGAACAGGCCCGTGATCGCGAGCGTGGCGGCGCCGTACGCGCCCGAGGAGCGCGCGAAGCCGCGCATGTCGAACAAGCGCCCGCGCACGATCCCGTAACCGACCGCGAGCGGGAACACGCCGAACCAGACGAGCGCCAGCGAAATCGGCAGCGACACGGGCGCGAGCAATAACACGCCGAACATCAACACCACGGGCACAAAGCTCACGAGCGCGCCGGCCAGTACGAGATCCGCCGCCGCGGTGTCGGGGCTACCGCGCAGCTTCCAGCGCTCGCTGGCGAGCAGCACGAGCGATGCGAGCGCGCTGGCGAACGAGAGATCGAGGCCGAACGAGATCGCCGAGCTGGGCGGCAAGAGGCCCGCGCGTTCCGCGGGCAGCGCCGCGACCGAGGCCAGCGCGAGCGCATACGGAAGCGCGCGCACGCGGGGTCTCTTGGCGATCCAGGCCGGCTCGGTCGGGAAGCGCGTGAAGAGGTGCAGCATCGTTGCGCCGAGCAGCGGCAGCGTGATCGCCATGCGCTCGTACCCGAGCGGCGCATCGAAGGTGTGGATGGCGCTGAACAGCGTCGTCGCCATCGCGGCCGAGAAGAGCAGGAACGCCCACGCCTCGGTGCGGCCGGAGCGGAGCCGCCAGACGAACACACCCACTAACAAGTAGACCAGGCCCGCAGCGGTGAGCGCAGTGAACACGGGCACAAAAAAGCGCTGGTAGGCGCTGCCCGCCGGCTTGGGCAAGAGGCGCACCTCCGCGATGCGCCCGCCCGATTGCTCGAGCCGATACTGCATCGGCCGGCCCGCCGTGACACGCTCCCAGCCGCGCTCGCGATACCACGTCTGCACCGGCACGCCGTCGACCGCGAGCACGCGCTGCCCGCGCCGGACGCCGAGCGCCTCCGCATCGGGCCCGAGCGCACTCACGATGACCAAGCCGCCGAGCGACGTCGTGAGAATCGGCGGCTCCGCGCGAGCCGGGCCAGTCAGCTGCCCGTACACCACGAGCGCGAGCGAGGCAGCCGCCCATAACACCGCGGCGATGCCGGTGGCGCGCTGAAACAATGTGGCTCGGTGCTTCAAGGCGCGCTGCTCTCGAGTTCGGGCGGCGGCGCGAGCGGCAGCCGGATCGTGAAACGCGCGCCGCGGCCCGGCTCCGAATCGACGCTCATCACGCCGCCGTGGCGTTCGATGATGCCGTGGGAGATCGAGAGCCCGAGGCCGGTGCCCTTGCCCACGGGCTTGGTCGTGAAGAACGGCTCGAAGATGCGGCTGCGCACTTCGGGGCTCATGCCCGGCCCGTCATCCTCGAACTCGAGCACGACGCCGTCTGCAGCCGGGCGCGTGCGCACCGTGATTTTCCCACGCCCTTCCATTGCATCGCAGGCGTTCATGAGCACGTTCATGAACACCTGGTTCAGCTGCCCGGCATAACAACTCACTTCGGGCAGCGCGCCGAGATCCCTCGCTACGACGACGCCGCCTTTGAGGCGCGCCTCCATCAGCGCGAGTGTGCGCTCGATTGCCTCGTTGAGCGAAACCTGGGTGAGCTCGGCCTGGTCTGTGCGCGAGAAGGTGCGCAGATCCTGCACGATCTGCTTCACGCGCTCGGTGCCCTCCTGGCTGCGCGCGAGCAGCTTCTCGATCGCGTCGCGCGAGCGGCGTCGGCGCGCGGGTTCGAGATCGCTGCGCATCAGCCGCTCGACGTACTCCTCGAGCAGCTGCAGGTTCGCATGCACGAAGCCGATCGGGTTGTTGAGCTCGTGCGCGACGCCCGCCACGAGCTGCCCAAGCGAGCGCATCTTCTCCGACTGCACGAGCTGCGCCTGCGTCTCGCGCAGCTCGCGCGTGCGCGCCTCGACGCGCGCTTCCAGCGTCTTGTTCAACTGCGCAATTTCGTCGAAGGCCTTGGCGTTTTCGATCGCGATCGCGCTCTGGTTCGCGAGCGTGCGCAGCAGCTGGCGCTCGTCAGGGCCGAGCCGCTCGCTGGTGAGCTTGCGCCCGACCGCGATCACCCCCAACAAGTCGACGCCGAACAGAATCGGCACGAGCAGTTCGACATCGAGCGTGTCGAAGGCGTCCTGGCAAGCCGAACGCGTCTCGGGGTCGAGCTCGTCGTCGAAATCGCCGCGCGCGAGTTCCTGGCGCTGCATCCAGAGTTGGCGACACACCGCGTGATCGGGCTCGAGTTCGAGTGCGAGCGCTTCCGGATCCCAATCGCCGCGCGACGCTGTCGGGCGCAGCGCTTCGCTGGCATCTGCGTGCAGCATCACCAGCGCGCGCTCGACGCCCATCGTGTCCGTCACCGCGATCAGGATGCGCTCGACGATTTCCTTTGCCGAGAGCATCGAGACCATCGCCTCGGAGATTTCGCGCACGGCACGGCGATAGGCGCGGCGCTCGCGGTCGAACACGCCGTCGACGAAGCGCTGCACGCGCTGCAGCACGGGATTGAACGCAAGAATCGCGATCGGGAGGAACACCACCGAGAAGACCGGCGTGCGCGCATCGACGTCCATGCGCCGCAGCAGATCGGCCGCGAGCGTAATCAGCGCCGCGAACACGCCGGTGATCGCGAGCGTCGCCGCGCCGTAGGCCGCGCTCGAGCGCGCGACGACGCGCAGATCGAACAGGTCGCGGCGCACGATTCCGTAACCCACCGCGGCGGGGAAGAGGAAGAACAGCGCCATCGAGAGCGTCCACGTGAACGGCGTACCAACCGTGACGTGCACCGCGAGGGAGACGATGACCGGCAGGAAGCTGAGCATCCCGCCTGCCAGCATCACGTCGGCACGCTCGGCGGTTTTCGTGCTGGGGCGGCGCAAGCGTTCGCTGACCGCGATGCCAAGGCATAACAACGCGAGCCCGGCTGCGAAGCCGGTGGCGATACGATCGGTCGCATCGTTCGAGAGGCCGAGCGAGATTCGCGTCGCCGAGAGCGCGCTCAGCGCTGCGGCGCACGCGTAAACGGCCACGCGAACCTGCGGGTGCCTGACAATCCACGCCGGTTCGATCGGGTACGTCGTAAAAAGGTGGAAGGTGGTCGCGCCGACCCATGGGATCGTGAGGGCCACGCACAACCAGACGAGACCCGGCGCCGGGCCGACGAGCGTGAGCAGCGCAGACGTGACGGCGCAGAACAGCAGGAACACCCAGGATTCGCGACGGTCGGGCTTCAACAACCAAACGCCGAGCCCGATCACGAGATAGACGACCCCGACGAACGGAATCGCGATCATCGCGATCTGGTTCATTGGGAGTTTCGCGTCCTCGTAGCGAACGGCTCGCAGGCGCAGCTCGAGTTCGCGCCCGTCGCGCTTCAGGACGCGCACGGCGTGTTCGCTGCCGACTGCGCCGGTGGGCATGCCGGCGCGCATCCAGTCAGGGATCGAGAGTCCGTCGATCGCGATCAGCCGATCACGCGGCGAGAGACCGCGCTCCGCGGAGTCCGAGCAGAGTTCGTTGATGACGTGCACGCCGGCCGCGGTCGAGAACGAGAACGGCAGGCTGGGTTGCCCGCGCGACTCGAGCTTCGCCTGCAAGCCGACGACGAAGGAGACCAGCGCCCACAGAATCGCGAGCGACGCAGTCCAACGCCGAAAGCGAGATCTCGCTCCCGGGCCCATAATTCCTCCGGCGCGCGCCGGGAGAAGACTAGGCCGATGCGATGCGCGGCGTCAGAGCGTGCTGCGCGAAAACACGGGCTACTGCGCTTGCTCCGCGTGAGAGCGCGCTTGCTCCGCAGCCTCGCGCTGCAGGCGTGCCAGGTCGATGGCGGCGTTGCGTTCCGGGAAGTAGCCGTAGCCGCGCCCGTCGAGAACCTTGAACTCGCCGTCTTCATCCCCGCCCATCATTGCCTGCGCGAGGCGCTGCATCGCTTCGCGCTGCCCCTCGTACTCCTTCGCCACGAGCGCGGGATCCGCGGCGGCGCAGCTGTCTCCTTGTGCCGAGAGACCGGGTGGCGCAGCGACAGGCTTCGGGTCGAGGCTCAGCAGTTCCCGCGCGGACGGCGCGGCGCCTTCGTTATCTGCGTGCGCCTCGATACCGGGCAGGGAGAGCGCCAGCAGCAGCGCGAATGCGAGGCCGAAGAGCACGCGGTCGCTGAACGTCGGCGATGTGGTCTGCATGGCGCGGCCTCCTGGGCGAAGTGGCCGTGCTTCTCTTCGGCGCCGACGCCGAATCCCTTGAGTGCTGGGGCACACGCTTTCGCGGGGTTTGCCGGGAAGCTGCGCGTCCCCTGCGCGCCTCAGATCCCCGAGCCGCCCTCTTCGTGCATCCCGCACTCCTTCGTCTCGGGCTGCTCCCACCACCAGCGTCCCGCGCGCGCGTCTTCGCCCGCTCGGACCGCGCGCGTGCACGGCGCGCAGCCCACGGTCGGGAAACCCTCGGCGTGCAGGCGATTCACCGGCACGCCGTTCTTGCGCACGTAGTCCCACACGTCCGACGCCGCCCAGTCCACGAGCGGGTTGATCTTCACCAGCCGCCCACTCTGCTCGAGCTCGACTTTCGCGACACCCGCACGGGTCACGTTCTGCTGGCGACGCAGGCCCGTGACGTGCGCGTCGAGCTGCGCGAGATAGCGGCGATTCGGCTCCACCTTGCGCACGCGGCAGCACTGCTGACGCTTTTCGAGCGATTCGTAGAACAGGTTCATGCCGTGCTCGCGAACCATCGCCTGAACGGCCTCAGCTTCGGGGTAGACCACCTCGACTGCGACGCCGTAGCGGTCGCGCACGCGGTCGATCAGATCGTGGGTCGCCTGCGGCAGCCGGCCGGTATCGAGTGTGTAGACCCGCAGGCCCGGCTCGATCCGGTGCAGCATGTCGATCAGCACGAGCCCTTCCGGATTCCCGAACGAGCACGAAATCGCCATGCGCGGATGGAAGTTCTCGACGGCCCAGCTGAGGATTTCTTCTGGGGCGGCCGAGGCGCTGAAGCCGGCCGCGGATTCGACTAACTGGCTGAAATCCAAGGGTTCTCGTGTGAGGGCAGCGGTCATCGGAAGGGTCTCGCTTCGGGAGCGGGCGCGGATTCGTAGCAGATGGATGCGGAATCAATTCCGCGCGGTTCCATCTTTATGACGGTCTCGGGAGCCACTCCTCGGTCTTCGCTCTGCTTCGCCTCGCTGCGCGCGGCGAAGCGCCGCTTGCTGAGCACTGGCGTCGCGGGAATGCACACGCTCGGGCGCAGCCACCACCGAGGCCAATGCTCGGTCTTCGCTCGGCTTCGCCTCGCTGCGCGCGGCGAAGCGCCGCTTGCCGGTCAGGCCCCCGCCCCGGGCAGCTGCTTCGTGAACTGCTGCATGTCGAAGTAGTCGCGCCAAGCCGTCAGCTTGCCGTCGCGCAGCTCGAAGCTCCCCATCACAGGCAGCTCCACCCACTTGCCGCCGATTTTGAAGCGATCCGTGCGCTCGGTGAAGACGACGCCGCTCTCGTTCTCTGCGATCTGATGCAGCACCCATTCCACTTCGCTCGCCATGCTCGAGAAGCCGTGGATCGTCTTGCGGATCGCCTCGAGCCCCTTCACCGGCTCGACTGGGATGTTGTGGTAGACGCAGTCGGCCGCGAAGAAGGACATGATCTCGTCGAGGTTGTTGCGGCTCCACGCGGCGACGAAATCGCGGACGCGTTTGGAGTTGGCGGACATGGTGGGTTCTCCCTGATTGGCGGCAGGCTGCGCCACGAGCGACGTGCCTTCCGAGTGGCGAAGCGAGCGGCGCACAATAACTCAGGCCTGTCGGCGCACGGCTCGCGGCTACCGTGAGCGGTTCGCTGGAGACGAGCTCTTGGAACTCGCGCACGCGCTTCATCTGGTCGGCGCACTCGCAACGCTGCTGCGCGGCGGCGTGGCGCTCGTGTGGCCGAGTGGCTTCGCGCGCCGTAACGGCCTCGCGCCGGCCAACGCGGTGGGGCGCAGCGAATTGCGCGCGACCCACGGCGCGCTGCTCGCGAGCCTCGGCGGCTTCGCGGTGTTCGCGCAGGATCAAGTCGCGTTCGCGCTGCTCGGTGGCGCGTGGCTCGCGGCCGCGGGCGTGCGCATCGTGGGCGCGCTGCTCGCGAGCGAACTCGATGCGCGTGTGTGGCGCGCGGCGTTGCGCGACGGCTCGTTCGCCGTGCTGCTCCTCTACCCGGGGTGAACGTGAGCGAAGCGGTGGATCGCGGCGCCGAGATCGAGCGCGCAATCCGCAAGCAAGCGGCTGCGTGCGGCGAGATGGGCTCGGCGATCTACGCCGATCTGCTCGCGCGCTGCGCCGAGGATTTCGCTGCGGGCGGGCTGGTTGCGCAGGTCGTCGCGGGCTGGAGCGGGCACCCCGTGCTCGACAACGTCGCGCTGCGCCTGCTCGGCGCTGCGCACTTCCTCGCGCTCTCCGGCGACGCGCCCGCGCTCGCCGAGTGCCTTCCGTCCGCAGGTGGGCGTTACGCCCGGGAGCCCGCCTGGGCTGCGCTGCGCGGCGTCTTCGAGACACACGCCGAACGCATACGGGTGCACCTCACCGAGCAGATCCAAACCAACGAGGTGCGCCGCTGCTGCGCGCTGCTCGGCGGCTTTCTCACGATCGCGCGCGAGTTCCCGTGGCCGCTGCGCTTGCTCGAGATCGGCGCGAGCGCGGGCTTGAACCAATGCTTCGACCAGTTCCGCTACGAGCTTGGCGCGCAGCGCTTCGGCCCCGAGCACGCGCCCCTAACACTCGACTGCGAGTGGCGCGGGCAGCCGATCGCCGTGCTGCAAGCGCCGCTGCGCGTCGCGAGCCGCGCCGGCTGCGACATCGCGCCGATCGACTTGCGCGATCGCAGCGCGCGCCTGCGCCTCGAATCTTTCTTCTGGCCCGATCAGCTGGAACGCCTCGCGCGCCTGCGCGCTGCCTGCGGGTGCGCGCTGCGGTCGAACGTGAAGCTCGAGCGCGCCGGCGCGGGCGACTGGCTCGCGCGCGAACTCGCTGCCGCAGCGCCGCGCACCACGACCGTGCTGTTCCACAGCGTGATGTGGATGTACGTGCCCGAGGCGGAGCGCAAACGCATCCACGTCCTAATGGCCGAAGCCGGCGCGCGCGCGAGCGCCGAAGCGCCGCTCGCCTGGCTGCGCATGGAAGGCCCGAACTACGACTACTGCGAAGTGCGCCTGCGCACGTGGCCGAGCGGCGAAGACCGCCTGCTCGCGCGCTGCCACTACCACGGCGCGTGGGTGGAGTGGCTGTGAGGCTGCTGACGCCCGCGACCCATTAGGGGTCCGAACGAACTACGGAAGTGCGCGAGCCGCCGCTGGGTCTCGCACGCGCGCGGCGAGCACGGCGATCGTTTCGCCGAGCCGCGGGTGGAGTGCGTCGGGCGCGATCTCCGCGAGCGGCTCCAGCACGAAGGCGCGCTCGTGCATGCGTGGATGCGGCACGACCAACTCAGCCGCCTCGATCACCAAGCCACCGAACAACAACAAGTCGAGGTCGAGCGTGCGCGGCTGGTTGCGCTCTTCGCCGCGCGTGCGCCCCGCTTCGGCCTCGATCGCGTGCAGCCGCGCGAGCAGCGCCAGCGCATCCAGCTCGGTATCGAGCGCGAGCGCGGCGTTCAGGTACGCGGGCTGCGGCGGCCCAACGGGCGCGGTCTCCCAGAGCCGCGACAGCGCGACCACGCGCACGCCCTCCGTTGCGCGCAGCGCCTCGACGGCGCGCGCGATCGCGCCCGCGCGATCGCCGAGGTTCGCGCCGAGCGCGACGTGAGCGCGCGTCGTCACGCGAGATCGCGGCAGAACGCGCGCACGGCGCTGTTCAGCGCGTGCGCGGCTTCCCACTGCAAGAAGTGCCCGGAGTCGCGCACCAGGAACGGGCCGACGTGATTAGGGAAAACTACGGCGGCCATGCGATCGAACTCGGGATAGATCACGTGATCCGAAGGCCCGTGCAGGATCAACGTTTCGAGTTCGATCACGCCGCGCAGTGCGGGCTCGCTGCGCGCCCGCTCGTGGAAGCTGCTCTCGTAGCCGCCGAAGCTCGCGCGCAGCTTGGCGCCGTCCGCGAACGGCTCGGTCATGAAGTCGACTGCGGCTGCGTCGAACGCGCCCGGGTGCGCCCAGAAACGCGAGCCGTAGAACGTCGCGATGTAGCGGCGACGCTTCTCAGGAGTGTCGAGCTCGGCGGCGAGCGCGTTGGCGTCGTTGCCTTGGCGCACGAAATAATCACTCGCCTCGCGCGCCGGGCGTGTGCGCATGCCCTGCATGCGATCCGCGAGATACGGCAGCGGCGAGTTGAAGATCACGATGCGCAAGACGCGCGTGGGGAAGCGCAGCGCGAAATCCTGGAGCACCGCGCCGCCGAGATCGCCGCCCACGAGCACGACCTGCGCGATGCCGAGTTGGTCGAGCAGCCCCGCGAGATCGCGGCTGTGGGAGGGCACGTCGTGAAAGCCGTCCGGCGCGACGTCGCTCGCGCCGAATCCGCGCAGATCCGGCGCGATCACGCGAAAGCCCGCGCCGGCGAGCGGCGCGATGTTGCGCCACCAGATGCGCAGCGTCTCCGGCCAGCCGTGCACGAGCAGCAGCGGCGTGCCGCGGCCCTCGTCGACGTAACCGATGCGGAAACCGCGCGGCGACGCGAACTGGATCGCGTGGCGATCGGGGCGAATCTCGTCGCGCGTCATGGGGCCTCCGGCCGCTCCAGGTGGGCGGCGAGGCTACACCGCCACGCGCCGCGCTGGCCCCGCAAGCGCGCCTACCTAGGAGACCGACCCGAGAGTGGACGGGTCGCCCGGACGCCGCGGCATCCGCCCCATCTGCGTTGCGCTTCCTGCGCCGTACCAAGAGGTACGGCTCGGTCGCGCGCGTTGTTGGGGCGGCGCCGGCGCCCGTGCTCAACCGCCCATCTCGCGTCGGTCTCCTAGACTGCGCCGCCGTGCGCGCCCCTAAGACATTGCTGCCTGAGATCCGCACCGCCGTGCCGGGCCCGCAATCGCGCGCGCTGGCGGCGCGGCTCGGCGCGGTCGAGAGCCGCAACGTCACCTGCCTCGTGCCCGAGCCACCGATTTGTTGGGATCGCGCAGCCGGCGCGAACGTCTGGGACGCGGACGGCAACCGCTTCGTCGATCTCGGCGGCGGCTTCGGCGTCGCGAACGCCGGCCACTCGCACCCGCGCGTGGTCGCCGCCGTCGCGGAGCAGAGCGCGAAGCTGATGCACGCGATGGGCGACGTGCACCCGCCCGCGGTGAAGGTCGCGATGCTCGAAGCGCTCGCGGCGCGCTTCCCGGGCGGCGGCGCCGCGCGCGCGGTGCTCGGCAGCTCCGGCTCGGACGCGGTGGAGAGCGCGCTGAAGACCGCGCTCGTCGCCTCGGGCAAGCCCGGCGTGATCGCGTTCGAGGGCGCTTATCACGGGCTCGCGCTCG
The DNA here is from genome assembly GCA_031401135.1 of Deltaproteobacteria bacterium. Lineage (GTDB taxonomy): Bacteria > Myxococcota_A > UBA9160 > UBA9160 > UBA6930 > VGRF01. The sequence continues at coordinate 7,876 of JANNRF010000134.1, read as the reverse complement.
GCGCGCTGGATGCGACGCATCGCCCGATGTTCCGCGCGCCCTTCGCCGCCCGCCTGCCCCTGCGAACTGGCTTCGCGCGCTTTGGCGAAGCGAGCGATGTGCTGCGCGCCGCCCGCGAACTCGGCGCACCGGTGGGCGCCGTGCTCGTCGAACCGATCCAAGGCCGCGGCGGCGAGCGCGTTCCGCCCGACGGATTTCTCGCAGAACTTCGCGCCCTCTGTGATCGCGAGAACTGGCTGCTGATCCTCGACGAGGTCTACACCGGCTTCGGCCGCACCGGGCGCTGGTTCGCCTGCGAGCACGCGGGCGTCGTGCCGGACTTGTTATGCGTGGGCAAAGGCCTCGCCTCGGGCATGCCGATCTCGGCGTGCATCGGCCGGGCCGCCGTGATGGACGCGTGGCCTGTCTCTCACGGCGAGGCGCTGCACACGCAGACGTTCCTCGGCCATCCACCGAGTTGCGCCGCAGCGCTCGCATCGATGGCGGTGCTCGAAGACGAGAAGCTCGTCGAGCGCGCGGCCGAGGACGGCGCCGCGGCGCTCGCGTTCTTGCAGGCGCGCACGCGCGGGCTCGCGCACGTCCGCGAGGTGCGCGGGCGCGGCCTAATGCTCGGCATCGAGTGCAGTTCGCCCGCCATCGCGCAGCGCGCCTGCGCCGCGGCCCTAACGCGTGGCGTGATCCTCTTGTCGAGCGGCGACGACGGCCGCGTGCTCTCCGTGACGCCGCCGCTCTGCATCGGCGCGGAGGCGCTCGAACACGCGCTGGCGCTCGTACTCGCGGAGCTGGCCTAATGAGCCCCGCCGGAGCCGCGCGCGTCGCGATCGAGCGCGAGCTGCTGCACTGGATGCGCGTCGAGCCCGATCGCCACGACCCGGCGCGCTTCGAGCGGCTCGCACTCGCGCTCTACGAACATCAGTTCGAGCACTGCGAACCCTACGGGCGCTTCGCCGCCGGACGCGGCGCGCGGCCGAGCCAGATCGTTACGTGGCGCGAGATCCCGCCAGCGCCGACGGGCGCGTTCAAGGAAATGCCGCTGCGTTCGTTCCATGCGCTGGCGACGAAGCACACGTTTCGCACCAGCGGCACGTCCGAGGAGAAGCGCGGCACGCTCTATCTCGACACGCTCGAACTCTACGAAGGTTCGCTCTTGCCGAGCTTCGAGGTGGGCGTGCTGCCCGAGTTGTTGGGGACGCGCGGGCGCATGCCGATCCTGGTGCTCGCGGCGAGCCCGGAGGAAGCCGACGATTCCTCGCTCTCGCACATGTTCGGCGTGGTGCTGCGCCGGCGCGGCGCCACCGGCAGCGACTACTTCGTGCGCCGCGGGCGGCTCGAACTCGCCTCGCTCGCGCTCGCGCTCGAAAGCGCAATCGCGGCCGGCGCCCCGATCGCGCTGTGCGGCACCGCCTTCGCGTTCGTGCACTTGCTCGATGCGATGACCCAGGCCGGGCGCAGGCTCGTGCTGCCCGCGGGCACGCGCATCATGGAGACGGGCGGCTTCAAGGGCCGCGCGCGCGAACTCACGCGCGACGAGCTCTACGCGGAGCTGCACGAGCGGCTGGGTGTCCCGCCCGGCCAGATCGTGAACCAGTACGGCATGACCGAACTCGGCAGCCAGTTCTACGACAACGTGCTGGTGCAACCCGGCGGAACGCGCCACAAGCTCGTGCCGCCGTGGACGCGCGTGCGCGTCGTCGACCCCGAAACGGGCTGGGATCTGCCGAGCGGCGAGGTCGGGATCATTCAGATCGTCGATCTCGCGAACACCGGCAGCGTGCTGGCGGTGCAGACTGCGGACCTCGGGCGCGAGCTGCCGGGTGGATTCGAAGTGCTCGGGCGCTCGCCCGGCGCTGAAGCGCGCGGCTGCTCGATCGCCGCGGACGAGATGCTTGGTGCCGGGCGCAGCTAGCGCGGAGCGCGAGGTGCGGGCGGCCGCCGCGCGGCTGCGCGAAGCGGGCGCGGCGCTGCGGCGGCGCGAGCGCGGCGAGGTGGTTGCCGTGCTCGGCGCGCTGCTCGAAGCGCTGCGCGATCCCGCGAGCGCGCTGCGAGTGCGGCTGGCGGCGGAGTTGCCCGCGGTCACCGGCTTTCACCCCGCGACGCTCGCGGCCGGCCTCGACGCCGGCTTCGCGCCGTGGACCGCGAGCGCGTTTGCGCGGCTCGTCGCACGCGAACTCGAGGCCGTGCCGGCGCGCGTCGCTTCGGGCTTCCCGCTCACCGCGGTCGTGCTCGGCGGAGCGATCCCGATGCCGTTGGCGCTGCAGATTCTCGCCGCCCTCGCGCTGCAGTCGCCGGTTCTCGTGCGTCCGGGCGCGCACGATCCCGTCACCGCGCGTGCGCTTGCGAGCGAACTCGCGCGCCTCGATCCCGCGCTCGGGCGCTGCGTCGAGGTCGTGTCGTTCGCGCACTCGGACACCGCGGCGCTCGCCGCGCTCGCGCAGGCGGACTGCGTCGTTGCCACGGGCAACGATGACTCGGTCGCGGCGATCGCGGCGCGCACGCGGCCGTGGCAGCGCTTTGTCGGCTACGGGCACCGCTTCTCGGTTGCCGCGCTCGGGCGAGACGGAGATCTCGCGAGCGAGTGCTCGGCGCTCGCTCGCGATGTCGCGCTCTGGGACCAACTCGGCTGCCTCTCGCCGCTGGCGCTCTACGCGGTGGGCTGGCGTTGGGAACAGCGCGCGCCGCTCCTGCGTGAGTTAGAGAGCGCGTTCGCGGAGAAGGCAAAGCGCTGGCCACTCGGTCGCGTCGCTGACGCCGCGCGCCGCGCGAACGAACTCGCCACGTTCGAGATGCGCGCAGCGGGCGGCGATGACGCCGAAACGCGACGCGACGCGACCCCAGGTGGCCCGGGCTGGGCGCTGCTCGCCGAGCGCGACCCGGCCTTCCGCGGCTCACCCCTCTACCGCGCCTTGCGCGTTCACTTCGTGCCAAGCGGCGCGGGCGTAACCGCGAGCCTCGCCCCAGTCGCTCGCCACCTCGCCTCGGCCGGGCTCGGCGGGTTCTCACGAGGCGCCGAGGCCGCCCTTGCCCGCGAACTCGCCCTCCTCGGCGCCTCGCGCATCTGCCCGCTCGGCGAAATGCAGTCGCCCCCGATCGACTGGTGCCACGACGGCCAGGGCGTCCTGCTCCCCCTCGCCCGCCTGACAGATTTTTCGCAAAAATAATCCGCACCAGAACGGTCCCAGATTTACGGCACTGATTTGGTCCGATATGGTCGCCCCTTCGTTCGAGAGCCACCGCTCTCACGGAGGCGACATGCTCCGCATCAGCAAGCTGACCGACTACGGGATCGTGTTGCTCGCGCGTTTCGCGGGCGCCCCGCGCGATGCGCAACTGAGCGCGCGCGAGATGGCGGAGGCCACCGAGCTGCCGCTGCCGGTCGTGAGCAAGATGCTGAAGGAGCTCACGAGCGCGGGCTTGCTTGAATCGCTGCGCGGCGCGAAGGGCGGTTACCGCCTGGTGCGCACTCCGGACGCGATTACGGTGGCCGAGATCGTGCACGCGCTCGAGGGCCCGATCGCGCTGATGGCGTGCAACGCCGGGCCAGGGCACTGCGATCAGGAAGCGCGCTGCACCGTTCAGGAGCCGTGGCACCGCATCAACCGCGCCGTCCACGATGCGCTCGCGCGCGTGACGCTCGCCGATCTCGCGCGGCCGCCCGCTGTCGCTGCGCTGCTCGGCATCCAGAACAGCGCCGCGCGCCCCGCCACTCACCCCAACAACTGACCCCCGAGAACCCCATGTCCGAGACCGCCGAGCTACGCGACCTCGCCGCCAAGGAATACAAGTACGGCTTCGTCACCGAGATCGAGATGGAGCGCATCCCGAAGGGCCTCTCCGAGGACGTGGTGCGGCTGATCTCGGCCAAGAAGGGTGAGCCGGCCTGGCTGCTCGAGTGGCGCCTCAAGGCGTATCGCCGCTTCTTGAAGATGCTCGCGGACGGCCATCACCCGAAGTGGGCGCAGGTCTCGTATCCCGAGATCGACTTCCAGAACATGTACTACTACGCCGCGCCCAAAGAGCAGGCGAAGTACGAGAGCCTCGACCAGGTCGATCCAGAGTTGTTACGGACCTACGAGAAGCTCGGCATCCCGCTGCTCGAGCAGAAACGGCTCTCGGGCGTCGCGGTGGACGCAGTCTTCGACAGCGTCTCGGTCGCCACGACCTACAAAGCCGAGCTCGAGAAGCACGGCATCATCTTCGGTTCGTTCTCCGACGCAGTGAAGAAGCACCCCGAGTTGGTGCGGCGCTACCTCGGCTCCGTCGTCCCGTACTCGGACAACTTTTTCGCCGCGCTCAACTCCGCGGTCTTCAGCGACGGCTCGTTCGCCTACGTGCCAAAAGGCGTGCGCTGCCCGATGGAGCTCTCGACGTACTTCCGGATCAACGCCCAGGAAACCGGGCAGTTCGAGCGCACCCTAATCATCGCTGAAGAGGGCGCCTACGTTTCGTACCTCGAAGGCTGCACCGCGCCGCAGCGCGACGAGAACCAGCTGCACGCTGCCGTGGTCGAGCTGATCGCCCTCGACGACGCGCAGATCAAGTACTCGACGGTGCAGAACTGGTACCCCGGCGACGAGAACGGCCGCGGCGGGATCTACAACTTCGTCACGAAACGCGGCGCCTGCCGCGGCAAGCGCTCGAAGATCAGCTGGACGCAAGTCGAGACCGGCTCGTCGATCACCTGGAAATACCCGAGCTGCATCCTGCAAGGCGACGATTCGGTAGGCGAGTTCTACTCGGTGGCGCTGACGCGCAACTGCCAGCAGGCGGACACCGGCACCAAGATGATTCACATCGGGAAGAACACGAAGAGCACGATCGTGTCCAAGGGGATCTCCGCCGGGCGCGGCTCGCAGAGCTACCGCGGGCTCGTGAAGATCGGGCCGAAGGCGACGGGCGCCCGTAATCACTCCCGCTGCGATTCGCTGCTGCTCGGCGACCAATGCGGCGCGCACACCTTCCCGTACCTCGAAGTGAAGAACGCGAGCGCGACGGTGGAGCACGAGGCGACCACTTCGAAGATTTCCGAGGACCAGCTGTTCTATTGCCGGCAGCGCGGCATCTCCGAGGAAGACGCCGTCTCGATGATCGTGAACGGCTTCTGCCGCGAAGTGCTCAGGGAGTTGCCCATGGAGTTCGCGGTCGAGGCGCAGAAGCTGCTCGGCGTTTCGCTCGAAGGCAGCGTGGGATGACGACGATGACTGCCACCAACAAGCCGCTGCTGGAGATTCGCGGGCTCGCCGCGCGCGTTGCCGAGAAGCCGATCCTGCGCGGGATCGACCTCACGATCCGGCCGGGCGAAGTGCACGCGATCATGGGACCTAATGGTTCGGGCAAGAGCACGCTTGCGGGAGTGCTCTCGGGACGCCCGAGCTTCGAGGTAACCGCGGGCTCGGTGCTGTATGACGGCAATGACTTGCTCGCGTTGAAACCGGAGGAGCGCGCGCGCGAAGGCGTGTTCCTCGCGTTTCAGTACCCGGTCGAGATCCCCGGCGTCACCAATAACTACTTCTTCAAGGCAGCGCTCAACGCGCTGCGCAAGCACCGCGGGCAGGATCCGCTCGACGCGATGGACTTCCTCGCGCTCTCGCGCGAGAAGATGAAGATCGTCGGCATGAAGCCCGAGATGATGTCGCGCGCGGTGAACGAGGGCTTCTCGGGCGGCGAGAAGAAGCGCAACGAAGTGCTGCAGATGCTGCTGCTCGAGCCGCGCCTCGCGATTCTCGACGAGACGGACTCGGGGCTCGACATCGACGCACTGCGCGTGGTCGCGAACGGCGTCAACCACTTGCGCAGCGCCGGCCGCGCGATGCTGGTGATTACGCACTACCAGCGCTTGCTCGAATACATCGTGCCGGATTTCGTGCACGTGCTCGCGGATGGACGCATCGCGCACTCGGGCGGCAAGGAACTCGCGCTCGAGCTCGAGGCGAAGGGTTATGGCTGGCTCGAGAAGGAGCCGCCCGCGGCCGCGGTGGCTGCGCGGTGAGCGCGCTCGCCACAGCCAACACGCGCTTGCTCGCGCTCTGCGATGCGGCGAGCGCGCGCGGCGATGCGCTCGCGGCGCTGCGCCGTGCGGGCCGCGAGGCGTTCGCGGCTTCGGGTTTGCCTGAGACTTCGCGCGAGGAGTGGCGCTACACGAGCCTCGCAGCGCTGGCGGCGCAGGAATTCGCGCTCGCGAACGCCGCAGCGCCGCGTGTTGTTGGGGCGGGCGCCGAGCTGATCTCACTGCGCGAATCGCCCAGCGCCGCGCCCGCGCTCGGCGATCTCATCGACCTCAAGCTGCATCCGCTCGCCGCACTCGCGACCGCGCTGCTCGACGACGGCATCCTGATCCGCGTGCCCGCGGGCGCAACAATCGCGGAGCCGATTCGGCTCGCGTTCGTTTCTTCGAGCAGCGAGCGGCCGGGTCTCTCGACGCCGCGCGTGCGCATCGAGGCCGGCCGGGGCAGCCGCGTCGCGATCGTGCAGGAGCACACTTCGAGCGGCGCGCGCGGCACGCATTTCACGAACGCAATCAGCGAGGTCGTGGTTGGTGCGAACGCTCACGTTGAGCTGACGCTCGTGCAGCGCGAGAACGACGACACCTTCCACGCCTCGAACACCGCCGTGCGCCTCGCGCGCGATGCGCGCTTCACGAGCCGCGTCGTCACGCTCGGCGGCCGCCTGACGCGCAACGACCTCGCGGTGGTGCTCGCGGAGGAAGGCGCCGAGTGCGCGCTCGACGGCCTCTACCTGGGAACTGGCGAACGCGTCGTTGATAATCACTCGCTCGTCGATCACGCGGTTCCGCACGGCACGAGCCGCCAGCTCTACAAGGGCGTGCTCGCCGGCTCATCTCGGGGTGTGTTCCGCGGCCGCGTGATCGTGCGGCCTGGCGCGCAGAAGACGAACGCCTCGCAGTCCAATCCGAACTTGTTACTGGCGGACGGAGCCGAGATCGACAGCAAGCCGCAGCTCGAGATCTACGCCGACGACGTGAAGTGCAGCCACGGCACCGCGATCGGGCGGCTCGACGAGAACGCGCTGTTCTACCTGCGCTCGCGCGCGCTCGATGAGCGCGAGGCGCGCGCGCTGCTCACGCAAGGCTTCGCCGCGCAGGTGCTGAACGTGCTACCGAGCGAGGCGCTGCGCGACGCGCTCTCTGCCGAGTTCGCGCAGCGCGTCTCCGGCGAGGTGCGCGCGTGAGCGCCGCCGCGCGCCAGGGCGCACCCGGCCTCGATGTCGCGAAGATCCGCCGCGACTTCCCGGTGTTCGACCGCCCCTCGCGCGGCAAGCGCCTCGCCTACCTCGACACCGGCGCGAGCGCGCAGAAACCGCGCGCCGTGATCGACGCCATCGCCGAGTTCTCAGGCCACTCCTACGCGAACATCCACCGCGGCGTCTACGAGCTCTCCGCGCTCGCGACGCAGCGCTACGAAGCCGCGCGCGAGCGCGTCGCGCGCTTCCTCGGCGCCGCCGAAGCGCGCGAGATCGTGTTCGTCCGTAACACCACCGAGGCGATCAACCTCGTGGCCGCGAGTTGGGGCCGCAAGAACGTCGGTCCTGGCGACGAAGTGCTCATCACCGAGATGGAGCATCACGCCAACATCGTGCCGTGGCAGATGTTGTGCGAGGAACGCGGCGCGAGGCTGCGCGTGGCGCCGATCAATGACGCTGGCGAACTCGACCTCTCCGCGTTCGGGCGCGCGCTCTCAGAGCGCACGAAGATCGTCGCGTTCGCGCACGTCTCGAACGTGCTCGGCACGCTCAACCCGGTGCGATTGCTGACGCAGCTCGCGCACGGGCACGGAGCCGTCGTGCTCGTGGACGGCGCGCAGGCGGCGCCGCGCATCCCTGTGAACGTGCGCGAACTCGGCTGCGACTTCTACGCGTTCTC
>JANNRF010000133.1:0-8825 GCA_031401135.1 Deltaproteobacteria bacterium | reverse complement strand
CCAACGACCGCGCCCGCCGGGATGCGCAGCGAGACGTCGCGCAGCGCGGGCGCGCGCGTCTCGAAGCCGGGGTACGCGAAGGTGAGCCCGCGCAGCTCGATCTCGCCGCGCAGCGTGCCCATGGGCGCGCTGCCCGCGCGGTCTGCGATCGAGGGCGGCGTCGTCAGCACTTCGTCGATGCGCGACATCGAGGCGGTGCCGCGCTGCACGAGGTTGAACATCCAGCCGAGCATGAACAACGGCAGACCGATCTCATAGTTCATCATCATGAACGTCACGAAATCGCCGGGCGTCATCTCGCCAGATCTGATTTGCAGGCCACCGGCGACGAGCACCACGGCCATGCCCGAGAGCGGCAACAGGCCCGTGACCGCAGGCATCGCCGCGCCCACCCGCGCCAGATCGACGTTGCGTTCGTAGAGCCCCTGCGCGAGCGCGTCGAAGCGGCGCCGCGTCGTCTCCTCCATCGCGTAGGCTTTGACAACTGCGATGCCGGCGAAGGTCTCCTGCAGATGGCTCGACAAATCGGCGAGCCCCTCCTGCACCGCAAGATTGGTCGCGTGCATGCGCTTGCCGAAGCTGCGCGCGATCAGGAAGAAGAGCGGGTACGGCACCAGCATCAAGAGCGTGAGCGTGTGGTTGTTCACGAACAACGCGGCCAGCGCGAGGCCCATCAGCACGGGCGTCTGCGTGAGCTGCAAGAGCCCGGGGCCAAGCATCAGGCGCACGGCTGTTAGGTCGTTCACGCAGCGGCTCATTAGGTCGCCGGTGCGCCAGCGCAGGTAGAACGACTGCGGCAGGCGCTGCAGGTGCGCGAACATGTCGTTGCGGATCTGGTACTCGATCACGCGCGCTGCGTTGAACAGCTCGACGCGCGAGAAGTAGCGGACCGCCGCGCGCGCCGTGGCGATTGCTGCCATCAGCGCGCACAGCCAGACGATGTTGCGCGCGCCGGCGGCCTGGCCCGCGGCATCACCCGGCGCGAGCTTCGCGTAATCGACGACGGCGTTGGTGGCGTTGCCCATCGCGAACGGGAACGCGACGAACAAGATCGCGTAGACGAGCGTGGTCGCGATGCCGCGCGTGTAGAGGCCGCGGTTCAGGCGCATGTAATGCCCGAGGCGGCGGAACATGCTGCGGCGCTCGGCGGCGATCTGCTCGCGCGAGCGCGCTTCCGGTGCGGCGGGTGCGGCCGCGCTCACTGCCGGTACCAAGCCGCGATGCGCGCGCGATCGAGCCCGAGCTGCCACGCCGCCAGCGCCAGCCAGTTGCGCCACAGGTTGCGCAGCACGCCGCGCTCGAGGTAGCGCCGTGCCGAGGTTGTTACGGGCGCTGCCAGCAGCGCGAGCTTCCCGTGCGCGCGCATGCCGCGGACGAGATCGAGGTCTTCCATGATCGGGGCCTGGGGCACGCCTCCCATCCTTAGGAGCGTCTCGCGGCGCACGAACAGGGCCTGGTCCCCGTAGGGAAGGCGCGCCAGCGCCAGCCGCAGCCGCACGCCCAACTCGACGAGGCGCAGCAGCGCCCCGCGCTCCGCGAAGCGAAACGCGAACGCGCCGCCGGCAACGCGCGGGTCGCCCAGCGCCCGCGCGACCTGCGCCGCCCAGCCCGCAGGCAGCGTCGTGTCTGCGTGCAGGAACACGAGCGCCTCGGCGTCGCGGGCCGCCTGCGCGCCCGCAGCGAGTTGCCGCGCACGCCCGGGCGCGCTCGCGATCACGCGCGCGCCCAGTTGCTGGGCCTGCTGCGCAGTCGCGTCGCGACTGCCGCCGTCCACCACGATCACTTCCACTCCGGCTTCTTGGGCGCTTCGGACCGCGGCTTCGATGCGCGCCGCTTCATCGCGCGCGGGGATAATGACCGCGATCCGCACAGCGCGCGACCGTAGCGCACACGGCAAGCGAGCTTCGTGGTCTCGCTTATGAGCTAATTCACAGCGCGCAACAGCGGACGGGTTCAACCTCTCGAGTGGAGTATCCAACGCCTAAGCGGGAGCACGCGAAAATGGGAAAACGATGCGCACGAATCTGGCTTCAGAGCGCACTGCTTCTCGTATCGATGGCCACGGCGGCGAACGCCGAGGGCGACCAGCGAATCGCGCGGTACAAGCTGATCGTTCAGCCGTTCCGGGACACGTTGAGTGACCTCGGCGACGAGGCTTCCCTCGCGATCGGAGTCGGGATCGCCATCGCGGTCGCAGGCGTCGCGACGGCTGCCCTGCAGGGTTGGACGGCAACGGCATCACGCGTGCTCGCAGCTCTGCTCGGCATGAGCGTGGCTGGACTGACCGTTTACGGAAACGCGTTACCGGAAGATCACCGCTCGCTGCGTCGAAAAGTGCAAGACGGCGGGAGCCTGTTGCGGCAGATCGACGGGCTACTCGAAATGCTCGCCGAGATCCCTTACGAGGAACGGGAGACCATGTTCCCCGAACTGGATGAACAGATCCGCAATCTGAGGCTGCTGCTGGCGCCTCCGCAGGTGGGCCGTGTCGCCTTCGAGTTCTCATGGATCGAGGCGGCCTATGCCGAGCCGGTGGCGCCAAGCTGGATTCACGGTCGGGGAGCCGATGCGGAGAACCTCTACTTCGTCGGCTTCGGGCTCGGCGAGACGCTCGCGGCGGCGCGAGAGGCTGCGGAGCTCCGCGCCAACACGGACGCGCTTGCGTACCTCACGCTCAAGCTGCCGAACGAACGCGCCGACCTCGCCGCGAAGCTCGCCGCGAGCGCGACGGTCGAGGACGTCTCCTTCGCTCGCGCGAAAGACGGAACTTATTCCTACCACGCGCTGCTGCGCTTGAATCGACGCGGCGTGGATACCGAGATCCAGTTGTTCGAAGCGCGAAAGCTCGTTCGGCTGCCCGCGGCTGCGAAGCAAGCGGTCACAGGCGCCCAAGGGCGGGCGGCGGACTACTACAAGAGCCGGCAACAGGTTTATGCGCAGCAGTTCCGAGCCGAGCAGAAGTCACTGGGCGACGACTACGCGACGTTCGAGAAGGCGCGAGCGCTGCGGCGCGCCGGCGAGAACGCCGAGGCGATCGCACTACTCGAGCCGTTCGTGGCGAAGCACGGCGACTCGTTTCTCTCCTGGTTCAACCTCGCTCTCGCGCGCAGCATGAGCGCCGCCGAGCTGTCGCGCTCCTCGAAGCAAGCCCCCGAGTTGGCGCAGCTCATCGCCGGCGCCGAAGCCGCTTATCGGCGCGCGATCGCGCTCGAGCCGAGCCAGCTGCAACGCGACGCGTCGATCTACAACTCGTTCGGGCATTTCCTGCTGGAGGTCGGGCGGCCGAGCGAGGCCAAACCGATGTTCGAAGCCGCACTCGCCCGCAACCCCGAACACTCGCTCGCGCGGGCAAACCTCGCGCGAGCCCTGGGAGCGATGCGGGCGGTCCCGAGGTAGCGCGGGCCGGCTAGTTCCGCGCCGCTGGCGTGACGGGAGCGGCCGCGGCTGCGGGCTTCAACTCGAACACAGCGAAGTAAACCGCGCCCGGCATCGCCTGCGCTGCGCTCTGCAACGTGAGGTCGCGGGAGCTGGTCTCGCCAATTAGGGCGATGCGGTTCCGCGCGGGGTCGGACGCCACGAAGCGCCCCATGTCGTCGCCGCTGCCGCCGAAGTAGCTGGAGAACGCGAGCGCGCCGGCGCGGTCGAAGCCGACCGGTAGCGCGTCTGAGCGGTCACCACCGGAGGCCGGCTGCGGCGCGCCCGCTGTCACCGGCACATCCGCGGACAGCGAGGTCGCCGAAGCGAACAGATTCCTAGCGGCGTCGAGCGCTGGGCCGAAAAGGTTCTCGGGGCCCGAGCCGCCGAAGCGTGCGGCCATACCGAGCCGCCCGTCCGGCTCGATACGCGCGACCCAGCCGTCGCCACCGGAACCCACCGAACTCGCGCCAATGGTCGCTGGAAGATTCTCGGAGGTGGTCCCGCCGGCGATGTAGAACCGGCCTGCCGGATCCGAGACGCCTTCCGTCTCGACTTTCTCGTCTCCGCTGCCGTCGAGCCACGAGAAGTACGGCATGCGCTTCCCGTCGGGCGAGAGCTTCGCCACGAACGCACTCGCGCCGCCGCCGCGCTTCGGCTGGAAGGCGTCCGCGCTGGGCGCGGGATCCGCGCCTTGCGTGGTGCCCGCCAGCCAAAGGTTGCCCGCCGCGTCGCGCCCGATCGCGCGCTGCGTCTCGTTCAGCTCGAGGTCGCGGTCGTCGCTCGGCCCGGAGTACGTCAGGAACTCGAGCCCGCTGCCGTCGGGCTACACGAGCGCCACCCAGGCATCCTGCGCGCCGCCAGCGCGCGGCTTCAGCACGCCCGCAGTCGTCGGCAGATCGCGCGCTTCGTGGGCGCTGCCGCTCACCGCGACGCTTCCGCTCGCCAGCAGCTCGATGCCGCGAATGACGTCGTCGCTCGAAGTCCCGATGTAGGTCGCCCAGCGCAACTTGCCCTCCGGCGAGAGCGAGAGCAGGAAGCCGTCGGTCGCGCCGTGCGGGCCCACCGGCACGCCGCCGTTGAAGCTCGTGTCGAAGGCGCCGCTTGTTACGGGGAACTCGGGGCCACCGCGCCCGCCGACGAGCAAGTTGCCGTCGCGGTCGAGCGCCGAGACGTAGGCGTAGTCCTCGCCCGGCCCGCCGATCACCACCGACCAGAGGTTGCGCCCGCTCGGATCGAACTTCGCAACGATCACGTCGAACCAGCCGAGTGGGCCCGCGGCGGGCGCCGTCTGCGGCCACTCCGCGGGGTCCTCGGTGCCGCCTGCGATGTAGAGATTGCCCGCGGCGTCGAACACCGCGCTGCGCAGCGCCGAGCCGCCGGGCGAGCCCCAATAACTCGCCAAGGAGAGCTCGAGCGGGACGCTCGCCGGCAGCAGTGCGGCAGGCGGAGCCTGCGCGTTGGAGGCGCCGTCGCGGCCGCAGGCGAACGCGAGAACGATTGCCAGCACAGCGCGGTTGCCGCCTGGGTTCCCGTGCAACGCGGCCGCGATTGGCACGCCGGTCAGGCGCTCCTGCGCGCGGGCCACCACGGCCCGGCGCCGAACCCCACCAGCGCCATCACGCCGAGGCAGCAGCTTCCCGCGATCATCATCCACGTCGGCCAGCCGAAGCCCGCGACGACGCGCGGCAAGCCGAGGTTCAGCACCACCCCCGCGATCGGCGCGAGCGTCGCGGTCATGCCGAAGGCGCGCGCGACGCCGTGCGGGCTGATGGCTTCGGCCGTCTCCGAGTAGAGCGCGCACCAAGCGGGGTAGATGAAGCCGGCGAAAAAACCCGTGAGCGCCCAGATCGCCGTCAGCGTCGTCTCGGAGGCGTCGACCGGGAGCGAGGCTCCGATCCAGAAGCAGGCGCCGGTAGTGAGCCCGCCGAACGCGACGATCGGTTTGCGCACCTGCAGCCGATCCGAGAGCCAGCCCGAGATGAACACGCTGACCGTGAACACCAGCCAGAACCACGAGGTGACTCCCGCGGCGCGCGCGGGTTCGAGCCCATGGTGTTGCGCAAGAAACGTCGGCACGTAGGCGGAGACCGTCCCGTAGGTGAGCGACCAGAACACGATCGTTCCCGACAGCACCCAAAGGCGCCCGCTGCGGTAGATGGCGCGCCCCGCCGCGTACGCGTCCACGGCCTCCGCCGCGAGTGCGGGGCTCTGGCCGCCAGCACCCGCGCTCTCGAGCACGCGTCCTCTCACCCGCGGAGAGAGATCCCGGTAGAAGAAAAAGAGCAGCGTCGCCGTAACAAGCCCGAGGCTGGCCGCGATCCAGTACTGCGAACGCCAACCCGGCCAGATCGGCAGCGTGCGGGCCGCGATCGTCGTCGACATCAGCGCGCCGACCGTGAACGCCAGCGACACCCACGAGTAGACCAGCGCGCGGCCCATCTGCGGCGTGAGATCGCGTGAAGCCGCGTGCACAGCGGGATTCATGCCGGCGACCATGAACGAGCCCGCCATCGCGAGGCACGCGAGCGTCAGAAAGTTCGGCGCCAAAGCCCCTAACAAGGAGATCGCCGCGTAGCCGAACACCGGGTAGATCAGCAGCGGCCGGCGCCCGAAGCGGTCCGCCGCGCGGCTGAGCAGCGCCGCGCCGCCGCTGTAGACGAGGCCGGCCGCCGCCGCGACGTAGCCCCACTCGACGAGCGTCTTGTCGAACTCGCGCAAGATGTAGACGAGCACCGGCCCGGTCTTCAGCCCTTCGTATTGCTCCACCGCCCATCCGAGCACGATCAGCCCGAGCAGCCAAGCGCGCAGGCCGCCGGAAGGGAGGAAGTCGACGACGGGGGAGCGCAGGTAGGAGAAGAAGCCGGTGGCGCGCGGGTTGTGCGCTGCGCTCGGTTCGTCGCTCGGCGTTTGCATCGAGCCATGGTGCCGGGCGACGTGCCGCTCGTGCTACCCCTCGCGCCTTCCTTCTTCTCTCCCTCGGAGGCGCGCACATGACCAAACAACTCAAGCTCGGTCTGCAACTCGGCTACTGGCAGGACAAGCCCACGCCGGGCTTCCTCGAGATTGCGCAGGAAGCCGAACGCCTCGGCTACGACATCGTGTTCACCGCCGAGGCCTGGGGCTCGGATGCTTTCACGCCGCTCACTTGGATCGCGGCGCACACCACGAAGATCCGGCTCGGCACCGCGGTAGTGCAGATCTCCGCGCGCACGCCCGCGGCGACCGCGATGCACACGCTCACGCTCGACCACTTATCAGGCGGGCGCGTGACGCTCGGGCTCGGCGTCTCGGGCCCGCAGGTGGTCGAGGGCTGGTACGGGCAGCCGTTCGACAAGCCGCTCGCCCGCACGCGCGAGTACGTCTCGATCGTTAGGCAAGTGCTCGCGCGCGAGAAGCCCGTCGCGAACGCGGGCCCGCACTATCCGCTGCCGTACACCGGCCCCGGCGCGTGGGGCATGGGCAAGCCGCTGCGCGCGATCACTCATCCGCTGCGCGCGAACGTGCCGATTTTTCTGGGCAGCGAGGGCCCGAAGAACGTCGCCCTAACAGCCGAGATCGCCGACGGCTGGCTGCCGCTCTACTACTCGCCGTATCGCCAGGAGGTCTACGCGGATTCGCTGCGCGCCGCGAAGCCCGGCTTCGAGATCTGCGCGGGCGTGAACGTGAACATCACCGATGACGTGAAGGCGGGCCTAATGGCTGTGAAGGCCGGGCTCGGCTTCTACATCGGCGGCATGGGCTCGAAGCAGCGCAACTTCCACAAGGAGCTGATGTCGCGCATGGGCTTCGAGGAGGAGGCGAACAAGATTCAGGACCTGTTCATGGAAGGGAAACGCGGCGAGGCGATCGCCACGGTGCCCGACGCGTTCGCCGACGAGATCTCTCTGGTGGGCCCGGTGGCGCGCATCAAGGACCGCATCGCGGCCTGGCGCGAAACGCCGGTGACGACGCTGCTGTTCATGTCGCGCGATCAGAGCATGCTGCGCACGATGGCGGAGATTGTGCTGTGAGCGCGGAGTTCGCGGGCCAGGTCGCACTGATTACGGGTTCCGCTACCGGGCTCGGCGCTGCGGTGGCGGAGAGCCTCGCGGCTCGCGGCGCGGCCGCGGTGATCATCAACTACTCGAAGAGCGCGGCGGAGGCGGAGCTGACAGCCGAGCGCTGCCGCAAAGCCGGCGCAGAAGTGGCCGTGGTGCAGGGCGACGTCGCGAACGACGCGGATTGCAGGAAGCTCGCGGACGCGGCGGCGCGCTTCGGGCGGCTCGACATGCTGGTGAACAACGCGGGCACCACCAAGCACGTTGCGCACGCGAACCTCGACGGCCTAACAGGCGAGGACTTCCAGCGCATCTACGCCGTCAACGTGGTCGGCGCGTTCCTGATGGTGCGCGCGGCGCGCGGGCTGCTCGAACGCGGCGCCGAAGCCAGCGGACGCGCCTCGGCGGTGGTGATGGTTTCCTCGATCGCGGGCGTCGACGGCACCGGCTCGTCGATTGCGTATGCCGCAAGCAAGGGCGCGCTGAACACGATGACGTACTCGCTGGCGCGCGCGCTCGCGCCGAAGATTCGCGTGAACGCGGTCTGCCCTGGCTTCATCGACACGCGCTGGTTCGTGCAGGGCGTCGGCGAGGACAACACCGCGAAAATCCGCGCCGCCGTCGCCGCACGCGTACCGCTGCGCGTAGCTTCGAGCGCCGAGGACATCGCCGGCAGCATCGTGTTCCTGTGCAGCGCCGACGCGCGCCACGTCACAGGCGAGACGTTGATGGCGGACGCGGGGCTGCATCTACTGAGCTGAGCAAGCGGCGCCTCGCCGCGCGCAGCGAGGCGAAATCGAGCGAAGATCGTTCGGGGCGCCGCTCGGGGCGTCGCGAACGAGAAACGCGAAGGGCCGCCGCCCATCGCCGCACGCAGCGAAGCGACTGCCGCACTTTCTCACTCTTTGGCGCTTTCCTCCGCTGCGGCGCGCGCAGCCCCGCGCCTAATTTCCGCCTCACCCCGCGGTCCCGCGGAGACACAGAGATGGATCGAGCGACTCGCGCAATGCGCGCGCGGTGGATGGAGCTTCTGTTCTTCACGGCGGTCCTGGGAGCGATCGCCTTCGCGTGCCTGCCTGCCGCCCAACTCGCACCCGCGCCCGGCGTCGTCGAGTTCACGGAGCCGGCGCGCATCCCAGTGCCGGGAGGCTTCGTGAACGCAGCCGGCGGTAATTACTTCCACGAGCGCATCGACCTCGCGCTCGACACGCGGCTCGGGCCGTTCTCGGCCGGCGCGGTCTATAACAGCGGCTGGGGCTGGACCTTCAGCTTCGACGCCACCTACAAGAACGGGGCGTTGCGCGATTCGACGGCCGCGCAGGCGCCGCTGGCTGCGCTCGCGAATGGCGCCGCCGCACCCGGCTCGCATTG
>JANNRF010000132.1:0-12444 GCA_031401135.1 Deltaproteobacteria bacterium | reverse complement strand
CTGGGGCGACAACGCGCGCTACGCCGAGACTTATTGGAGCAAGTGGAAGGACGTCTACTTCCCTGGCGACGGCTCACACCGCGACAAGGACGGCTACTTCTGGATCATGGGCCGCATCGACGACGTGATGAACGTGTCGGGCCATCGCATCGGCACCATGGAAGTGGAGAGCGCGATCGTCGCGCACCCGGATGTTGCAGAGGCAGCGGTTGTGGGGCGCCCCGATGAGATCACCGGCACCTCAATCACCGCGTTCGTGACGCCGCGCGGCGGCGTCGTGGCCGACGCCGCGCTCGCGGAATCCGTGCGCCAGATGGTCGCCAAGCAAATCGGCGCGCTCGCGAAGCCGAAGGACATCCGCTTCACGGATGCGCTGCCCAAGACGCGCTCCGGCAAGATCATGCGCCGCTTGTTACGCGACATCGCCGCCGGCAAGGAGACCGTGGGCGATACGACCACGCTCGAGGATCTGAGCGTGATCGCGAAGCTGCGGGCGACCGACGAGGAGTGAACTCCTGCGCGCGCGACGCGTCTGGTAGGTTGCGCAAATGGACACGGCTGCAGCGCGGCTCGAACAAATTTCGGCGTTGACGAGGCGCGAGCGGCGCCTCGCCGCGGCGTTCAGGTCGCCGAGCGTCGATGCGGAAGCGGAGCCGGCAGACGCGGTCGTCGCCGCAGCACGAGCGCTCGGGACCGAGGGGATTTCGGGCGCCCTGATAGGCGGGGTGGCAGTCGACATTCACTCGGGCATCCCTTGCGCGAGCCTCGGCGCAAACTTCGCCGTCCATATGTGCTCCGGCCGAGACCGCGCGATCTCCGCCCTCGAACGCGCTGGCTTCACGAAGACCGGCGAGTTCCCACACAGCGTGAACTTTCGCCACGCGAGCGGCGAGCCGGTGCAGCTGGCGTTCGATCCAGCCTTCGACGAGATGATCCTGCGCGCAGAGACATTCGAGACCGGCGGCGTCCGTGTGCGCATCGTGCGCGAGGACGACCTGATCGCGATGAAAGAGCGCGCCGCGGCGGATCCATCCCGGCGCAAGAGCAAACGCCTGCGCGACCAGGCTGACGTCGAACTACTGCGCGGCGACGTGCCTGACGAGGACGAGGGCTGGTAGGCCGCGGGCGACGCGAACTGATCCGAGCTACCGACACCAAACGGAGACACCCATGGCCACCTCCCCGCTCGGCTACGCCGCTTTTGACGCGGATAATCACTACTACGAGGCGCTCGACGCGTTCACGCGTCACGTGCCGAAGCAGATGCAGGCGCGCTGCGTGCAATGGGCGGAGATCGAGGGCCGCAAGCATCACGTCGTTGGCGGAAAGGTTGCGCACGCGGTGAAGAACCCGACCTGGGATCCGATCGCGAAGCCGGGCGCGATGTACGAGTACTTCCGCGGCAACCCGAACCAGCGCAACCCGATCGAGATGCTGCGCGAGCGCGAGCGGCTGCCCGCTTATTATATGAATCACGATGCGCGCATCGAGAAGCTCGACGAGCAGGGCCTCGAAGCGAACTGGCTCTTCCCCACGCTCGGCGTGCTCTACGAGGAGCTGCTGAAGCACGACATCGCGGCGGTGAAGACGCTGTTCACCGCCTTCAACCGCTGGCTCGACGAAGACTGGGGCTGCGCGTACGAGAAGCGCATCTTCGCAGCGCCCTACATCTCGCTCGCGGATCTGCCCTGGGCGTGCAGCGAACTCGAGTGGGCGATCGGCCGCGGCGCGCGCATCGTCGTGATGCGCCCGTCCGCGGTGTGGACGAGCGAAGGCCCGTTCACCGCTAGCGACCCGCGCTTCGACCCGTTCTGGGCGCGCGCCCAGGAAGCCGGCATTACGGTCGTCATCCACGCCGGCGATTCCGGCTACACGACCAACGGGTACTCGCGCGACGGCTTCAGCGCCGAGTTCGGCGCCGGCGGCTGGAAGCCCTCGGTCAAGTCCTTCAACATCGAGCGGGCGGCCTACGACTTCCTAATCACCCTTGCCTACGAGAAGCTGTTCGAGCGCTTCCCCGGCGTGCGCATCGCGTCCGTCGAGAACGGCAGCGAGTTCCTGCCCGACATGTTCCGCAAGCTGAAGCAGACCAAGGCGCGCATGCCCGGGTATTTCAAGGAAGACCCGATCGAGCTGTTCCGGCGCAACGTCTGGATCAACCCGTTCTGGGAGGACGACGTCGATGAGGTCGTGCGCCTGATGGGCGCCAATCGCGTGATCTTCGGCTCCGACTGGCCGCACATCGAAGGCATGCCGGCGCCGCTCGACTATCTGAAAGACGTCGCGCACTTCGACGCCGCCACGCAGCAGCTGATCATGCGCGACAACGCCCGCGAGCTGAACACGCTTCGTCCCGCGTGATTGCCGCGCTGCTGCGCCTGCACACCGAGGTGGATGCGCGGGCACGCGAACTCGCCGTGCACCACGCCGCGCGGCTTCAGTGCAAGCGCGGCTGCAGCGGCTGCTGCGTTGATGGCATCACGGTGTTCGCGATCGAGGCCGAGCGCATCCGCGCCAATAACAAAGAGCTGATCGCGCGCGGCACTCCGCATCCAACCGGCGCGTGCGCGTTCCTCGATGCGGAGGGCGCCTGCCGCGTCTACGCCGATCGCCCCTACGTGTGCCGCACGCAGGGCCTGCCGCTGCGCTGGCTTGACGAGGAACGCGGCGCGGAACTGCGCGACATCTGCCCTCTCAACGAGACGAGCGAGCCGATCGAGGCGCTGACTGAAGACTCGTGTTGGACGCTCGGGCCCATGGAGGCGCGACTCGCGGAGCTTCAGCGCGCGTCTGGACGCGACCGCGAACGCGTGGCGCTGCGCGAGTTATTTCGACCTCGCGAGTCGATGCTGCGCTGAGTACGTTCCGGGCGTGACGATTCGCCCGATCCCGACCCGCGTGATTCGACACGGCGACGCGCCGCCGCCTGCCGAGGTGCGGAAGCTCACGCCCGACGAGCGCATCGCGATGATGTGGCAGCTCGCTTGCGATGCGTGGGCGTTTCGCGGAGAACCGATTGAACCCCGACTTCCGAGACATGTTGTGCGCGTTCAACGACGAGGGTGTTGAGTACCTGCTCGTCGGCGCCTACGCGCTTGCAGTGCACGGGCTCCCGCGAGCGACGGGCGACATGGATCTGTGGGTCCGTCCCGCTCCCGCGAATGCGCAGCGCACACTCGCCGCTCTGCGCCGCTTCGGGGCGCCCCTCGCAGACCTAACGCCCGAGGATCTTGCACGCCCAGGCACGATTTTCCAGGTCGGCGTCGCGCCGAACCGGATCGACCTTCTCACGTCGATCGACGCCGTCGAGTTCGAGGAAGCGTGGCGCAATCGCATGGCGTCGACCGTCGCGGGTATCGCGGTGCCCGTGCTTTCGCGCGCCGACTTTGTCCGTAACAAGCGCGCCGTGGGTCGCCCGAAGGACCTGGCGGACGTGGCATGGATCGAGGGCGAGGACTGATCGCTAGAGGGGGGCGGCTGAAGCGCTCTTCGGCCGCGGCCCGACGCGCGGGTTGAAGTAGCCAAACGCGAGGCGCGGGAACTTCTTCGCGAGCTTGTCGCGCAGCCAGCGCATGCCGCGGCCGCGCTGCACAACGCCCTTGGGCATAGTCGCGCGATACAGCTCGGGATCGATGTTCAGGTTGCGCAGCTGGATCAGGTGCAGGCCGGTCTTTGCGATCAGGTCGCTGAGCGCCGCCAGCTCGGGCCCGGTGTCCGTAACACCTGGGAAGCACAGCAGGTTGATCGAGGCGTGCCCGCCCGCGGCGGTCACGACGCCGAGGCTCTCGATCACGTCGTGCACCGTGTAGCCGCGCGGCTGGTAGTAGGCGGCGTACACGTCGGGGCGCGGCGAGTTCATACTGGCGCGGATCGCGTCGAGGCCCGCGGCGACGAGTTCGCGCACCACGTCGGGCTTGCTCGCGTTGCTGTTGAGGTTCACGGTGCCGCGCGCGTGCGCGGCGCGGATGCGCGCGACGGCGGGCACGAGCGTCTTGCCGAATAACAACGGCTCGCCCTCGCAGCCTTGGCCGAAGCTCACGATGCCATTGGGCACGCGCGCGAAATGCGAGAGCGCGACATCCGCGACCTCTTTGGGTGTTGGCGGCAGCGCCAGCCGATCGTGGCTCGCGCGGAACTGGCCGTCGGGCTGGAGCGAGATGCAGCCGATGCACTGCGCGTTGCACGCGCTGCTCGAAGGCAGCGGCCCTTCGTGGCGCCCGAGGAAGAAGTTCTGCGCCGCGCGGCAGCCGTATTCGAGCGCGCACTTCTCGAGCTGGCGCGCGACGCGATTGCGCGGGAGCTCGGCGCGTTTGCGCGCGACGCCAGCTTCGACGCGCTTGCGCGAGAAGCGCCACGGGTCCTGGCGCTCGTCGGGATCGCAGCGGAACGCGGTCGTCCAATAACGACCGTCGGCGATTCCGACTGGCGCGTAAGCGAAAGTCGGCAACGTGGGCGCACTCGCACGCGTGGTCCACACCGCGTTGTGCGTAGTCGTGTGCGCGGGCGCGACGAACGCGGCTACGGCGCGCGCTTCGCCGCCGAGCCACTCGTCGACGACGATCAGCGCGTGCCGCTTGCCGAGCCCGATCGGCGCGCGACCGGGCAGCGCGAACAAATCGCTGCCACGCGGCAGCGCGATCAACTCCGCGGGCGCGATCTTCTCAGGTCCCGCGCCGCGCTCGCCCGCCAGCAATAACTCCGGGTGGTCGTAGACGCGTCCCGCCGCGTCCGCGACGAGCATGCGCACAGGCTCGCGCGGGCGCTCCGAAACACGGCGCGCTTTCGCCACTCCCGCCGTCAATCCGTGATCGCCTGATAAACGGCCGTCTCGAAATCTCGGCTGATCGCAATCGGCGGGCCACCGAACGCCATGCGCTGGATCATCAACACCGCGACGAGATCTTCCTTCGGATCGACCCAGTACCAGGTGCCCGCGGCGCCGCCCCAGCCGTTCTTCCCGACCGAGCCGAGCCCGCGATAACCCGCGCCCTCCGTTTGCACCATCACGCCGAGGCCGAAGCTGTTGCCGCCGAACGCGCGGTAGCCGCGCAGCCCGAACGTGTCGAACTCGCTCGGGGTCAGGTGATCGCTCGCCATCAGCTCGACTGTCTTGCGCGAGAGCAGCCGCACGTCGCCGAGCTTGCCGCCGCCCGCGAGCATTAGGGCGAAACGCGCGTAGTCGTCGACCGTCGAGACGAGCCCGCCGCCGCCGCTCGGGAACGCTGGCGCCGTGCGGTAAGTGCTAGTCGCGGGCGCGTCGAACACCGCGAGCTCGCCTTGCGCGTTCGCCTGGTAGTTCGTCGCGAAGCGCCCGAGCTTCGCCTCCGGCACGTAGAACGCGGTGTCCTGCATGCCGAGCGGCGCGAAGATGCGCGTCTGCAAGAACTCCGCGAACGCCATGCCCGAGACGCGCTCGACCAGCAGCCCTAACACGTCGGTCGAGACCGAATAGTTCCACTTGGTGCCGGGCGCGTGCGCGAGCGGCAGCTTGCCGAGCCGCGCCGCCCACTCCGCGGAGGTGAGCGTGCTCTCGCTGCCCATCACGCCCGCTTCCGCGTACGCCTTCGCGAGCGTGCCCTGGGTGGTGAAGCTGTAAACGAGCCCCGAGCAGTGCGTGAGCAGATCGCGCACGGTGATCTCGGCCGGCGCAGGATCGGTCGCATCGAGCGGGCCGTCCGCGGCGCGCAGCACGCGCGGCTTCTCGAGCTCGGGGATCCATTTCGAGATGGGATCCGTCAGCCGCAGCTTGCCCTCTTCGTAGAGCATTAGGGTCGCGACGCTCGTGATCGGCTTGCTCATCGAGTAGATGCGGAAGAGCGTGTCGCGCGTCATCGGCTCGGCGCCGTCGAAGGCGCGCTTGCCCTGCACGGTGACGTGCGCGATCTCGCCACGCCGCGCAACCAGCGTGACGGCGCCGGGAATTTGCTTCGCGTCGATGTAGCCCTGCATGGTTGCGTCGATGCGCGCAAGGCGCGCGGAGTCGAGGCCGCTGCGCTTCGCCGGCTCCTTCGCGTGAACTGCGAGCGCGAGCAGTGAGACAACGAGGGCGAGCGAGCGAACGACGTGCTTGAGCATTCAAGCCTCCCTGAACGAGGGGCGGAGCTTACTAGGCCGCGGCGCTCAGCTGCCGCCAGCTACCGCTTTTACTTGCCTGCGGCTCGCTGCGCGCGGCGAAGCGCCGCTTGGCGTGCGCTGCGCGCCCGCGGCTACCGCGTCGACTTCGCTCGCCTGCGGCTCGCTGCGCGCGGCGAAGAGCCGCTTGACTTCAGGGCTTCGGCTTTTGCAGCAGGCGGATCGTCTCGCGCGAAGCTCCCGGGCCGGGCTCGGTGCGGAGATCGCGCCGCGAGAGCGCGTGCCCTTCAGCATCTGTCACGCGGAGCCGCGGGATGCGCCGCCCGGTATTGCGATCGCGCACGATCACTGGCTCGTTCCCGCGCCCGAACACCCATTCGTCGGACCACTCGCGCAGGGTGGTGAGAATGGGCAGCAGCGCCTCGCCCTTCTGCGTGAGGCGATACTCGAAGCGTTCACCCTCGCTGCCGATGTCGGTGCGCTCGAAGACGCCGTGCTGGACGAGATGCTCGAGGCGCGCGGACAAGATGTTCTTCGCGATGCCGAGGCTCTTCTCGAAGTCGCCAAAGCGCCGGGCTCCGAAGAAGGCGTCGCGCACGATCAGCAACGTCCACCAATCCCCGAGCACCTCGAGCGCCTGAGCGACTCCGCAGTTCAACTCGTCGAAGCGCTTCCGTCTCATTGGGCGAGAAATCTAGCGATCGCTGGTTGCATCGGTGGACCGCCTGCGGCGGCCCCCGTGGCTACCACGGCTCGCCGAAGGGCCGCACGACGACGTCGAATGCCCAGGCCGAGCGGTCCTGATGCGCGAGGCCGAACGCGACCTCGGCGATCGCGCTCGGCTTGGCGAAGAAGTCGTCGGGCTTGGCGTGGAACTGCTGACGCGCCCAGGGCACATCGATCACCGCGTCGATCGCGAGATAGGCGACGTGGATGCCCTTCGGGCCGAGGCTGCGCGCCAACGACTCCGCGAGCACGCGCTGCGCTGCCTTCGTGGGCGCGAAGCCGGCGAAGCTCGCCTTGCCGCGGTATGCGGAGGTGTTTCCCGTAACCAGGATGGTCCCCTCGCCCGCCTCGAGCATGGCCGGCGCTACGCCGCGCGCGAGGTGGAGTAGCGCCATCACGTTGGTCGCGAAGTTGCGCTGGAGTACCGCGGGCTCGATCTGCTGGAAGTCGCCGAACGCGCCGCCCACGGCGTTGTGGATCAGGACACTCGCGGGACCGAGCTCGCGCGCGACGCGCGCAAGCGTGTCGATGATCTGCGCCTCGTCCGCGACGTCGCACGGATAGGCGCTGGCTCCTGGTAACTCTGCCGCGAGCTCTCGCAGGCGGCTCTCGGTGCGCGCGAGCATCGCGACCTGATAACCACCGGCGACGAAGCGGCGCGCGAGCGCGCTGCCTGTGCCGGGGCCGACTCCCGTGATGATGCAGACTCGCTCGGACACAGGGGCTCTCCCTCAGGCCTTCGCGGCCGAGAGGGCGGCGGCGACGAACTCCAGCCGATCGTTGCCGAAGAAGATCTCGTCGCCGATCACGAAGCTCGGCGACCCGAACAGGCCGCGCTCCGCCGCTGCGGCCGTCTCGCGATCGAGCCGCGCGACGACGTCGTCACTCGCGGCTCGCTCGAGCAGCTTCTCGCCAGCGAGACCGGCCTGCTTCAGCACGCCCAACAACTCCGCGCGCTCGCTGAGATCACGCTCGCCGTTCCACATCGCGCCGAACACCTCGGAGACGTAGGCCGCCGCGTCGCCGTCATCGGCGGCGACCAGGGCGCCGCGCAACAGCAGAGCGGTGTCGAACTTTCTCTGATGTGGGTTGCGGCGGAGGGAGACGCCGTACCTCGCCGCCCAGCGGCCGAGGTCGGCGCCCGCGTAACGCTGCTTGTTCTTGCACTCGATCGTCGTCGGCCGGTTGCCCACGAGCTTCATCAGCTCGAGCAGTCGGAACGGCTTGTAGACGATCTCGGCCCCGTGCTGCCGCGCCAGCGCCGGGAGCTGCGTGATCGCGAGATAGGAGTAGGGGCTGACGAAGTCGAAATGGAACTCGATCGCGCGGGTCATTGGCTGTCCTCTCGGATAGGTCGCTCGACTCTACAAATATCGGTTGCATAGTGCAACCAACTGGTCTACAACGGTCCCGCGCCAACCGTGGGAGAGACACGATGTCCGAGTGGAAGTCCACCGCCTGCATCCTGTGCGAGTGCAACTGCGGCATCGAGGTTCAGCTCGGCGGCGCCGACGGGCGCCGGCTCGTGAAGGTGCGCGGCGACGACGCGCATCCGGCGTCGCGCGGCTACGCGTGCGAGAAGCCGTCACGTCTCGACTTCTACCAGAACGGCCCGCACCGGCTGACCAAGCCGCTGCGACGCCGCGCTGACGGCACGTTCGAGGAAATCGACTGGGAGACCGCGATCCGCGAAGTGTCGACGCGCTTCGCGGCGATCCGCGACGAGCACGGCGGCGAATCGATCTTTTATTACGGCGGCGGCGGCCAGGGGAACCACCTGCCCGGCATATACGGGCCGGCGACGCGCTCCCTGCTCGGGTCCGTGCACAGCGCGAGCGCGCTCTCGCAGGAGAAGACCGGCGAGTTTTGGGTCGCGACGAAGATGGTCGGTGGCTACTCGCGCGGAAATTTCGAGCACTGCGAGGTGGGGCTGTTCCTGGGGAAGAACCCATGGTTCTCGCACGGCATTCCGCGCGCGCGCCTCACCCTGCGCGAGATCTCGAACGATCCGAAGCGGTGTCTGATCGTGATCGACCCGCGCCGCAGCGAGACCGCCGAGATCGCCGACATCCACCTGCAGGTGAAGCCCGGCGGCGACGCGTTCCTGCTCGCGGCGATGATCGGCGTGATCGTGCAGGAGGGACTGGTAAAGCGCGACTGGCTGGCGGAGCACGCCGACGGCCTCGAGCAGGTGCTGCCGCACTTCACGGCGCTCGATGTGGCGGTCCACGCGGCGAAGAGCGGCGTGTCCGAGGCGCAGGTACGAAGCGCGGCGCGGCGAATCGCGGCGGCCGAGAGCTTGGCCACCTTCGAGGACCTCGGAGTGCAGATGAACCTGCACTCCACGCTGGTCTCGTACCTGCACAAGCTGCTCGTTCTGCTCACCGGGAACTTCGGCAAGAAGGGCGCGGAGTATCGACCGAGCACGCTCGTCCCGCAGGCCTTCAACGGCGAAGAGCACGGCACGACGCCCGTGACCGGCGCGAAGATCATCGGCGGGCTCACACCCTGTAACTTGGTCCCTGACGAGATCCTCACCGATCACCCCAAGCGCTTTCGCGCGATGCTCGTCGAGAGCGGCAATCCCGCGCACTCCATCGCCGACGGCGCGCGCATGCGCGAGGCGCTCGCCGCGCTCGAGCTTGTGGTGGTGATCGACGTGGCCTTCACCGAGACGGCGCGGCTGGCGGACTACGTGCTGCCGGTTGCGAGCCAGTTCGAGAAGGCCGAGGCGGTCTTCTTCAACTTCGAGTTCCCCAACAACTATTTCTATCTGCGCAAGGCGCTGATGCCGCCGCTGCCAGGTCTGTTCTCCGAGGCGGAGCTGCACGCGCGGCTCGCCGAGGCGCTCGGTGCGCTGCCGAAGAACGTGGTGCTGGCGCTGCGCGAAGCCTGGCTCGAGAACCGCGTGGCCTTTCGCACGAAGTTCTTCCAGCTCCTCGGCGCACGCGCCTTTCCGCCCGCGATCGCGCCGGTCCTGGTCTATCGCGCGATCGGCGATCTTCTGCCCGAGGGCCTCGCAGAAGGCGCAGGCGTCTGGGCGATCTGTCAGCTCGCCGCGCCCAGGATCGCGCCGTCGCTCGCGCGAGCAGGCTTCACTGGCTCGCCGCAGGAGGCGGCGGACGCACTCTTCGACGCGATGCTCGCGAGCAAGAGCGCGATCACATTCTCAGTCGACGAATGGGAGGAGAGCTTCGCCCGAGTGACCACACCGAACCGCCGCATTCAGCTCGCGATCCCCGAGCTCTTCGACGAGCTCGACGGCCTCGCCGGCGAACCAGAGCGGGTGAACAAAGAATTCCCGCTCGTTCTCTCCGCCGGCGAACGCCGCTCGTTCACTGCGAACACGATCATCCGCAATCCGGAGTGGCGGAAGAAGGATCGCGACGGCGCGTTGCGCATGCATCCCGACGACGCGAAGCGCGCAGGTGTTGCGGACGGCGGCCGCGTGCGGCTCTCGACGCTGCGGGGCAGTGCGGAGGTCTCGGTCGAGATTCACGACCGCATGCAGCCCGGGCACATCTCGCTGCCGACCGGGCTTGGCCTCGATTTTCCGGATGCGAGCGGCGAGCGCATCGCCACGGGCGTCTCGCCGAACGAGCTGACGCGAAGCGAAGACCGCGATTGGCTCGCGGGCACGCCGTGGCACAAGCACACGCCGGCGCGCGTGGAGGCGCTGTGAACCCGCCCGAGGTAGCGATCGGCGAGTCCGAACGCGCGCCGGCGCTCCGCATCTTCTCCTATCTGCCGAATCCGCGGCTCGCGAAGGCGACCATCGCCGCGCGGCTGTGCGGGGTTGTTATTGAGGTACGCGGCGCGCCGCCGCGCGAACTCGCGCGCTGGCTCTGGGATTTCGACGCGCGCCCGCTCGGCGAGAGCGACGGCGGCGAGATCGCTCGCGAGGCGCGCACTGGCTTCTCGGGCACGCTGCACAAGACAGAGGCGTTCCTCGCCGCGCATCCGTTCGGCACGGTGCCGGCGGCGTTCAGCCCGGACGGGAAGATCGGCGTGTTCGAATCGAACGCGATCGCGCGCGCGGTCGTGCGGCTCGCACCCGAGCGCACTCGCCTCTACGGAGACGATCCCTACAGCGCGTCGCGCATCGACGCATTCCTCGACGCGAGCCTGGTGTTCGCGCGCGACGTGCAGGTCTACCTCCTGAAGCTCGCCTCGGGCGGCGTGAAGCCACCTACGCACGATCGCGCCCGTGCGGCCCGCGACGCGTATCTCGCCGGTATCGAGCAAGCGCTCGCGCCGGCGCGCGCGTTTCTCGTCGGCGACGGGCTGACTCTCGCCGACATCGTGTTCGCGACCGAGCTCGCGCTGTTCTCCGCCGAGCGCGCCTCCCGTCGCGCGCTCGCTGCCGCGGCGCTGCCACCGCTTTGGAGCGATGCGCTGCGCGACTCCTACCCGCGCGCGTTCGCGCACTTCGAGTTCTTATGCGCGCACGCGGCGTTCGCACCGGACCTCGGTCCCTATCTCGAGAAGCTCGAAGCGCGAGGCGCCTGAGCCCCCGCGCACCGCGGGCGGAAACTACGAAAGGAGTCAAGCATGAGTGAGAAGCAAGAGTTCGAGATGCCCTCGGCGGGAATGCCCAAGTGGATCAGGGACCATGTGGAGCTGTACCTCGCCGATCCTGAGCGCGCTCGATTGTGGGATTCGACGATAGGCGGCGGCCCCGGCCCGTTGCCGACGCTGCTCCTCATCGCGCGGGGAGCGAAGAGCGGAAAGCTCCGGCCGCTGCCGCTCCTCTACCAAGAACTGGATGGGAAGTACGTGGTCATCGGCTCGAAGGGGGGCGCGCCGACGCATCCTGCCTGGTACGTGAACTTGAAGGGAAATCCGGAGTGCGAGATCTGGGTCGGCTCGAAGCGCATGCGCGCCCGCGCACGGACGGCGAGCGGCGACGAGCGAACGCGCGGCTGGAAGAAGATGGCGGCGATGTATCCGCCGTACGAGGACTACCAGAAGCAAGCGGGTGCGCGACAAATCCCGGTAGTGGTTCTCGATCCGATCGGCCCGGCATGAGCGCGCGGTGAAGTCATGGACGTGAGCGTCGCATTCCACTTCGACTTCGGATCGCCGAACGCGTTTCTCGCGCATCTCGTGATCCCCGCAATCGAGCAGCGCACGAGCGCGCGGTTCGCGTACGTCCCCGTGTTGTTGGGAGGCGTGTTCAAGGCCACCGGCAATGTCTCGCCCGCGGTTTCGCTGCGCGGCATCAAGAACAAGCCCGAGTACGCGGCGCTCGAGACGCGGCGCTTCCTCGCGAAGCACGGCATCACGCGCTTCGCGATGAATCCCTTCTTCCCCGTGAACACGCTCCTGATCATGCGCGGCGCCGTCGCGGCGCAGCGTCTCGGCTGCTTCGCGCGCTACGTGGACGAGGTCTACCGGCACATGTGGGCGGATCCCAAAAAGCTGGACGACCCGGCGGTCGCTCGCGCCGCGCTCCTCGAATCCGGCCTGCCTGCGGACGCGCTGCTCGAACTCGCTGCGGATCCCGGCGTGAAGCAGGAGCTGCTCGCGAACACCGAGCGCGCGGTGGCGCGCGGCGTGTTCGGCTCGCCGAGCTTCTTCGTCGGCGGCGAGCTGTTCTTCGGGAAGGACCGCCTGCGCGAGATCGAGGAAGAGATCGAGGCGCAG
>JANNRF010000131.1:0-27737 GCA_031401135.1 Deltaproteobacteria bacterium | reverse complement strand
CTACTCGGGGATGATCTACCGCGGTCCCGGCCTAATCGCCGAATGCGCACGCGCGATTGCTGACCCCGCCTGAAGGCGCGCGGGAGTTCCGGGCGGCGAAGTGTCGCTCGCTCAGCGCGGATCGAGCCGAATCGCGACTTGTGCGCCCGGCTCGCTGCCCATCGACCGCAACAACTCCTCGGACCAGCCGTACCTGTCGAGCATGAGTTGGTTGACGCGCGCCACAGTGGCCGGCTCGAAGATCACGACCGCGTTGTGCTCGTGCAGCGCGCCGCCGCGCTCGAGCTCGATTGCCGAGTTGGCGCG
Organism: Deltaproteobacteria bacterium; assembly: GCA_031401135.1. Lineage (GTDB taxonomy): Bacteria > Myxococcota_A > UBA9160 > UBA9160 > UBA6930 > VGRF01. Next base: position 27,431 of record JANNRF010000131.1, on the reverse strand, counting down.
AATGCGCGGCAACCACGTCGCGTTGGTGGCGCCGGTGCGTAGCCAGGCGGCGCCTGCGTCGTCCACCACCCAAAGCCGCGTCGCGTGGTCGCCGTCCGCGCCGTGCGAGTGGAGCACCACCACTTCGACGCGCTCGGCCATCGCGATGTAAAGCCCTGCGAGCCCAACAACTATCGCCACGAGCACGAGCGCGATCCGCTTCAGGATCTTCATAGCGTCAGCACCATTACGGCCTTGGCCGTGTGCATGCGGTTCTCGGCCTGGTCGAAGACGCGGCTGCGCGGGTGCTCGAACACCTCGTCGTCCACCTCGCACAACTCCGGATGCGCGCGTGCGAACTCGGTCGAGTCGTCGTGCAGCGCGGGCAGGCAGTGCAGGTAGATCGTGTCCGCCCGGCCGGTCAGGTTCATCAGCTTGCGCGTGACTTTGTAATCGCGCAGCAGCGCGATGCGCTCCGCCACCAGGTGCTCTTCGCCCATCGAGACCCACACGTCGTTGTAGACGGCGTCGCAGTCCGCGAGCGCTTCGTGCGCGTCCTCGGTGATGGTGATCTCTGCGCCGACCGAGGCCTGCGCAAAAAGCTCCTTCACGAGCTGCGGGCTCGGGTGCAGTGCACGCGGCGCGAGCACGCGCAGATCGACGCCCATCTTCGCGGCGCCGACCATCAGCGAGGTCACCACGTTGTTACGGCCGTCGCCCACGTAACAAAGCTTCGTGCCGCGGATGTGGCCGACGTTCTCGCGCAGCGTGAGCAGATCTGCCAGCACCTGGGTCGGGTGGTAGGTGTCGCAGAGCGCGTTCCAGACCGGGATGCCGGAGTGCTGCGCGAGTTCGCGCACGAGCGCGTGCTGGAAGCCGCGGAACACGATCCCGTCGAACAAGCGCCCGAGCACGCGCGCGATGTCCTTCACCGATTCTTTCTCGCCAAAGCGAATGTCTGCCGGCGGGAGAACTTCGAGGTTCGCTCCTTCGTCCGCCGCCGCGATCGCGAACGACGCGCGCGTGCGCGCGGATGGCTTCAGGAAGATCAGCGCAATGTTCTTGTGGGCGAGCCGGCGCGGGAAGAGTCCGGCGCGGCGCGCGGCTTTCAGGTCGGCCGCGGTGTCGACCATCAGCGCGATCTCGTCCGCGCTGAAATCGCGCAAGGTGAGGAGGCTTCGGCCTTTCAAAGAAATCGGCATGGCGCGTTCCTTGGCGGGGGCTCGGAAGCTGCCCATCCTATCGAAGCGATTCGGCAGGGCTAGTAATGTGCGCCGCCGTGCGACTGATCTACCTGGAACCTGAGCACTTCGACGCGCCGCCGCCGCCGTTTCGCAGCGGTGCGGGCGGGCGCGTGTGGATGAGCGAGCAGGGCGAACTGCTGACCGATGAGCGCGTGCGGATCTCCGCGAACACGCTCCACGCGCTCGAAGGCCACGGCGTGCTGGGCGAGCTGAACCGGTTGCCGCTCGAAATGGGCAAGCTCGGTGACGGCCGCGAAGTGATGCTTCCCCAGGCCACGCTCGACGAGGCCGCGGACATTCTCACCGAGGCTGACCGCAAGACTTATGGCGCGACCTGGGAGTTCGTGATTGCGCGCAACGCCGCAGCCGAGTTCCGCGTGCGCATCGACAACCGCGAATACCAGCGCGCACTTGCGCGCCTCCGGGATCTGATCGTCGCGGCGGGGCGGCAAGGGCATGCGGTGTGGCTGAGGATCTGAGCGATCTCTGATACATACGCCCGACTTCATGGAGCCCAGATGGCCGAATCGCCCACGATCGAAACGCCCGCCCCCGGAGTGCGGCTGATTACGCTGAAGCGCCCGCACAAGAAGAACGCCTTCGACGACGCGCAGTGGGATGGCTTCGCGGATGCGCTGCGCGCGGCGAGCGCGGACGAGGACGTTGCGGTCGTGATTGTTACTGGGGCGGGCGGCGATTTCTCGGCGGGCGTCGATCTCGCTTCGTTCGGCGGCGGCGCGCGCGCGCGCACGGGGCCGTTCGCGAGCGGGTACGACAACACGATGGACGCGCTCGTCGCGTTCGAGAAGCCGCTGATCGCGGCGGCGAGCGGCGTCTGCGTCGGCTTCGGCGCCACGTTCTTGTTCCACTGCGATTTCACGTACCTCGGCGAGAGCGCGCGGCTGCGCCTGCCGTTCGCCCGCCTCGGCCTCGTCCCGGAGGGCGCGAGCAGTTACTTGCTGCAAGCCCTAATTGGCCCGCGCCGCGCGGCGGAGGTGCTCTACACCGCGGAGTGGATTCCCGCGCCACGCGCGCTCGCGCTCGGCATCGCCACATCGGTGCACGCGGATGCGGGCTTGCTCGACGTGGCGCTCGCGAAGGCGCGTGAGATCGCGCAGTTCCCGGTCTCGGCGCTGCGCGAGACGAAGCGCACGCTGAAGGCCGCGCACGCGGGTGGCCTGCGGGCCGCGCTCGAAGCCGAGACCGCGGGCATGAAGGCGCAGGCGGGTTCGCCTGAGAACATCGAGGCGGTGCGCGCGTTCATGGAGAAGCGCGAGCCTGATTTTGTGGCAGCACGCGCCAGGGCGCGTGCTGGCCGCGCCCACGGCGCGGCGGAGTAGGGGAGATGCCTCGGCCGGTCGCGTTTGTTACGGGCGCCTCTCGCGGGATCGGCAAGGCAACGGCGCTGGCGCTTGCGACCCACGGCTTCGATCTCGCGATCTCGGCGCGCTCGGTCAGCGGCGTCGAGCAGCACGAGTACTCGCCGAGCGCGAGCCGATCGCTGCATCGCGCGATGCCGGGCAGCCTCGCCGAGACGGCGGCGCTCGTGCGCGAGCGCGGCACCGAGGTCCGCATCGTGCCGATGGATCTGCTCGATCGCGAGAGCACGCGCGCGGCGGCGCGCACAGCGCTCGCGGCGTTCGGCCGCATCGACGTGCTGGTGAACAACGCGATCTATCAGGGCCCCGGCGTGATGGACGCGCTGCTCACGCTCGATCTCGCGCACGTCGACCGCGTGCTGCTGGGCAACGTCACCCACCAGCTGTTGATCGTGCAGGAAGTGCTGCCGCAGATGCTCGCGCGCAGGAGCGGCGCGATCGTGAACCTGGTCTCGGCCGCCGGCATGTCCGACCCGCCGCCCGGCAGCGGCGCCTGGGGCTTCGCCTACGGCGCCTCGAAGGCCGCGCTGATTCGCATGGCGGGCGTGCTCGCCGCGGAACACGCCGGCGCGGGGGTTTCCTTCTTCAACCTCGAGCCCGGCCTCGTGCTCACGGAGAGCATGCGCGAGCAGGGGCTCACCGAGCAGTTGTTAAAGGCCGTGCCCGGCGGCGGCGCGCCGCCCGAGGTGCCTGCAGCCGTGATCGCTTGGCTGGTGACGAATCCGGCGGCGGCGAAGTGGCACGGCAAGACGATCCACGCGCAACCGGCCTGCAAGGAACTTGGCCTGCTCGCGGGCTGGCCGGCGGCCTAGTGAGTTCGGCTGCTGGAGCCCGCGCACTCCGTCCGCGCACTGCGCTGCTGCTCGCGGGCCTCGCAGCTGCGCTCACGGCCCTGGCGTTTCCGCCCATCGGCGCCTGGCCGCTCGCGCTCGTCATGCTCGCCCCGCTAGCGGCCGCGCTCGCGACGGCATCGCCGCTCGCCGCCTTCGGCCTCAGCTACGCGTACTCGGTCGCGATGGCGATCGCGATCGTGCGCTGGCTCGTGCACGCGCTCGCGGTCGAGTACGAGACGCCGCTGGCGCTGGCGTGGGCGGCGACCTGTGCGCTCGTCGCGCTCTACGCGCTCGTGCCCGCGAGCGCGATGGCGCTGTTTGCGTGGCTGCGCCCGCGCGCGCAGCCCGCGCTCGCGCCGCTCGCCTTCGCCGCGCTCTACGCGTTCTCGGAGTGGCTGCGCGCGGCGCCGCTCGCGCTGCCTTGGTTGCTCGCGGGCCACGCGCTCGCCCCGGCGCCCGCGCTGCTGCAAAGCGCGGACGTGTTAGGCGCGAGCGGCGTGAGCTTTCTCGCGCTCGCGCTCTCGGGCGGCGTCGGCTTCGCGCTGGCGACGCGCGCGTGGGCCCCGCTTGTCGCTCCCGCCGTGATGTTCGCGCTTGCGCTCGGCTACGGCGCAGTCCGCAGCAGGGCGCTCGCAGAGGGAGAGCCGCTGCGCGCCGGCATCGTGCAGGCCTCCATCCCGCAGAGCGAGCGCTGGCACGAAGGCGCTGCGCTCGAGCACGTAGAGGAGCAGCTCGTGCTCACGCGCGAGCTACTCGCCCAGGCGGGCGCGCTCGACGTTGTGGTGTGGCCCGAGACCGCGATCGACGCCGTGCTCGAAAATGACGCGCGCCTGCTCGCCGCCGTGCGCCGTCAGGTGGAGGCGAGCCGGATCCCGATTGTTACGGGCGCGCAGCGGCTGCTCGGGGGCGTCACCAACTCGGCGTTCCTGGTGATTCCGCGCGCGGGCTTGATCGAGAGCTACGAGAAGCAACGGCTGGTGCCGTTCGCGGAGTACGACCCGAGTTGGGGCCAGGCACTCGCGCCCCTATTCGGGAAGCTCGGCGAACGCGAGCCGTATCGCGCGGGCACGCAGCCCAAAGTGTTTCGCCGCCTCGGCATTCCATTCGCAGCGCCGATCTGCTTCGAGATCACCTACCCGCATCTTGTCCGCGAGTTCCACTTGGACGGCGCGCGCGTCCTCTTCAATCTCTCGAACGACGCCTGGTTCGGGCGCACGGGCTACGCCGAGATGCATCTCGCGCACGCGATCTTCCGCGCCGTTGAGTTGCGCGTGCCGGTGGTGCGCGCCGCGAACACGGGCGTCTCCGCGCTGATCGACGCGCGCGGCGTGTTGCACGCAGCGCTCCCGGTCGGGGCGCGCGGCAGCATTCATGCGGAGCTGCGCGTCGGCGCTGCGCGCTCGCTCTACGCGCGCTTCGGCGACGCGCCGCTGCTCGCGCTGCTGGCGCTCGCCGCGCTCACGCCGCTGCTTCCGAAGCGCAGTTAGCCTGGCCTGTTGTTACTGCGAAGTCCGGCAGCCGGCCGCGGTGCCAACGCAAATCGGCAAGTCGTTCGAGAACAAGCCCGACGGGTTCTGCACCTGCAGTAAGTGCAGGCCCGAGCCGGGATTGTTCACGAGATCGATCGCCACGTTGCCCGCGTTGCAGAACCCGCCCGTCGAGCCGGCGCCGCAAGTGACAGTGGCCGACGACACTGCGCCGTTCACCAGCACCGTCGCGCCGAGCGCGATGTCCGCGCCTGTCACGTTGAACGCCGGCGGGCTGCCGGTCGCCGAGAAGGTCGGCAGCGGCGGGTCGCCAATTACTGTGGCGGTAGTCGTCGCGCCCACCGTCGCGAGTAGCGGCTGCGGCGTGGTGCCCGAGCGCTCGCGCAAGTGTGCCGTCAACGTCACGAAGCTGACGCCGGTGGCGGCTTCGGCGCGCAGTGCTGCGGGCGTCAGCGAGAAGGTGTCGCTCGCGTAGACAGCGCCGTTGAAGCTGAGCAGCAGGCTGGCATTGTTCCGGCGGCCGAGCGCGCGCAGGTTGACGGCGCCGCGCAGGTCGGCCGCTTCGAGCGCACTCATTAGGGTGAGGGTTGCTGGGAGCGAAGCGGTCGCGGTGTTGAGCGTCAGCTGCCGGCCCGTCGCGCCGGACGTGCCGGTGCTGGCCTCCTCGAACATCTCAAAAATATGTGGCGGGCGAACGCCGTAGACCGCGTCGAAGGCGAAGAACGAGGCGCCGAAGGTGGCCTGCTCGCGGAAGCCGATGTTCGGATCCCAGTTGAAGCCTGGCTCGTTGTTACTGGCAAACCCCAGCAGGATCTCCTCGGCGCTGGTGGGCGCGAGCGAGAACTGCACCGAGCGATCCGTTAGGCCGCGCATGGTGGGAGCGTCGAAGCCGTTCAGCGTCGACGAATTGGTGGACACCCCGAGCGGAAGCGCGTGGCAGCCGCCGTCGTTGTCGGCGCAGGACCGCGGCTGACCGCCGCCATCCTGGTTCACGAAGAAATCCGCGAAGCCCTTGCGCGCCGAGACCGCGACGCCGCCTTGCGTGGCCGGCGCTGCGTCCGCCAGCCGCGAAATGTTGTCGCCGATGCGGCGCGAGCGCGCCGGCGGGTAGGCGACCGACGCGAGGAAGGTCGCGAGGTCGTCCTTCTCCTGCGCGCTGAGTTCGTTGCCGCCAGGCGGGCAGGCGCCCGCTTGGTCGCACATCACGCCGGAGAGGCTGCCGTTCACGAGGTCCATGAAGCAATCGTGATCGCCGTCGGCGTCGCCGAGGGTGCAGCTCGTGCCGCCTGCGCCCGCGAAGCCGACCGAGCCGTTGCCGCCGCCGAACGGGTCGCCGAGCGTGCCGTCCCAGTGCAGCGGGACGGTGTTCTTGAGGCCGCGCACCGGCATCGTGATGCGCGGCTCGTCGCCGCCCCCGCAGCCGATCGCGCTGCACTCGCCGCCGATGCGCCATAACAGCTGGTCGACGTTGGCGTCGGGGTGGCAGCTGCCGCAGGAGAAGTTGCCTGAAGTCGAGGCGAAGGCGTTGTTGAAGGCGATTGCGCCGCGCCGCACCGCGACCGGCGTGGGATCGCGACCGACCGTGACGGTCGCGATCAGCGCGAGCGCGCCGCCGCTGCCGAGTGAGATCTGCGAGAGCGTGTTGTCGAGCGAGTTCAGCACGTAGGCCGTGCCGGTCGCGCCGCTCGGCGAATGCAGCGCCACTCCGCGCGGGATTGCGCCGACATCGAGCGTCGCGAGCGGGCTGCCGCCGAGGCTCGAGGAGAAGCTCGCGATACGGTTCGTGCCGGCGGCGGTCATCAGCAGCACGGAGCCGTCGCCCGAGAGCGCGACGCCGTACGGTGTCGCGAGCGAGTTCGCCTGCGTGGTGCCGCCGGGTTCGAGGTTCACCACCGTGGGCGAGCCACAGCCGCCCGCCGTGCAGGTCACCGCGGCGAGCTCGTTGTCGAACATGCGGTTCTGGAGTGTCCCGAGCACTTCCAGGTGGTTGCCATTCACTGCGTTGCGCGCGTCGGTCTGCGTCACGAAGGCGCGCCCGTTCGCGTCGACCGCGATGCCGTAGAGCAGCGTGCCGAGGCCCGACACGACGCCGACCTCCAAGTCCGTGCTGGTGTCGTAGACGAACAGATCGCGATCCGGAACGTCGGGGTCGAGCACGATGTTCTTGGTCGCGAGCGGGATGTTCGGCTGCGTCACGAAAGTCTGAAGCTGCGAGATCCCGAGCGAGCAGAGCGAACCGATCTGCCCGTTGCCGTTGGGTATCGCGCAGGCGGAGATCTGGCTGCGGTTGCCGCTCTCGAACGCGGCGACGTAGAGCAGGCCGTTGCGGACCGCGATCGCGCGCGGTTCGCCCGAGCGCACGGGGATGAAGCCGGTGACCTGATAAGTGGCGGTGTCGATCACGGCGATCGCGTCGCGCGAGGAGAGCGCGACGTAGGCCTTGGCGTTGCTGGCGAAGGCGATGCCCGCGGGTTCATCGAACAGCGTCGCGAGCGAAGCGTCGAGCACCTGAATCGTCTCGACGACCGAGCGGTAGCTCGAGCTGCCGGGGACCACGTCGATCACGATGATCGAGTCCGAGACGTGATTCGAAACCCACACTTCGCTGCCGTCGGGCTTCACCGCGATGGCAACGGGCTCGATGCCCACGTCGACCTGGCGCCGCTGCTGGAACGGCGCGGTGGTGAGAATGCTGACGGTGTTGCTGGACGTGTTCGCGACGTACACCTCGTGGCCGCTCGGCGAGATCGCGACGGGGTTTACCTGCGGGCTCGCGAAGGTCTGGAACCCGACGGGTTCGTGGACCGAGGCTCCGCCGGCCGAGGCGGCGGCTGGAGCGAGCAGCAGGCATGCGGCCAACAAGAGGCGCGACTTCGCCATGGGCACCCCGAAAACTGACGGTTCACTCGGACGGATCGTCCGGCGAGCATGATAAGCGGAAACAACCCGCGGTCGACGCGCAAGTTGCGCTGAGGTGCTCACAAACACGGTGGAATTTCGTTGTACGATGCGCCGACTCAGAGTCAACCGAGGAGAAACCGTGATCGTGATCCATGCCTCCGTTCTGATCGACCCTGCGAACACCGACGCCGCTGTCGCGGCCGCGCAGGCGATGATGGTCGAATCGCGCAAAGAGCCTGGCTGCCACGCCTACACGTTTGCGCGCGATCTCAGCGAGCCGGGACGCTTCTGGATTCTCGAAGAGTGGGAGAACGACGAGGCGCTCGCGGTCCACTTCAAGGCGCCGCACATGGCGAAGTTCCAGCAAGTGGTGGGCGGGTTGGGAGTTAAGGAGATGAAGGCGGAGAGATTTGTGGTGAGTTCCAAGGGGCCGTTGCGGCCCTGAGGCCCGTTCGCGCTCCGCAGCCGCGGCGGGGCCGGGGGCGGCTGCGGGCGATGGCTCGCTGGCGGCCCCTCTTTGTGGCGTTGCGAGCTTCGCGGTGGGTGCGTTGCAGCGAGGTGTTGCGGGGCACGGAGATCGGGGCCGAGCTGCGCTTGATTCGCCCTTCGCCGCCCCCGGCCCCGCCGCGGCTGCTTTTGCTCGTGGGCGCAGCGAGGTTGCGGCGCGAACGGCAGCTTTCACGAGGGAGTGCGCGGATCGGCGCGCCTTTGAGGCGCGCCTCCCGCGTGCGCGCTGGGCGCGCGGTTGGAGGCGGGCCGATGCGGCTTGGCCCTTGTTAGGGCTTGCGCTGTGCTTCGGCGAGCTTGTCGAGGCGTAGGTGGCGCGTGAGATCGCCAATTAGGTCCATGAAGATGTGGCGTGCGCTGAAGCGCCACGCGCCATCCGGCTTCTCGAAGCGGTCGTGGTAGCGGCCGGCGACGATCACTTGCAGCGCTGCGCCGGGCGCGCCTTGCAGCACGGTGAAGCGCGAGCGGGCGCTCGCCGCGAGGCCGCCGGACTCGACCTCGAGCCACACGTTCGTTGTGACGTGTTGGGTCTTCGGCGTGCCGTCTTCGTAGAGCAGCACCAGCGACTTGTTGAGGCGCTCGACTTCGCGCCAGTCCGTCAGCGGCGGCTGATCGCCGGCGCGGTAAGCGGCGTGCTCGAACATTCGCGCCATGCCTGTGATGTCGCCGCGGTCGATGCGCTCCGCGTAGCTGAACAGAAGATTGCGGATCGCTTGCTCGTCGCTCGTCATCTCGGACTCCCTCTTGCCCCGGTCTCATTCGCGAAAGTTCGGCATCACCTCTTGCGTGAGGAGGCGCAGCGATTCGTCCCACCACGGCTGCTCGGTGCTGAAGTCGTAGACCATCATCAGCAGCGTTCCGAAGCCGCCGGTCGCCTGTTGCAGGCGCGCGATCTTGCGCGTCACGGTGTCGGGCGAGCCGACGAGCCAGGCGTTCTCGATCAGGTAGTCGACGCTGAGCGCGCTCTCGGGATCGCCGGGGCGCACGAGGTTCGGGCCCATGCCGCTGCCCGTGAAGAACGGCAGCAGGTACTCGCGCCAGACGCGGCCGAGCGCGCCCTCGCGCACGCGGCGCTTCGCCTCGGCGTCGGTGGGAGCGATGTAGACGTCGCGCACGATGCGCCAGTCATTACGGCGCGGCGTGCGCCCGCTGCGGCGCGCGCCTTCCTCGACCGCCTTCCAGTGCGAAGCGGTGTGGTCGTCGTTCAGCGAGAGCGAGAGCGGCATGAAGCCGCGCTCGCCGGCGATCTTCAGCGTCTCGGAGCCGGCAGAGAGGCCGGCGATCCCGATGGGCGGATGCGGATCCTGATAAGGCCGCAGGTGGAGCTTCAAGAAGTCGAAGTTCGAAGCGGGCTTGCCGACGTTCCAGTACTTGCCGCGAAAGTCGAACGACTCTCCGCGCCACAGGCGCAGCATGATGTCGAGCGATTCGAGCGTCATGCGCCGGTTCTCGCCGCTCGCGGGATCGAGACCGTAGAGGTTGAGATCGCTCGGCAGGCCGCTGATGCCGATCCCTAACATGTATCGCCCGCGCGCCATGTGATCGAGCTGCGCGACGCGATGCGCGAGCTCGATCGGGTGGTGATACGGCAGGAGATGCGCGCCGGGGCAGAGCTTGATCTGCGAGGTGCGCGGAATCGCCTGTGCGATCAACAAGTCCGGCGCAGGCACGGGTTCCCAGGGCGCGCTGAAGTGCTCGCCGATCCAGGCTTCGCTGAAGCCGAGGCGATCGAGCTGCTCGAGCTGCGCGAGATCCCAGTCGATCGCGGCGCCGATCGCGCGCTCGGGTGGATGCGACGGCATCAGGAAGGCGCCGAGTTTCATCGCGATTCCTCCAGCGCTGCGGCCCACAGCCGGCGCTTCTCTTCGTTTGGGGCAAGTGTCAGGCGGCACGGGTCGCCGAGCTCGAGCGTCTCGCGCTGCGCGCCGTGATAGCGCGGCCACGCGCAGCCGAGGCTTGCGTGCTCGGGGTTGCCCGTGTGCGCGAAGGCGGCCCACGCGTCCATCGTCGCGTGGGCGACGCGCGTCGCGGCTGGGCCTTCGCCCGCGAACGCGCGCAGCTGCTTTGTACTCGCGTGGGTGCCGAGCGCGAACGGCACGTCGAGCGCGTGGCAGGCGCCGAGCGCGCCGCCGCTGTGCGGGGAGCGCCAGGCGAAGCGGTACATCCAGGTGTCGCGCTGTTGTTGGGCGTGCGCTTCCGCGAGGCGCGCGCTCGGCGCGAACAAGCTCGCGTCGGTTTCGAGCGCGAAGAAGCGATCGAGTGGCGTCGCGCCCTGATAAGCGGAGACGATGCGCTGCGCCGCGGCGAGGCGCGCCTCGCGCGGGCCCGCGAGCTTCGCCGCGACGAAGGGCGCGAGCGCGGCTTCCGGCATCGCGCCGAAGCCGGGCACGAGCTGGAAGAGGCGCATTTCCTCGGCAGTCGTGCCGATCACGAGCGCTACGTCGCGCGCGGCGCCGGCGGCGATTGCGCGCATCGGCCACTCGGGAAGCACAGCGCCATCCACAACGGGCGCGAAGAACATGCCGATGCGCCGCGGGCCGGGTTCCGCGCACTGCGCTTGCGCCGCGAGGACGCGCTCCGCGGGCAGCGAGCGCAGCCATGCGAGATCGCTCACGTCGCCGCCCAGCTGCTCGCCTAATAGCTTCGCGCGCGCAGCGCCTTCGTTCGCGCTGAGCTGTCCTTCCGGCGCCGCGCTCTGCACAATTGCCCGCGCGAATAATCCCTTCGCGGCGGGCATCGCCAGCAGCGCAACGATGCTGCCCGCGCCCGCGCTCTCGCCGAACAGCGTGACGCGCGCTGGGTCGCCGCCGAACGCTGCGATCTCGCGCTGCACGAAGCGCAGCGCCGCGATCTGGTCGATTAGACCGAGGTTCGAGCGCGTCGCACCGAGGTGCAGGAAACCGAACGCGCCGACGCGGTAGTTGAGGCTGACCACGATCACGTCGCCGCGCCGGGCGAGCGCGTCTCCCTGATAAGCGGGGCCTGCGGCGGTGCCTGTCGTGAACGCGCCGCCGTGTAGCCACACCATCACGGCGCGGGGCTCGCTCGCTCGCTCACTCGGCCGCCACAGATTCAGCGTGAGGCAGTCTTCGCTCTGGGGATGCTCGGCGAGCAGGCCGAGTTGGACCGAGAGCCCGTCGCGCGGCTGCACCGGCGCGAGCCCGTGCGCGCTCGCATCGCGCACGCCACGCCACGGCTCCGCCGGCTGCGGCGCCTCGAAGCGCAGCGCGCCCACCGGAGGCGGCGCATACGGAATGCCGAGGAACGCGTCGACGCCGTTCTGTGCCGCGCCGCGAACACTGCCGAGCGTGGTGGTGGCTTCTGGGCGCGACATCACGCGCCACGGTCGCCCACGCTCGCGCGAAATCGCAAGCGCACGGGAGCGGAGCCGGCTGCGTCGCGACTACAGTGCCGCCCTCAACGAAACGGAGACCCCATGGATTTCGAAATCCCCAAAGAGATCAGCGACTACCTCGGCGTGCTCGACGACTTCATTGCGCGCGAGATCAAGCCGCTCGAAGCGGAGAACATCAAATACTTCGACCACCGCCGCGAACACGCGCGCACGGACTGGGAGAACGACGGCCAGCCGCGCAAGGAGTGGGAACAAGTGCTGCGCGAGATGCGCCGCCGCGCCGACAAGGCCGGCCACCTGCGCTTCGCGCTGCCCAAGGCATTAGGCGGCAAGGACGGCTCGAACCTCGCGATGGCGATCATCCGCGAGCACCTCGCGAGCAAGGGCCTCGGGCTGCATAACGACTTGCAGAACGAGGCCTCGATCGTCGGCAACTTTCCCACCGTGCTGATGATGTGGAACCGCGGCACAGAAGAGCAGAAGCAAGAGTTCCTCGCCGGCATGCTCGACGGCACGAAGCGCCTGGCGTTCGGGCTCACCGAGCCGAACCACGGCAGCGACGCGCTCTACCTCGAGACCACCGCCGTGCGCGACGGCAACGAGTGGATCCTCAACGGCGCGAAGCGCTTCAACAGCGGCATGCACAACGCCAACTACGACATGGTGTTCGCGCGCTCGAGCGGCAAGCCCGGCGAGCCGCGCGGCATCAGCTGCTTCATCGTGCCGACGGAGTCGCCCGGCTTCAAAGTCGAGTTCCAGTGGTGGACGTTCAACATGCCCACCGACCACGCGGAGGTTTCCCTGACAAACGTGCGCGTCGACAACGCTGCGATCCTGGGCGGCGAGGGCACTGGCCTCGACATGGCGCAGATGTTCGTGCACGAGAACCGCATCCGGCAGGCGGCCTCGAGCCTCGGCGCGGGGCAGTACTGCATTCTCGAAGCGGTGAAGTACGCGAAGGAGCGCAAGACCTGGGGCAAGCCGCTCGCGGTGAACCAGGCAATCCAGTGGCCGCTCGCGGAATTGCACACGGACGCGGAGTTCATCCGGAACACGATTCGGCGCGTGGCCTGGGAGATGGACAGCCGCAAGGACCCGACGCGCGTCGACGCGAAGCTCTCGGCGCAGATCGCGATGGTGAACTACCGCGCGAACCAGTTCTGCTGCAAGGCTGCGGACCAGGCAATCCAAACGCACGGCGGCATCGGCTACACGCGGCACAAGCCGTTCGAGCACATCTACCGCCACCACCGCCGCTACCGCATCACCGAAGGCTCGGACGAGGTGCAGATTCGCAAGGTGGCCCAACAACTGTTCGGGCGGATCACCGGCTAATCGAGACCGGCGCGCTCGCTGCGCGCCTTGCCACGAACAACGAGGCGCTCTCCCCGCGGAGAGCGCCTCGTTCATTTTCGCTTCATACGCAGCTCCTCCTCCGCGTGTAGTCGTTAGGGCGCACGCAACCAGGAGGAGGACGTGCGATGACGACCACGATGAGTGCGAGAGCGACTCGGTTCCTGATGATCAGCGCGTTCGGCGCGGCGATGCCGGCGCTGTTGTTCAGTGCCTTGCAACTGATGACGGTGCGCGACGGGACGGCGCTGCCCACGTTCGTTGCGCACAAGATCGATTTCAAGTTCGTGCCGCCGAAGGACGACCCGATCCCGCCGCGGCCGCCGAAGGTGGAGCCGCAGCCGCTGACGGAGCTTCCCAGGTTGCCCAACCCGAAGGGCGGCGGTGGCGGCGAGGGACCCTTGCTCGCGCCTACACCGGGCGATGACAAGGGGGTGCCGTTCACGTGGGTCCGGCCGCAGCGCGAGCTGCAGAACCTGCGCGCGATGGACACCGACACGACGCCGATCGTGCGCGTGCTACCCGACTACCCCCCTAATGCCCGCGGCGATGGCTGGGTGCTCGTGCGCTTCAACATCTCGCCCGCAGGCACGGTCACCAACGCGGCGGTCGTCGACGCGAAGCCGCGCGGCATCTTCGACAAGAACGCGCTGCGCGCGATCGAGCGCTGGCGCTATCGGCCCGCGGTAGTGGACGGGCGCGCGGTTGAGCGGCGCGGCCTGCAGGTGAGGCTGATCTTCGAACTCGAGCGGGCGTGAGCGATGCGTTGGCTGCGCTTTGCGGCGTTCGGCGCGCTGGTGCCGCTCGCGTTGTTTGCGCTGCTCGCGAGCAGCATCGCGCCGCGCGAGATGGACTCCGCCTTCCACGCTGTCGAATCGACCGCCGTCTCGATTCCGGATCGGATCGATCGCGCGAGTTGGCCGGTTCACGTCTCGGGCCTCATCTGCTGTTGTTGGCCGTGGCACGATCGTCGCCTGCTTCCTCTCGAGTGGCCCAGCCTCACGTCCGCTGCCATCGCAGCCCCCGATCTGCCCTTTTCATCTTCTGCATTCGTCCCGGCCGCGCACCGGTCGTTCCTCCAGGGAGTCGACTCGCCTCCGCAGCTCGGGAGCAACCCCCGCGCCGCTCCCGAATGGCCAGACCGAGCGGCCAGGCTCGGGATTCCTGACGGCTGGGTGCTGATCGAGTTCGACGTTTCAGAAGCGGGGGCTGTCGAGAACGCGCGCGTGATCGAAGCAACTCCCAGCGGTGTGTTCGAGGCGTACGCACTGCGAGCGATCCAGCGTTGGCGGTACCGGCCCGCCATCGAGGACGGACGCGCCGTCGCGCGTGCGGGCCTGCGCGTGAGGATTCGCTTCGAAACGGAGGGCGCGGAGTCATGAGAGCGAACGCTGCGTCGTGGTTCGCCGTCGCGTGCGGGCTCGCAGCGGTCGTCGCGAGCGGCGCGGCGTTCACGCTGATCGCCCCGGCGTTCGCTCACAGAGCAGCGCCCGCCACGCACGCGAAGCCCGCGCTGCCGCCGCCTCCGCGCCCGCGCGCAGCCCTAATGCCTCCGCCCTGCAGCGCGGCGCGTTGGTGGCCCGAGCCGCCCAGCGCGCCGCGTGATTTCGCGCTCGATTCGGAGGCCCTGCTCGCCGCCTCGCTCGCCGCGCTCACGAGCGAGCCGTACGCCGCCCTGGGTCCGCTAGCGCTCGCGCAGTACGCGCAGTGCATCGCGAGCGCCGACGCCGCGGGCTCCGCGCCCGTTCAGTCCGTCACTTCTTCCTCGACGTCCTCTTCCACCGCGTACTCCGAGCCCTCGAGTTCCTTGGCGTTCTCCGCGTCGTCCTCGCGCACGGTTTCGAGCTTGGCTGTCGCGCCATCCGTGTAAGTCACGACCACGTGATCGACGTGCACTTCGTGCACCACCACGACGCGGTCGTCGACGAGCAACTCCCAGCCCACCGCGACTGCGAGCGGCACGACGAGCAGGCGCCGCGGCCCGACTGTTCGCCACAGCACGCGCCGCCGGATGCGGCGACGGCGCACGCGGCGGCGAACACGCCGCACGCGGCGGCGATGCGGATGCCGGTGCGGGCCGGGGTGAGCAAAGGCCGGCAGCGCACTGAGCGCGAGCAGGCCGGCGATGAACTGACGTCGCAACATTGAGTGATCTCCTGGGTTTCGCGGGATTCGCGAGGGCGCGATCGCCCCAACAACTTCGCTTTCAACTCGCGCGGGATTCTGGGGTTGCGCGCGGAACTTGGGAAGGGCGGCAGCGCCGGAATCCGCCGAGCATCGACGCTCGCGCGCTCCGCAGGTATCGCTTTCGTCATGCTCAAACTCTACGACTACCTCGAATCCGGCAACGCCTACAAAGTGCGGCTGCTACTGCATCTGCGCGGCATCCCGTTCGAGCGCATCGAGCTCGACATCCTGAGGCGCGAGACGCGCACGCCAAAGTTCCTCGCCAAGAACCCCAACGGCCGCATTCCTGCGGTCGAGTTCGAAGACGGGCGCGTGCTGTTCGAGTCGAACGCGATCTTGTCGTACTTCGCCGAGGGCACGCCGTTAGCGGGGGCCGATGCCTGGGAGCGCGCGCAGATCCTGCAGTGGATGTGCTTCGAGCAGTACAGCCACGAGCCGCTGGTCGCGACGCTTCGCTTCTGGCACTTCGCGAAGTTGCTCGCGACGAAGAGCGCCGCGGAGGTCGAGGCAAAACGACAAGGCGGCGAGGCAGCGCTCGCGATCATGGACGCGCAGCTCGCCGCGCGCGCCTTCTTCGTGGGCGAGCGCTTCACGATCGCCGACATCGCGCTGTTCGCGTACACGCACGTCGCAGGCGAGGGCGGCTTCGAACTCGCGCGCTATCCCGCCGTCGAGCGCTGGATCGCGCGCGTCGAAGCGCAGCCGCGCTTCGTACCGATCACAGAAGACTTTGGCGTGCCCGCCTCGCCGGTGCCGTGAGCGCGTGGACCCGCTGAGCGTCGTTCGCGTCATGCAACTCGACGAAGGCGCGCTCGCCCCGCTGCTCGCGGCGGCGGATGCCGAAGCGCACGCATTCGTTCGCCGCCTCGCGATCGACTGGCGGAGCGGCGCGAATCGATTCGATCGCGGGCCGGGCGAGGCGTACTGGAGCCTCCGAGCCGGGAGCGACTGGGTCGCTGCCGGTGGCTTGAACATCGACCCGCGCGCGCGCGATCCGCGCATCGGCCGCGTGCGCCACTTCTATGTGCTGCCCGAGTGGCGCCGGCGCGGCTGCGCGCGCGCGCTGTTCGCGCAGCTGCTGTCCCACGCGCAGCCGCACTTCGATCGCTTGTTATTGCACACCGAGCGCGCGGCGGCGTTCTGGGAGCGGCAAGGCTTTCTGCGCTTCGACGACGAGTGCACGCATTCGACGCACGCGCTGCAGCTGCGATCGCGCTGAGGCGCTAGGAGACCGACCCAAGATGGGCGGTTGAGCACGGGCGTCGCGGCGCCGCCCCAACAAGGCGCGCGACTGAGCCGTAGCTCTTGCTACGGCGCAAGGAGCGCAACGCAGTGGGGGCGGATGCCGCGGCGTCCGGGCGACCCGTCCCACTCTTGGGTCGGTCTCCTAGCTCCGGGCGAGCATGCCGCCGAGAATCCCGCAGGCGGTGGCGAAGCCGAACGCGGCGCACACCAGCGCGATGCGGCCTGCGAGGCGATGCCGCGAGATCGCCGCGGGCGCCGCAAGCGGATCCGCCGCAGCGCGCGTGACACGGCGCGTGCGCGCGAGACGGCGGCCGAGCACGAGGGCCGTGCCGCCTGCGACGAGCATCCCCGCGACGAACGTCTCGTGCACGTACAAGTTCGTGCGCGCGGCACTCGACCACAACGCGAGATCCTCGCCGCCCAGTAACACCCGCTTCGCGACATAGCCGACCAGGAACGCGACCACCCAGACGCCCGCCCAGGACATCGCGCGGCGGTGGTCGTCGACACGGTTCGCGCGGATCGCTCGCCAGCCTCGCGCGCACTGCATGAGCACGAGCCCCATATTCGCGAGCGCCCAACTCCAGAAGAGCAGCTTGGCTTCCATTGGCGGCGCAACGTAGGACACGATTCCTTTGGCCGACGGACGTTTTTCGCGACAAGGTGGCCCGCATGACCCAACCGACCGCGCCGATGCCGATCGATCTGCTCGACGGCGATTTCTATGCGAGCGAGCCGCATGCTGCATTTCGTTGGCTGCGCGAGCGCGCGCCGGTTTATTGGGATGAGAAGAACCGCGTCTGGGGAATCGCCCGCCACGCGCACATCCAAGAGGTGGCGAAGGCGCCGCAGTTGTTTTGCAGCGGCGGCGGCTCGCGGCCGGATTCGCCGCCGATCCCGTCGATGATCAACATGGACGACCCGCTGCATAAGCGCCGCCGCGGGCTCGTGAACAAGGGTTTCACGCCGCGGCGCGTCGAGGAGCAGGAAGCGAGAGCGCGCGCCGCGGGCCGAGGGCTGCTCGATGCTGTCGCTGCGCGCGGCGCCTGCGACTGGGTGAACGATGTCGCGCGACATCTGCCGATGATCATGATCGGGGACATGCTCGGCGTGGACGAAGCCGATCACGAGCGGCTCTTGAAGTGGTCCGACGACATGCTGCTCGGCACCAACGTCAACGCGAGCCCCGCGGTGCGCATGGCCGCGATGCAGGCGGGCGGCGCCTGGATTGCGTACCACGCGGGCATCGTCGCGCAGCGCCGCGCGAGCCCGCCGCAGGGCGACTTGATCGGTGCGCTGATCAACGCCGAGATCGACGGCGAGCGCCTCGACGATGAAGCGCTGCGCCAGGAGGCGCTGTTGATCCTGATCGGCGGCGACGAGACCACGCGTCACGTGCTCACGGGCGGGCTGTACGAATTGTTACGGAACCCCGCCCAGAAACAGGCGCTGCTGCGCGAACCGAGCCGGATCCCGACGGCGGTCGAGGAGATGCTGCGCTGGGTGACGCCGATCCAGAACATGAACCGCACGGCGACCGAGGACGTGAGCTTCCATGGCGCGCCGATCCGCAAGGGCGACAAGCTGTTATTGCTCTACCCCTCGGCGAACCGCGACGAGGCCGTGTTCCACGAGCCGGATCGCTTCGACGCCGCGCGCGATCCGAACGAGCACCTCGCGTTCGGCGGTTACGGCCCGCACTTCTGCCTCGGCGCCTCGCTCGCGCGCCTCGAACTGCGCGTGATGTTCGAGGAGCTGCTCGCGCGCCTGCCCGATGTCGAACTCGCGAGTGACGCGAAGCCGCCGATGCGGCGCTCGAACTTCATCACGGGCATCGAGCATCTGCCGATCCGCTGGGCGCCGCGCTCGTGACGCGGCGCCCGGGATCTGGCGGGGCATCTCGAGGGTTCGCCGGTTGGGACCGCCTCGTAAACCTGAAGTCTGGGATGCGCACCCTCTTCGAAGCGCGTTTCGCCTTTCCAGGGGCCGCTGGGCGGGCTCTCGCGAGTTGTCGAGGCGGCTTTCCCTCCCGGCGAAGCCATGACACCACGGAGTTCCCCGGTCACGCTGTGAACTGATTCACAGGCGGCGCATTATTTCGCGCAGCCGTCCATTGGAGTTTCGAGTTGGCCTACTTCCCGCTGCGCGTTCGCGAGCTGATTCGCGAGACCCACGACACGCTCTCCTACGTGCTCGACGTGCCCGCCGAACTGAGCGAGCGCTTTCGCTACCGCGCGGGGCAATTCCTCACCTTCAAGGTGCCGGGCGCCGGAGGCGAGCTGCTGCGCTGCTACTCGCTCTCGAGCGCACCCGAGACCGACGCCGCGCCCAAGGTGACGGTGAAGCTCGTCCCGGGCGGGCGCGGCTCGGGCTGGTTCCACGCGACCGTGAAAGCCGGCGGCACGCTGGAAGTGATGCAGCCCGCCGGGCGTTTCGTGCTGCACGACACCCCGGATCGCGCGCTGCTGCTGTTCGCGGGCGGCAGTGGCGTCACGCCGATTCTCTCGCTGATCAAGGCCGCGCTCGTGACCACGAAGCGCCGCATGCGCCTCTTCTACGCGAACCGCGACGCGGCCTCCGTGATCTTCCGCGCGGAGTTCGACGCGCTCGCAGCCGAGCACAAGGAACGGCTCGAAGTGGTGCACCACCTCGACAACGAAATGGGGCTCACCTCCCGCCCGGAGGTCGAGCGCGCGCACGCTGGCTTCGAGCAGGCCGACACTTACTTGTGTGGCCCTGGGCCGTTCATGGAGCTGGTCGAGCAGACGCTGCTGGCGCAGGGCCACTCGCGCGATCACCTGTGGATCGAGCGCTTCGAGGGCGTCGGCGAGAACTCATCCGCTGGCGCGAGCGCGGCGGCCGCGGCGGTCGCGAAGGCGCCGAGCCCGGGCGGCGTGCCCAGCGAAGTGGTCGTGCACCTCGACAAGACCGCGCATCGCGTGCCGTACGCGAAGGGGCTCAGCCTGCTCGCGGCCGCGCGCAAAGCCGGCCTCGGCGCGCCGTTCGCGTGCGAGGAGGGCTACTGCGGTTCGTGCGCCGCGAAGTGCCTGCGCGGCAAAGTGGAGATGCTCGCCAACGACGTCTTCACGCCGGAAGAAGTTGCGCAGGGCTGGATCCTGACTTGTCAGGGCCACGCCACGGGCGAGGAGTGTGAGATCAGCTGGGACGTGTGAGGGCGGGAGCGGTGCTCCTCGCTCAGGATCCCGCGAGCTTCGCCTTCGCAATCTTGATATCGAAGCGTTCGCTGACCGCGGCGCTCCAGCGCACGGCCTTCTCGGTCGTGTACAGGATCTTCTTCCCGCCCGCGTCATACACCCGCACGTACACGTCTGGCGCAGTCTCGTTGAGGTCCCGGAAGTGCACCTCGGAGTACGAGATGTCGAACTCGCCTTTGGCGTTGGTGAGCGTGTCGCCGAGCTTGTCGTCGAAAATCAGGTCCTTGTCGTAGGCGCGCACGCGCACTCCGACGACCGGCGTTCCCGATTCTTCCTCGACCACCGTGCCATACACGCGCATGTGCGCCTCCTCTTGTCCGAGGGGCGCATCGTATGAGGGACGTCTGCGCGAGGCAAGGCGAAAGACCGGCAGCCTGCGAGCGGCGCGTGGCCAGAATTGCGCCGGCGACGAGCCCGCTGAATCGGAGAGCGCGGCGAGAATTCTCGCCACCTTAGGCCGCCGTTCCCCACTTAGGGGAGGCGCGGGTTCGAGAGGCGCATGTAGCGCCGACTCCGCGCGAGGTAGTTGCTGTGAAGTTGCTCATGCTCGCCCGGGCGCTCGTTGCCGCCGTTGTCGTGTCGTCCGCTTTTGCCTCCGCTGAGGCCGCACCGATTCTTTACGCGACCGGGGGCGGCGGGCTCTACACGCTCGATCCCTTCACCGGCGCTTCGACGCGGCTCTTCGATTTCCCGGGCCTCGACCTCAACTCCGGCGGGCTCGCCTACGACGCAGCCAGCGATTCGTTCTACGCCACGGGCGCTGCCTTCGCGTCGTCGGGTATTACGAGCCTGTTCAACATCAATCGATCGACCGGCGCGGTCACGGTGATTGGGCAGCTGCCCGCCACCATCGTCCTCTCCGCCGGCGGCCTCGCGATCCATCCTCTGACGGGCGTTATGTATGCGACCGGACGGAATGGATTTCAGAGCACCGGGCTCTTTACGATCGACAAGACCAGTGGCGCGGCGACGCTGATCGGGCAGGCGGGTCCGAATTGCTGCGCGTCGGGCACATTCGGGTTCGGCATGAACGGACTCGGCTTCGCCAGTGACGGAACGCTTTTCGCGAACGGCTTCTCGAGTTCGCCCGCTGGACTCTCGCAGCTCTTCACGATCGATCTCGCCACCGGCGCGGCCACCGCCATCGGTTCGCACGGCGTCACGCTCGGGCGGCAGCTCGGCTACAGCGGGCTCGCCTTTCGTGCGGACGGAACGCTGCTGAGCCTCGGCTCGGTAACGGCCTCGGCCCAAGGGCTCTACGCAATCGACCCGACGACCGGTGTGGCGACGCTGCTCGGGCCGACGCCGGGTTTCGGCGTCGATGGCGGTCTCACGTTCGCGGTGCCGGAGCCCGCCGTGCTGGCGCTGTTAGGCGCTGCGCTGGCCGTGGGACTCGCAGGCCGCGCGCTCAAAACGCCCCGGAGCTGAGCCTTCGGCGCTCCGCTGACGCGACCAGCTCGCGCCAGATTGCGGCCTCGAGTTCGCGCGCGGCGGGCGTCGCGAGCGCCTCGATCTGCATGTGCAGCTCGATCAGCAGCGCACGCAGGCTGCGGTTGCTCGCGTCGAGCGCGGGCACGAGCAGGCTCTCGTCGCGCGTGGCGGCGGCGTCGCGTAGACGCGCGGCGAGCGCGGCGTCCGCAACAACGCTCGCGCCGCGCGCGAACAGCGTTCGCAGCGCGGCGTTCTCCGCGACGCGGCGCGCGGCGGCGCGGTCGAACTCTTCGCGCACCGCCAGCAGCAAGCCGGCGCTGATCGCGAGGCCCGCCTGGCGGTAGCGCGGCGACACGTTCGGCAGCAGATCGACGAGCAGGTTCTGGACCGTTCGTTCGAGCACGCGCTGCGGGTCGGGCTTCATGCGAGCCTCCCCAACAACTGGAGCGCGGCGCGATCCTGCGAGTTGCCCATCAGGTAGCTCGCCATCGCCAGCACCGGGTCGTGGTTCACACCGGCCTGATACTCCTGCGCGCTCGAAACCCAGATGGCCTGGCCCTTCACGCACGAGAACAGTTCCCACCAGTACAGCGCGGCGGGGTGGGCGACGAGTCCGCTCGACAGTTCCCAGAGGCGAACGGCGTCGGGCTTGGGCAGCAGGCCGCCCACGAGCGTCTGGCTGCCGTTCATCCAGACCGGGTTGAGGCCCCAAGCGAGGTCTTCGAGCGGGTCGCCGAGGTGCGCCATTTCCCAATCGAGGATCGCGTGGATCTTGCCGTCCGTGTCGGCGAGGAAGTTTCCCGTGCGGTAGTCGCCGTGCACGACGGAGATCTTCTGCGCGGGCGGCGGTGGGTTCGCGCGCAGCCGGCGGATCACGGCGCGCATGATGGGTTGTGGCTCGAGTTCGTCCGCGTCGATCACGCTCTCCCAATAACTGAGCTCGCGGCGCGCGCACTCGGCGGGCGCCACGTCCGCCATCAACCCAACAAGTCCGAGCGCTTTCGGATCGGCACGCGAGATCTCGCCGAGAATCCGCCACTTCTGAGCGCCGAGCGTTTCGCGGTGCTGCGCGTAGGGCGGCGCCATCAACGCCGCCGGGGATGCCTCGAGGCCGGGCAATTCCTGCATCACGCAGAACGGATAGTCGAGCTGCGCGGGATCTTCTTCGAGCCAGATCGCCTCGGGCACCGGCACCGGCGTGTTGAAGAACGCCGCGTACGCGCCGAACTCGAGCCTCCGCTCGGTGTCGATCAAGCTGCCCGGCGGATCGCGGCGAAGTATTAGGCGGCGCGCGATCGCCTCGCCGGCTTGCTCGTAGTGCAGCACGAGCCGGTATGTCTCGCGCGAGGCGCCGCCCGGGATCCGGTCGAGATCGCTGACGCGAACGTTCGCGGCGCCGGGCAGCTTGCGCGCGGCGTAGGCGGCGAGTCGCTCAGCGAGATCGGGCATGCGCCGAGTCTCGCACGCGCGCGCATTGCGAGGCGAGGGGTGCGCGGGCGCTCATGCCTGAGCAACCTTGTGCGCTTCTCGAGAAGGAGAGAGCGATGGATGTGTACGAAGCGCTTTACACCACACGCGCGATGCGGCGCGTAAAGCCGGACGCGATTCCGCTGGACGCGCAGCAGCGCATCATGGACGCTGCGATTCGCGCGCCGAGCGGCGGCAACGCGCAGGGCTGGCGCTTCCTGTGGGTCGATGACAAAGCGATTCGCGGGCAGCTCGGCCCCATCTACCGCGATTGCCTCTCGCGGCTTTGGACCGGCGTTTACAAAGACCGCGTCGATCAGGCTGAGAAGAACCCCGACGCGCCGGGTACCGCAGGCTTCCGCCGCATGCAGGCCTCCGCGATGTGGCTGGCCGACAACTTCGAGGTCTACCCGCTGCTGCTGTTCGCGTACGGGCAGGGCGACCCGACCGGCAGCTCGATCTTCCCCGCGGTGTGGAGCGCGCAACTCGCCGCGCGCGCCGAAGGCGTCGGCTCCGCGCTCACCAGCGTGTTCGCGTTCCGGCTCGCAGAAGTGAACGAGATCCTCGGCGTACCCAAGGACGCGGGCTGGAACTTCCACGGCTGCGTGACGTTCGGCTACCCGACCGGCAAGTGGGGCGTCGCCCCGCGCGTGCCCGTCCACAAAGTCATGCACCGGAATTCTTGGGGCACGGGGATCGGGTTCGAGCTCGAAAAGCCGCTCTGGCCAAGATCTTCCTAACTTCCCAACGCTCCAAGAAAATGTCGGACGATCTCCGTTGTCGCGGTGACTCCCAAGCCGGTCGCGCGAGGCCGCAAGCGAAGCGCGCAGCGAGGCGGAGTCTTCGGAGCCGAGCGGAGTAAAACAAGGAAGGTCGGACTTTGGGGCGCTGTCCGCGCACCCCAGCGGCGGGCGAACGCGAAAAAAACCCGCAAGACTGCGCGCCCATGAACAAAAAAGCCCCGAAGTCTGACGCGTTCTTTCAGTTCTCAGGCACAAAGGGGTACATCGCGTCGTCCGCGCTCGTGGATGCGGTGAACTGCGCGATCGCGCTCGAGCGCCCGCTGCTCATCAAAGGCGAGCCGGGCACCGGCAAGACGCTGCTCGCGCAGCACGTCGCCGAAGGCCTCGGCCTCGCGATCGAGCGCTGGCACATCAAGTCGACCACGAAGGCGCAGGAGGGGCTCTACGTCTACGACACCGTGCAGCGCCTCAACGACGCTCGCTTCGGCGAGGGCGACGTCTCGAATATCCGCGCCTACATCCGCATGGGCCCGATGGGGCGCGCGTTCCAGAGCGAAGAGCGCAAGGTGCTGCTGATCGACGAGGTCGACAAAGCCGACATCGAGTTCCCTAATGACCTGCTGCGCGAGCTCGACGAGATGCGTTTCACGGTCTCCGAGACGAGCGACGAGGTGGTCGCGAAGCAGCGGCCCGTGGTGATCATCACCTCGAACAACGAGAAGGAACTCCCCGACGCGTTCCTGCGCCGCTGCGTGTTCCACTTCATCGAGTTTCCCGACCGCGCGCTGATGAAGCAGATCGTCGACGTGCATCATCCCCACCTGAAGACGCAGCTGCTCGATCAGGTGCTGGTGAAGTTCTACTGGCTGCGCGAGCAGGGCGAGCTGCGCAAGAAACCGTCGACCAGCGAACTGATCGATTGGATCGCGGTGCTGCAGCGCTCCGGCATGACGGCGGACGACATCGAGCTGACATCCCGTTCCTCGGCGCGCTGCTGAAGAACGAGAAGGACACCGAGGCGCTCGACAAGTACCACGACCGCGGCGGGAGATATCCCACGGAGTGGAAGGATCTCGGGCCGAAATACAACAACTGAGAGTGTCGAGCAGGATGCGGGCATCGCTAAGTCACGACTCCGCGAGCACCGAGCACAGGCGCTGCAGCGGGCGGGCAGCGGCGCCCGCCGCTGAGCGCCTAAGCAGCTTGCGCTACTGGCGTGCGCTCGTTCGCGCGCGCGCTAAGCGAACGGGCCCCGAGCGCTCGCGCCGAGTGAAGCGGATCAGCGGCGGCGCGCAGCGCCGCCCGCTGCATCCGCTCTGCTTCGCGCCCGTGCCGACCGTGGCCTCTGCCGCGAGCTCTCCCGGCTCGCCGCACTCGGCCCCGAACGAGCAACCCCGTGTTCAGTGACTTCTTCTACGAGCTGCGCGACGAGGGCGTACCTGTGGGCACGCAAGAGTGGTTGTTACTGCTCGACGCGCTCGGCAAGGGGCTGCACGGCTCGAGCTTGCAGCGGTTCTACCACCTCTCGCGCTGCGTGCTGATCAAGAGCGAGACGTACTTCGACGCCTTCGACCGCGCCTTCCTGAAAGTCTTCGAGGGCATCGAGGGCTCGCTCGACATCGAGGACGAGCTGCTCGAGTGGCTGAAGGACCCGAAGAACTTCCGGCAGCTGACGGACGACGAGCGAGCGCTGCTCGAGAAGCTGTCGAGCGACGAGCTGATGCGGAAGTTCATGGAGACGCTCGCCGAGCAGACCGAGCGCCACGACGGCGGCGGGCGCTGGATCGGCACCGGCGGCAGATCTCCGTACGGCCACGGTGGCGAGCACCCGACGGGCATTCGCGTCGGAGGGCCGGCGAAGAATCGCTCGGCGATGAAGGTCGCCGAGGAGCGCCGCTTCGAGGATTACCGCACGGACGGCACGCTCGACGTGAGGCAGACGCGCGTCGCGCTGCGGCGCCTGCGCCAGCTGACGCGCACCGGCCCGCAGAACGAGCTCGACATCGACGAGACGATCGACGAGACGTGCAAGAACGCGGGCGAGATCGAGTTCGTGTTCCGCGCCGAGCGCCGCAACGATCTGCGGCTGCTGCTGCTGATGGACGTCGGCGGCACGATGGACCCGTACATCGATCCCGTGAGCAAGCTGCTGACCGCCCTGCACCAGGAGCGCGGCCTGCGCGCCTTCGAGGCTTATTACTTCCACAACTGCATCTACGAAGAAGTCGGGCGGAACGCGCGCTTGTTGCGGCGCGAATCGATTCCCACGGGCGATCTACTACGGCGGCTCGATTCGCGCTGGAAGGTGCTGATCGTCGGCGATGCCGCGATGCATCCCGCCGAGCTGCTCGAGGCCAACGGCAACATCGACCCGCGCCGCGGCACCGCGACGCGCGGGCTCGACTGGCTGCACCGCATCAAGGACCACTTCGAGCGCGTGGTGTGGCTGAACCCCGAGCCGCCCGAAGACTGGAACCGCTACCAGACGGTACGGCTGGTCGAGCGCGTGTTCCCGATGTTCCACCTGAGCGTCGACGGCATCGGCGAAGCTGTGAGCGCGTTGATCGGCGCGAAGGCCACGCACTGACTCTCAGTTCGTAACGCGACCGGCCGCGCGTCTGTTAGGGCGCGAAGGCGCAGTCCGCTTCGAACAACGGCGCCGATTCCGAACTCTCGGGGGCCTGACGGCCAGCGCACGCGAGGAGCAAGTCCGCAGCGAGTAGCTCGGCGGGCCAACGCTCGCGCGCCTCTGCGAGGGTGCTCGGCGTGCACACGCAGGCAGCGCTGGACTCGCTGTGAGAGAACGCAGGCGGCCGGCCGCGCGCCGCGGCGCCGCTGCCGCCGAGCGTCGCGCTGGGGACGCTCCAAGCGCCGATGTATGTGATCGCACCGGGCGCGACGCGGAACACGAAGCGATCTGCAGGCAGTTCCTTCATGCGCTCGCGCAGCGAATCCAGATCGAGCCGGCGCACGCGCCAAGTCCCAGGGGCTAGCTCGCGAAGTGCGAGGCCCGCGCCGCGCACGGCGACGCTCTTGCCGCTCTCGATGTTGACGAGGCGCATGCGTACGCCTTCTTCCAACGAGAGCAGAATCCTCCCGGCTGCTGGCGCGCCGCCTTCGGCGCGAAGCTGCACGGCCAGCGCGAGTGTTAGGCAGAACGCCGCTGCGAGTGCGGCGCGCGTCACGCGGCCCGCAGCGCCGCGAGCACTTCCTCGGGATGATCCTCGGCCTTGGCGACGCGCTTCCAGTGCTTCCGCACCACGCCGTCGCGTCCGATCCACACCGTGGAGCGAATCACGCCGATCACCTTCTTGCCGTACATCAGCTTCTCGCCCCAGGCGCCGTACTTCTCCATGACCGCCTTCAGCGGGTCCGAGAGCAGCGGGAACGGCAGCTGATACTTCGTCGCGAAGCGCTGGTGCGAGACCCCGCCGTCGGGCGAAACGCCGAGCACGATCGCGCCGAGCTTCTGCAAATCCTTCCACGCGTCGCGGAAGCCGCAGGCTTCCTTGGTGCAGCCCGGCGTGTCGTCCTTGGGATAGAAATAGACGATCACGTTCTTGCCCTTGAGCTTGGAAAGCTGCACCGAGCCGCCGCCGGCGGTCGGCATGTTGAAGTCGGGCGCCTTGGCGCCGATCTTCGGCCCGCGCATGGCGACAACGGGGGCCGCGGCTTTCTTCGGGGCGACTTTCTTCGGGGCAGATTTCTTCTTGGCGGCCATCGTCGGGAAACTCCCTGTTTCAGAGCGCGCCGGGCAGGCGCTTTTCGAGCAAGGCGCGGACCGCGGCAGCGGATGCCCCGTTGGATCCTGGCGTCGTTACCGGATGCACATTGAGCAATGCATCCATGCTAAAGATGCGGCACCGGCCATCGAGGGCTTGAAACAGCTCCGTGGCAAATGCGTATGTGCCCGGCGGGAAAGCGAACGCGCGACTCCGACGGCGGATGCGCCACCAACCGAGCGCCCCGATCGCGAGCGGAATTGTTCCCGCCGCCCAAACGAAAACCCAAGGCCGACTCAGTGGCGAGGAGCCGACTGCGAATACGAGCACCGCGAGAAATATCGCACCGCCCGCTATCCAGTAGATCCACCGTTCATCGGCGG
>JANNRF010000130.1:0-9410 GCA_031401135.1 Deltaproteobacteria bacterium | reverse complement strand
GGCGAAGCGCGGCGCTTCGCCTTCGAGCTCGAACTCGCCGCGCCCGCGCGCCAATAACTGCCGCACGGTGCGCGAGCCTACCGCGGTGCCCACGCGCCCGACCCACGGAATCGGCCAGCGCCGCGTCGCATCGCGGGAGGGTTTCTCCGCATTCGGGCGGAAGCGTTCTTGGCGATAACGCACGCAGCAGCGGCCCGCGCGGTCGACGCGCTCGAGCCGCAATAGCGGGAAACCCGCCTGCTCGATCCAGGCGCGCACGACGGGCTCGACGTCTTGCCCCGACGCATCCGAGAGCGCGTTCCACAGGTCGGCCGCGACCGTGTTGCCCTCCTGGTGCTCGCGGATGTACTTGCGCACGCCCGCCCGAAAGACCTCCGCGCCGAGGTAGCGCTCGAGCATGCGCACGACCGAGGCGCCCTTCTCGTAGGTGATCAGGTCGAAGTTCTCGGTCGCTTCGGCGGGGCTGCGCACCTCGACGTAGATCGGGTGCGTGCTGGCGAGCGCGTCCATGCCGAGCGCGGCGGAGCGGTCGTGCTGGAACGTGCTCCACATGCGCCACTCGGGCTTCCAGGCGTCGACGACCTGATAAGCCATCCAGGTGGCGAAGGCCTCGTTCAACCAGAGATCGTCCCACCACGCCATCGTCACGAGATCGCCGTACCACATGTGCGCGAGCTCGTGGCAGATCACTTCGGCCACGCGCTTCGATTCGAGGATCGTGGTGCGCGCCGGGTCGACGAGCAGCAGCGTCTCGCGGAAAAACACCGCGCCCGCGTTCTCCATCGCGCCAGCCTCGAACTCGGGCACTGCGACGAGATCGAGCTTCTCGTACGGGTAGGGCAGATCGAAGTAGGTCTCGAGCCGCGTCAGCGTCTCGCGCGCGGCTTCGAGTGAGAACGCCGTGAGGGCCTCCTTGCCCGGCGCGTGCCAGATGCGGATCTCGGTCTCGCCGACGTGCACCGCGTCCGATGCGACGAGCTCGCCCACCGCGAGCGCGAGCAAGTAGGTGGAGAGCGGCGGCGTCTGGGCGAACACCACGGTCTTGCGGCCGCCCTCGCGCGGCACGATCTTCGCGACCGGGTTGTTACTGATTACGGTGTTGGCGTGGGCCGTCGTCACCGAGAGGCCGAAGCGCGCCTTCAGCGCCGGCTCGTCGAAGCACGGGAAGAAGCTGCGCGCGTCGGTCGATTCGAGCTGCGAGAAGGCGTACTTGCGCTCGCCCGAGCGCGCTTTGTAAAGGCCGCGCAGATCGGTGCGCAGCTTGCCGCGGAACTCGAGCGCGAGCGTCGCGCCGCCCGCGGGCAGCGCCTCGGCGAGCACGATCTCGATCGTCTCGCGCTCGGGCCGCGGCACCACGCGCCCGCGCACGACCTTCTCGCCGAGCACGGCGTAGGCCTTCGTGACGTTCAGCCCGACTGCGTGCACTTCGAGCGTGCGCTTGCTGCGCGTGAGTTCGACGTGATGCAGCACGTCGCCGCTGAAGGCGTCGCTGTGCGTCGGGTCCACCTCGATGTGGAGATCGACCTCGACCGGGCGCACGTCGCGCGGCAGCCGATACGCGCCGCGCAGCCGCTCGCTGCGCGCGCGCTTGGCGGCCCGGCGCGCGGGCGCCTGCTTCGAAATTGGCTTTGCCTTCGCGCCCACGCCTCGTTCCGCCACGCCAACCCCCGAAGAAGGGCGCATCTTACCGGCAGCGCGCGCCGAAACCTGGCAATAAGTGTCCGCTGAGAGGCAGTGGGGTCAGACCCCGCTGCCTCTCTGGGGTGTCCGAGTTCGACCGTTTGTGCGCGGACCGGCCGCCTTGCGAAACCGTTTCGCGCGGTTCGCGTTCTACTCTTCAAGCGCCCAAGGAGGCACCCCATGACACGCACACTCGTCGCATCGCTCGTCTTCCTCGCCGGCCTCGCCGCCGCCAGCGGCGCGGGCGCCCGCGAGTTCCGCTTCTTCGAAATCGGCGATCGCGTCTACTACCAGGACGTGCATCAAAACCTGGAGCCGATCGCCGAGCCGCACGTTTACCTGCCCCGGGCGCAGCGCGCGTTCGCGAAGGGGCATCGCTCGGCTGCGGCCCTGAACCTCGAGAAGGCGGCGGCGGGCTTTAACTACTTCAGTGATCGCGCAGCGGGCGAGAATCGCCGCCAGCTCGATCTCGCGTCACGCGCGCTGGGCAAGCTGGCGCGCGATTTGCGGCGCGGCGAGGTGGACGAGGTGACCACGCTCGAGCGCGCGATCGCCGATGCGCAGCGCGTGTTGGCAGGCGAGCACGCGCCGCCCGCGGCGCCAGTCGGGCCCGCAGCACCCGCGCCTCCGGACGCCGCGCAGGCCACCTAGTTTCCTCCGGCGTCCGCGTCCGCGGCTTCGCCCACGCTCGCCACGAGTGCCGCGAGCGCGCAGCGAAGCGCCTCCGCCGCGCCCGCATTCGCAGCGATCTCGCTCGCGCTCACACGATTCGACCACAGCTGCAGCGTGATCGACGCCCCCGGCACGATGCGCGCCTCCATCGTCGTCAGGATCTCGCGCAGTTGCGGCTCGGCGAAGCTCGAGCGCGAGGTGTTGATCAGCGCCAGCGGCTTCCCGCTGAACTCGCCGCTCGACACGATCCAGTCGAGCGCGTTCTTCAGCGAACCCGGCACGCCGTGCACGTACTCGGGGCTCGATAACAACACGGCGTCCGCGCTGCGTAGCGCCTCGCGCCAGTGCGCGACCGCGGGCAGCGCAGGCTCGACATCCGCGTCCGGGTTGAAATGCGGCAGCGCACCGATGCCGTCGTAGAACTCGACGCGCACGCCGGCCGGCGCGAGCGCGGCAGCTGCCTGCAGCAGCGCGGTATTCGCGGACGCCGCGCGCAGGCTGCCCGAGATCGCAAGCACTCTCATCGCGTCTGCTCCCGATTTCGCAGCGGCGTCAGATCCCGAGCCGCGCAACTTCGGAGCGGCGTCGCGCTTCGTCGTAGCGCAGAAAAAACTCGTCGAGCTGCGGCGGCGCCGCACGCGTGCCCGCGAGCATGGCGTGCACCTGCCCGCGGTGGTGCGTCTGGTGCACGAACAAGTGCGCGAGCACCGCGGGCAGCGCCTCCGCGAACACGCCCTCTTCGGCGCCGCGATGCATGCCGACCTCGCGCGCGAGTGCTGCCGCATCCAGCGCATCGCAGAAACGCAGCAGCGCTCGATCCGACGCGAGCTGCGCCTCCGCGAGCGGCGCGAGTTCCCGGTGCTCGCGCTGGCTGGCCGCCTGCCAAGCCGCGAGCCCTCGCCCCGTCTCGTGGAGTTCACCCAAGTAGTACGCATCGACGCGCAGGATGTGATTCAGCGTGAGCATCAACGACGGGAAGAAGCTCGCGCGCGGCGCGTGCAGTTCCTCGCTCGTGAGTTCGGCACACGCGCCCAGCAGCCGATCGTTCGACCACAGGTTGTTGCGCGCCATCGCGCGAAAGTGAGCCAGCAGCGGCACGGGGACGTTCCTCCGAATTTGTGACTTCAGGGACACTCCTCGCGGGCTCACTCGCGGCCATTCCGCTCGCTCGTCAAGGCGTCGTCAGTGAACTCGGCGAGGCGGGCAGGAGTGTCCCTCAAGTCACGAACAAGGAGGAGCGTCCCCGCTTGCGCGTTCTCGCATAGGATGCGGGCGATGCCTCGCTATGCCGCTGGCGCTTTCTCGTTTCGCGATTTGCGCGAGCTGCTCGCGAAGGCGAACGAGCCGAAGAGTGGCGATCAGCTGGCGGGCCTCGCGGCCACCAGCGCCGAGGAGCGCGTGGCGGCGAAGCGCGCGCTCGCGGAGGTGCCGCTCGCGCGCTTCGTGGAGGAGCCGGTTGTTACGCCCGAGCGCGACGAGCTGACGCGCGCGTTTCTCGCGGAGCAGGATGCGGAGGCGTTTCGCGAGATCGCGGGCGCGAGCGTCGGCGAGCTGCGCGAGCGGTTGCTCGCCCTCGAACCCGGCGCGGACGTGGCCGCGCTGCGCCGCGCGCTGTTGCCCGAGCACGCCGCCGCGGTCGCGAAGCTGTGCTCGAATCTCGATCTCGCGCTCGCGGCGAAGCGCTTGCCCGTGGTGGCCGCTGCGCGCACCACGCTCGGCCTAACAGGCCGGCTCGCATCGCGCATCCAGCCGAATCATCCGGCCGACGGCGCCGACGGTATTCGCGCGGCGATTCTCGAAGGTCTCGCGTACGGCTCGGGCGACGCGGTGATCGGCGTGAACCCGGTCGAGGACCGGCTCGAAACCGTCGAGCGCATCGCGCACGCGATCGATGGCGAGATGACGCGGCTCGGCGTGCCGACGCAGTCGTGCGTGCTCGCGCACGTCACCACGCAAATGCGCGCCTTCGAGCGCGGCGCGCCGCTCGATCTCGTGTTTCAGTCGGTCGCGGGCACCGAGCAGGCGAACCGCGCCTTCGGCATCGATCTCGCGCTGCTCGATGAAGCGAGCGCGCTGGTGCGCGAGCGCGGCCGGCTGCGCTCGCCACATGTTTGGTACTTCGAGACGGGGCAGGGCTCGGAGCTCTCGAGCGGCTCGCACGCGGGCGTCGATCAGCTCACGCTGGAGGCGCGTTGTTACGGCGTCGCGCGCCGCTACGCACCGCTGCTCGTCAACACCGTGGTCGGCTTCATCGGCCCCGAGTACTTGTACGACGCTCGCGAGATCACGCGCGCCGCGCTCGAAGACCACTTCATGGGCAAGCTGCTCGGCCTGCCGATGGGCGCCGACGTTTGTTATACGAATCACGCCGAGGCGGATCAGAACGATCTCGAGAACACCGCCGTGCTGCTCGCCACTGCTGGCTGCAACTACTTCATGGGCGTGCCGCTCGGCGACGACTGCATGCTGCACTACCAGAGCACGAGTTATCACGATGTCGCGGCGCTGCGCGACCTGCTCGGCCTCCGGCCCGCGCCCGAGTTCGAGCGCTGGCTCGAGGCGCGCGGCCTGATGCGCGATGGCCGCCTCACTGCGCGCGCGGGCGATCCCCGCGCGCTGCTCGCGTGACGCCGTGAGCGACAGCAGCGACGAGTTCGCGCGCCTGCTGCGCACGACGCCCGCGCGCCTCGATGTAGGCCGCGCCGGCCCCCGCCCGCGCACCGCGAGCGCGCTCGATTTTCGCGCCGACCACGCGCGCGCCCGCGACGCCGTGCAGAGCGCGTGGAGCGACGCGTTTCGCGAGCAGCTGCGCGCGCTGGGTTTTCTGTTCGTGCGCTCCGCGGCACCTGATAAGCAGGCGTACCTGCGCCGCCCCGATCTCGGGCGTGCGCTCGCGGAGGGCGAAGCCGCGCGCATTGTCGCCGCGCGCGTGCCCGGCGCCGTCGCGCAGCTCGTCGTCTCGGACGGGCTCTCGGCGCGCGCCGCCGAGACGCAGCTCGCGCGCGTGTGGCCCACGCTCATGCGCGGCCTCGCGCGCCTCGGTCCGCTCGGGAAGCCAGTCGCCGTCACCCACGGCCGCGTCGCGATCGCGGACCGCATCTGCGAAGCCAGCGGCGCGCAGCTCGCCGTGCACCTAATCGGTGAACGCCCGGGCCTCGCAAACGCCGAGAGCCTCGGCTGCTACCTGACGCTCCATCCAGCGGTTGGCACCACCGACGCCGACCGCAAGTGCATCAGCAACATCCACGCGCGGGGCCTAATGCCCGACGAAGCCGGCGCCGCGATCGTCGAAGTGTGCGAGAAGATCCTGAGAACAGGGAGCAGCGGGATGCGGGTGGAGTTGTAGAAGCGTTCAGCGCTTTGCGAGCAGCTGCTCGACGCGTACGCCAATGTCCGCGCCATGACTACGAGATGACGACTTGGTGCGTTCCGACGAACTCTGACTCGAGGGCGGGTTCACCGTCCTCGAGCAAAAGCTCGACAACCTCACGCAGGTTCTGCGTGAGTTCTTCCATGCTGGCGCCCTGGGAGTGGGCGCCGGGGAAGCGAGAGATGTGGCCGACAAGAAGGCCGGTGTCCGAACACTTCTCGATGACGGCGGTGAACTTCTTCACGATCGCGACTCCGCGGGATCCGGGGTGGCGCGAACCCAACGCGCCACCGGAAGGGACGCGACTCCTCGCGCGCTGTTCAGATCCGCGCGTCCCCGCTCGCCTCCAACCCCTCCTCCGGATCCACCGCCAACCACAACAACCCCGCGAGCGCGTACAGCACCGCCACGCTCGCGAGCGGAACGTTCCAGCTCCCTAAGTGCTCGAGGCTCAGCCCGAACACGATCGGGCACACCGTGCCGCCGAGATTTCCGAACATGTTCATCGCGCCGCTGACGACCCCGCCGTTACGGCCGCCGATCGCGAGGCAGGTCGACCACGCGGAGGCGATACCCAACGCCGCGAAGCCGGCGGCAGCTGTTAGGAATGCGGTGGCCAGCGCGGCGCTCGGCGTGAGGATCGCGCCGACGATCATGAGCGCGGCGATCGGGAGTCCGATGATGCCGGGCGTGCGCAGGCCGACGCGCCGGCCGTACCGCTTCACGAGTGCGTCCGAGAGCAGGCCGCCGAGGAAGCAACCCGCGGCGATCGCGAGCCAGGGCAGCGCGGCGAGCAGGCTCGTTTCGCGAATGTTGAAACCGCGCGCGCGTTCCAGGTATTGCGGCAACCAGGTCATGAAGAAGTACCAGCCGTAGATCGCGCAGAAGTACATGGCGCAGATCGCGATCAGATTGCGGCTGCGCACGAGCCGCGCCCACGGCACCGCGGCGTGGGCTTCGAGCGCGGGCGGGCCGATCTCCGCGATCTCGGCGGCATTAACAGCTGCGTGCTCGCGCGGGTCGTCGCGCATCCACGCGTACCACGCGAGCGCCCAGGCAAAGCCGAGCGCGCCGAACGCCACGAACGATTCGCGCCATGAGAAGTGCTGGAGCATCGCGCCGACGATCGGCTGCGAGACGGCGGTGCCGAGCGCCGCCGCTGCGACCGTGAGGCCGAACGCGCGCCCGCGCTCGCGCTCGGGCAACCAGCGGCGGAAGGCGCTCGCGAGCGTCGGCAGCACGCCGGCCTCGCCCATGCCGAAGGCGAAGCGAATCGAGACGAGCGAGCGGAAGCCGACTGCTCCTGCGGTCGCGACCGTCCAGATCGACCACCACACGACGATGCGCGTCATCATGCGCCGCGCGCCGAAGCGATCCGCAAGCCAGCCGCTCGGCACCTCGAACAGCGCGTAGGCGAGCGTGAAGGCGCTGAAGGCGTAACCGAGCTCGGCGTCCGTGAGCGCGAGGTCGCGCTGGATCAAAGAACTCGAGAGCGAGATCGCGACGCGATCGATGTACGCGAGCGCCATCGTGCCGAGCGCGAAGGCGAGCATCGTGTGGCGGGCGCGCGTGGGCTGCATCGAGGCGCGCAGTCTCACCCGCGACGGATTGCTGCGCCACGGTTGTTGGGGCGCCTCACTCGCGAGGCCTGCCCGGTGCGCAGTTACTTCGCCTTCTCCCAGTATTCGCGCATCAGCTCCGTCGCCCACGCGGGCTGCCGCACTTCCTCGCGCGGCAGGAATTCGCGCAGCACGGGCTTGATGTCGATCACCGGCGTGCTCTCCACCGCGTCGAGCTCGCGCACCCAGAGCGTGCGGCCCTCGTGCCGCACGACGCGACAGATCGTGCTGCCAATGCGGTTGGGCCGGTTCTTCGCGCGCTGCGCCAGGATGCCGGTCAGCGGCCAGGCCTTGTTGTTACGCGGATGGCGCGCGCCGCGGATGATCTTGGCGTCCTCGACGCGGTCGAACAGGAACAGGATCTCGGCATGCGAGAACGTCTCGATGCCTTCGAGCGCGCTCTCCTCGACACTTTCGTTCAGCACGATCCGCGACTCCGCGCTGCCCCAATAATCGTCCTCGACATCGGCGCGCGCGCTGTGAACGTGGCCGATGGGGGTGAGGGTGAGAGTCGAGACGCTCATGGCGTGGTGCCTGGCCTCCGAGTGTTCAAGGGAGATAGCGCGCGAACGCAGCGCGTAGCCCGCTCGGGCCGGCTTCGAGCACATCCCCATGCGCCATCACGATTCGCGAAAACTCCCATTCGCATAATTGCTCGATCCACGCGGCGACGGCTACGCGGTCGCGGAGCAGGATCAGCCTCGCGGTCGGCGTCGGGCCGAAGCGGCGCCAGACGCCGAGCGCGCGCGCTGCAATGCGGTCGAGCGCGCGCGGCAAATGCTGGAGGTTGAAGCAGACGTCGACCAGCACGAGCGTGCGCGAAGGCGTGTGCAGGAATGCGACCTCGGAGACGCCGCGGCCGCAATCGAGCGTGCGATGCGGGAAGGTGGCGGCGAACGGCGTGGGTGCGGCGTTCGCGAACTCCTCGCCAGCCGGGAGCGCGGGGCAGCGCGCGCGCAAGCCGGGCGCGAGCCAGAGCGCGGCGTCGGGGAATGCGCGCTTCCACTCGGCGAGGCCTAAGTAGTGGAACGAGTTCGGCGCGACGAGAAAGCGCGCGCCGCCGCGAGCGCGCACGAACTCGCGTAGCGCGTCGTCGAGCGGAACGGGCGACCAGACGAGCAGGCCGCCTTCGGGTAACTCGACCAGCAGCGAGCGGGTCGGAAACTGTGGCCCGACAACTCTGAGCCCTAATGCTCGGTCGACGGACCAGAGCCCAGGCGCGATCTCGTGCGGCCCGGGGCGCAGCGCAGCGACCCAGCTCGGCGTGCCGAGCGCGAACAGACGCTCGAGCGCGCCTCTGCGCGGAGTCTGCGGCGGGGCGGGGCGGGTGGTCACCTCAGAAGCGTAAGTGAACTCCGACCAACGGCGTGCCGTCTTGGTTCATCGGCGTCGCGCGACGCGCCTCGCGCACCTCGCGGTTGTGGGCTGCGGTTCCCTGGATTCCGCCGATGGCGTCCCACACCAGCGAGGCGCCGTACGCGACGATTCCGACCCCAATGACCGTGTATGCATCGCAGCGGAAGGCGTCGTAGCAGTCATCGGCTGCCGCGCCGCCGATGATCAGGGCTGCTCCGAGTCCGCCCAGCGCGAGGTTCCAGCGCGCCTGCTTGGTTCGCCCCGAGAAATAGAGCGAGTCCGCCGGCAACGGATCGAGGCCGAGCAGCACTGCGGTCCCGAGCGATTTCTCTTGGGGCATCGGCTCGTCGGCGGTCTGCGCGTGCAACGGCGCCGCCAGCAGTGTCAGAACAACGAACCCAGCCGCGAGCGATCGAAGACGACGGCCAAGCATCGAGATCCCCCTGGTTGTCGAGGCGGATTAACGAACGCGCGGCCGGAAGGCGAGGTTCCGCCGCTCACTCCAAGATGCCCGCAATGCGCGCCTTCACCAGCGCGTCGATCGCGTCGACGCGACGGATGTCTTCGCGCAGCTCGGCGGCGAATGCGCGCCGCTTATCAGGGAGCTCAGCGTCGCCTCCCTCCACGAGCCCGCGATGGCGCGCGAGCTTCAGCGCGGTCGCGAACAACGCCTGCGAAACGGACTCCTGCCGCGCGATGCGATGCTGCAAGAC
>JANNRF010000129.1:0-17307 GCA_031401135.1 Deltaproteobacteria bacterium | reverse complement strand
CCTCGCGCGTCGTCGCGACGCTGAAGCGCTTCTTCACTTCGCCCTCGCTGCCGAGCACGCAGACCTCGCTGTGCCGGTCGCCGAGGTCGATCCCGATCGTCAGCATCGTCGTGATACCGTTCGCCATGGAGCCAGTCTCCTGGGGGCCTCGAGCCCGTTATGGATGTGCAGACCCTCACTGGGTACTGCGGCGGAGGCTGGCTCCCTCATCCCATCTCGCGCGTCTGGCTGGGCGCAGCGATGCGTTGGGGCTCGCGTGAGTTGGTTGGGGGGGCTGGCGTTTTCTGCTGCGCTTTACTTCCGCGCGAGCGGCCCCACGCCGTCGCGCACCGGGCGCGCTCGGGGTTCGCGAGCTTCCGGGGGGCTGGGTGGCGATCGCGCGCGATCGACGCGCGCTCTCGCCACATTTCCATTGAGGTGGCGCGACGAGTAGCGCGGCCCGGAGGCGCGGCTCAGCCCATTGGCGGTTTGGTGAAGCTGCCGGCGATGCCGGAGTTCACGAGGCCGTAATCGACGAGCATCGAGATGCCGCTCACGCCGCTTGCGGCGGGGCTGCACAGGAACACGAGCACGCCCGCCATTTGCTCGGGCGTGAGCGTCTCGACGCCTGCGTCCTCGCGATAGTTCCTGCCGAAGCGCAGCCAGACATCCGCGTTGGCGCGCGCGAGCGGCGTGTCGGTCGGGCCGGGTTCGATGGAGTTGATACGGATGCCGCTCTTCAGCAGCGGGAACGCCTGCTGCGCGGTGTAGAAGTTCATCGCCTGCTTGCTGAACACGTAACTGTTAGTGCCTTGGTGCGACGCGATCCAGGCGTCGGCGCTCTCCCAGTCCGGGAGCGCCATGAACTCCTTCAGCTTCGGCACGTTCATCTGCCAGCCGAGGCCTGCGACCGACGAGATCAACGCGACCGCCGAGCCGCGCGGCAGTGCGCCGCGCTCGACCAGGCGCTCGAGCAGGTAGCGCTGCGAGATGAAGTTGATCGCCATGATGTGCGGGTTGCCATCGGCGACGCCGGCGCACAGGAACAGCGCATCGATCGGGCCCACGATCTGCGCGAGCGCGGCATCGACGCTCGCGCGCTGGCGCAGGTCGGCCGTAATCACTTGCTTGGCCGGGTAGTCGACGCTTGCTACGTCGAGCGCGATCACGTCGCCGCCGAGGCTCGCGACCGCGCGCGCGGTTGCAGCGCCCATTCCGGTGGCGGCGCCGATGATCAGCGCCCGCTTGCCGTCGTAACGAAATGCCTCGTTGCCCATGTCGTTCTCCCTGTGGGTGGCGCGAGGCTAAGTCATCGCGATCACTCGCCGCACCGGAGCCTCGAGGTCGTTCGGACGGCCCGCCTTCGAGCGCCAAGGCCACCGCCGCGATTCGTCCGCCTCGGAACGCAAGTCGTGCGCAGGCAGCGAGCAACGCACCGATCCGTTAGGGCATCGCCGGCCCCCCACGTGACGCCTCGCACACGGTGCTCATTGAGGCACTCCGATTCGCATTAGGTGTCGCGCTTGTCGCGCGCGGGGGGTCGGCCGATGGCGAATCGTGTTGGGTGGTTACTCGTGGCTCTGGTCGTGGCCGGTGTGCAGGCGAACGCGGAGCCGTTCGATGGCGCGCTCGTCGACCAGCTCTGCACGTCAAAAGGCTGGGTTCCGGCGAGGCCGTATAACCCCAACAACTTGACCACGGTAGATCCGACCAAAGTGAACTGCGCGCTCTGTCATACGAGCCCACCCCTCAAGGCGACGAACAGCGCGGGGAACGCGTGGCTGGCTTCGCGCCGCACCGACGTCTCGCGGTTCTGTCAGCCGCCCGTGCCGGTGAATCATGCCCCCGTGTTCGCGGCGCTGAGTGCGCAGCAGGCGAACGTGGCACAGGCGTTTGCGCTTGCGGTGCGGGCGACGGATGTGGACGGCGACGCGATCGCGCTCGCGGTCTCGAACAGCCCGGCAGGCGCGAGCTTCACGGATAACAACAACGGCACGGGCGCGTTCGCGTGGACGCCGAGCGCGGCGCAGACGGGCAACCGAACCGTCACGTTCCACGCCACCGACGCCGGATCACCGATGGCGAGCGCGACGCTCGGCGTGACGATCAGCGTGGGCGCGGCGATAAACCGGCCGCCGGTGCTCGCGGCGATCGGCGCTCAGCAGGTGGACCCCGGCGCGACGCTGGCGCTCACGTTCTCAGCCACGGATCCCGAGGGCAACGCGCTCAGCTTCAGCGTGCAGCCGTTGCCGAGTGGCGCCTCGCTCGCGGCGGGCCAATTCAGCTGGACGCCGAGCGCGGGACAGGTGGGGTGTTATCCGCTGACGGTCGCGGTTGCGGACAACGGCTCGCCGCCCGCGAGCGACTCCGAGGCGATCGTTATTACGGTCGGGCGCGTGAATCACCCGCCGCAATTGGCGCCGATCGGCAACCGCACGATCGATCTCGGCATGACCGGACGCATCGCCCTCGTCGCGACCGACGCGGACCTCGACGTCATCACGCTGGTATGCAGCGGGCTCCCGAGCGGCGCGCTGCTCACGGACATCGGCGACGGAACGGGCGAGATCGTCTGGTCGCCCACCGCAAGCGGGAGCTACTCGGTGAATTGCAGCGCGACGGACAACGGGCTCCCGTCCGGCGCGGCGCAGGAGACGTTCCTGCTCGCGGCGCGAGATCCGGCGCCGCCCGCAGGCGCGCCCACCGTGCGCGAGGCGACCTGGGACCCCGACCGCCGTCACGGCGTGTTGCGCGTGCTCGGCGAACTCGACGAGCTCTCGGCGCGCGACCCCGCGACGCGCGTCGAGATCTTCGCGCTACTCGCCGACGGCTCGGCCGTCAAGCTCGGCACTCGTGCGCCCGCTGGCGACAACTTCACTGCGACGCTTCAGCCCTTCGTCCCGCCGTGCCGGGTCGCCGCGGCTTGGAACGGCGTAATGGGTTTTCCGCTGCCGGTTTCCGGCGCGCCGCAGACGTGCGATGGGGAGCTGCTGATGCAGGTGCGCGCCAAGAGCAGTTGCGACGGATTCAGCCTGCGCGCCCTCGGCCGCCGAGCGCCGCCCGACGCAGTGATTACGGGCGTCGACCTCGCGACCGCCGAAGTCCTGTTCACGGTGGAGACGACGCGGGGCGGCAGCTTCCGGACGCGCGTGCCTACGACCGCGTTCGTGCGCGCGCTCGAAGTGCGCGTGGAGGCGGGCGGCACGACCTGGACGCTCCCGCAGGCCGTGCAGGTTCGGGGGTGCAACTGACGCGACCGCCCGGGGCACGCGTTCGCCCTCAGGACGCCGTGTAGCCCCCATCCGCGACGATCTGCGCGCCTGTGACGAAGATCGATGCATCGCACGCCAGGAACGCGACGACGGGCGCGATGTCGCTTGCGAAGCCCATGCGCCCGATCGGCATCTTCTGCAGCCAGTACGCCATCACCTGTTCGAGAGGCATTAGGGCGCCATCCGGGCCGCGCATGGGCTCGTGCTTGGCGCCGAGGTTCGTCGCGCACGGGCCCGGCAGCACCGAGTTGACGCGGATGCCGCTGGCGGCGAGTTCGAGGGCGACCGCGCGCGACAGCATCGCGATCGCACCCTTCGAGGCGCTGTAGGCGGCGTAGCGATCGCCGGCGACCTGGCCGTAGATCGACGAGATGTTGATGATCGACGGCTTCGCAGCGTGCTGCGCAGCCGTCTCCTTCATCAGCGGAATGAAGGCCTGCATGCCCACGTACGGGCCTTCCACGTTGATCCGGTATTGCGCGCGCAAGTCTTCCACGGGCGCCTCGAGGAACGGCCGCGCGAGCATGATGCCGGCGTTGTTCACGAGCACGTCGAGGCGGCCGAAGCGGCTCCGCACCAAATCGTGGACCGAGCGCCAGTCAGCTTCGGAGGTGACGTCGTGACGCGCGGGGGCGTGCCCGTCGCCAGCCAGCGCAGCCACGGTGGCACGCGCAGTGCTGGCATCGAGGTCGCTGCCCACCACGCGCGCGCCGAGGCTGGCGAGCAC
Source organism: Deltaproteobacteria bacterium (assembly GCA_031401135.1). GTDB lineage: Bacteria > Myxococcota_A > UBA9160 > UBA9160 > UBA6930 > VGRF01. The sequence continues at coordinate 13,329 of JANNRF010000129.1, read as the reverse complement.
TTCGCAGCTGGCGCGGCCGATGCCCGAGCCGGCGCCGGTAACAAGCGCAACGCGGCCGCTGAGATCGAACAGGTGGGCGGTCGCTGCGCGCCCGCTGGCTTGCGCGCTGACTTCGCTCGCCTGCGGCTCGCTGCGCGCGGCGAAGCGCCGCTTGCTCATAGCGCCATGCCGCCATCGATCGTGAGTTCGGCGCCGGTCGCGAAGCTCGCGGCGGGCGAGGCGAGGAACAGCACCGCCTCGGCGATTTCGCGCGGGTCGCCCATGCGGCGCATCGGAGTCGTGCGCACTAACACCTCGTTCATGTGCGCGGGATTGTCGTCGTTCATCGGCGTGTCGATCACGCCCGGGAAGACCGCGTTCACGCGGATCTTGTAACGCGCGAGCTCGAGCGCCGCGGACTTCGTCATGCCGCGCACAGCCCACTTGGTGGCGGTGTACGCGAACAGCGTCGAGGTGGCCTTCAGTCCCGCCACCGAGGAGATGTTGATGATCGACCCACCGCCGGCCGCCTTCATCGGCTCGATCACCGCGCGCATGCCGAGATACACGCCGAGCTGGTTGACGCGAAAGATTTCCTCGAACAACGCCGGCTCGGTGGCCTCGAGCTTCAGCGGCCGCGAGATCGCGGCGTTGTTGACGAGGATGTCGATGCGGCCGAACGCGCCGAGCGCTGCCCCGACGACCTCGCGCCAACCCTCCGCGGACGACACGTCCTGTTTCACGAAGAGCGCGGCCGGGCCAATTTGCGCTGCGACCGCCTCTCCCTGCGCGCTGAGGACGTCAGTAATTACGACGCGCGCTCCCTCGGCCGCGAACAGGCGCGCCTCGGCCTCGCCCTGGCCGCGCGCTGCGCCGGTCACGATCGCCACCAAACGGTCTAGCCGTCCCATTGCGTCACTCCTTCTCTTTCGCAGGCCGATAGCGAAGCTTGCCTCGTCAGCACCCACGAACGCGATGGCGATGATTGCCGCGCCGGCAGCCGCAGCGCGGCCTAGAGCCGGATTTCGTAGCGCTCCACGAGTTCGCCATGCCGTGGATCGTTCGGTGCGCGCGAATAATTCCAGCGCCAGAGCTGAGCCTCGACGGACGTGATGCGCGAGCCGGGCTTCGCGATCGCGTTGTGCGCCTGCGCGAACGCAATGAGGAACTCCTTCGCGAGCGCCTGTTCGTCCTGCTCGAAGCCGTGGCGCAGCACCCGCCGGTAACGCGCGTCGCGAAGTGCGGGGATCGCAGCCTCGATCGGCGCGCGGCGGAGCTCGCCAGATTCGAACGTCGCAACCGCGGCGATCCAGTCGATCTCGCCCGTCAGGTTCGGCTTCGAATACATCTGCATCGCGGTGAACGGGTATTCCTCGATGCGCAGCGCCCAACAAGTGATCATCAGCGCGGCCAGCACCCGCACACGATGTGGCCAGTTCGGTTCTCGGGAGGCGTGCTCATTCGACGTGCGGGCCGAGGAACCACGCAGCGCGCGCCAGTCGAACAAGACCGCTTGCAACAGCATCAGGTCGAAGAAAAGCACGTTCTGCAGGAACCAGATTCCCAGGTGCATGCCGAGCGTGATCGCGGGCAGCACGAGCCGCGCGCGCCTCGAGAACAGCACGAGGCCGTAGCCGATCTCGCCTAACAGCGTGGCGACGCCGATCGCCCAGAACAGCGCGTCGGGCGCACTCAGCAGGTGAAGGGTCACGCCCCAGTCGAACTGCATGGGGTTGAGCGTGTCGATCAGCAGGATGCTCTTCAGGTTTTCGGCGTGCGGCCATGCGAAGCCCCCGCGCCGCAATTTGCTGAGGCCCGCCTCCACGTAGGGGAAGGCGAGCGCGACCCAGAGGAAGAAGCGCGGCCAGCCGTAGTGCAGCGTCGCGGCGCTCGCGCTCGGCACGCTCTCGCCGCGGCGTTCGCGCAGCCAGCGATCGAGCGAGAGGCCGTCGCCACAGGGCGTGAACGAGAGCGCCATCAACAAGTACAGCGGCACGAGGCCCGTGTGATAGAACCACGCGTATTGGCGCAGCAGGCCGCCAAGTATTAGGTACGCGGCGGCTGCGAGCGGGACGCTCACGCGCGTGCGGAAGCCCAACGCGGCGCATGCGAGCAGAAGCGCGGTGGCGGCTTGGAGCAGCGCGAGCGCGGGCGCGCTGGCAACGAAGCGCTCGAAGCCGATCGGCAGCGCATACAGCAACGCGAGTACGGGACCTTCGCCGTGGATGAGTCCGCGCGGCAGCAGTGCGCTGCTCGGGAGATGCTCCCAGAGCGTGCTGGCGAGCAGCACGCTCGCGACGAGCGCGCGGATCGCGCCGAGCGCAGCCGGGGTGGCGGGCGGCACGAAGCGCTCCGCGAAGCGCGCCTGCCGCGTCGCGAGCGCGAAGCCCTGATAAGCGAACAGCGCGAACACCGCCCAGCGCCCGTCCTTGCGCCACGCGCCGAGGTAGTACTCGAGCGAATGCCGCGACTGGGCGCGCGTGAGTGCGCGCGCGAGGGGGGCCCACCAGTTTGCGGGGTCGGCGCTGTAAAGCCAGCCGATCAGATTGGGTAGGGCGAGTTCACCGAGCACGAGCCAAAGCAATACGATCCCGGCGAGCCGACGCACGGCGCGCGCTTTGGCGCGCTCACTCATGCGAGAAAGCGTGCGCGCAGTTCGGGCGTCGGCAGCCAGCACTCGGCTTGCTTGCCGAACCAGCCGTAACGGTTGCGCGCGACCCAGTCGTAGGCGAAGTCGCGCAACGGGCGCGGCACGAAGCGGAGTGCGGATGCGAGCGCCCACGCGCCGCCGAGCCGCCGTAACACCTCGAGCGCGGCGCTGCTCTTCTGCCAGTGCGCGTCGCCTGCAATCAGCACGACCGTGTCCATCGCATCGGGCGGGAGACGGTGCGCGGCGAGCAGCGCGCGGCCTGCGTCGGACTGCAGCGACGCGAACCGAAAACTCGCGGCGGGGTCGTGCGCAATCACCCACTGAACGACGCCGTGGCAGAGGTTGCAGACGCCGTCGAACAACAGAATCGGGCCGCTGGGAGTGCTCACGGCGCGCAGCTTAACGCTGGCAGCGAGGCGAACGCGGCTTCTGCCCGCCGCACCTTCAGCCCGTGCAGCGCGCGAAGAACTTCTTGCGCCTGGTCGAGATCGCGCGCTCCTCACGAAAGCCTTGCTGGGCGAGCAGCTCCAGGAGTTCGCGTGTGCGCGCCTCGCCGATTCGCTGCGGATGCAGTTCGAGGATCAGTTTGCGGACGCCGGCCCACTCGATCAGCGGCAGCAGCTCGGACTCGCCGCCCTCGATGTCGATCACCAAACACGTTGGCGCGACGCGGCGCAGCTCGTCGTTGACGGCGAGCTGCGGCACGCGCAGCGCGGTCGCCTCGGCGCTCCGGCGCTGCGTCGAGGACGACACGAACTCGGGCTCGACGAAGAAATCCGCGCCGCCCGCTTCGCGCGCGAGCACGGCGTGCACGAGGGCGGGCGCGACGCCGTTCGCCGCGTGCGTGGCGCGGATTCGCGGAAGCAGCGCGGGGTTGGCTTCGTAGGACGTGACGCGATCGCTGCCGACACGCAGCGCGCAGAGCGTGCCGATGAAGCCCGAGCCTGCGCCGATTTCGAGCACGACGTCGCTCGGCACGAGGCGCAGCAGCACGCAGCGCGCTTCGCCGCGCTCGTAGCGCTCGGCGTAGAGCGCGCGGCGCAGAGCGGGCGTCGCAGCGGCGCCGACTGCGAGCCACACGCCGTGAAGGCGCACGCGCTCCGGGCGGCGCAGCAGCCGCCACGCGAAGCGCGGGTAGCGCGCGAGGCTGCTGAGCCACCAGGCGAGCCGCGCCGCGAGCTGCTTCGAGTTCATGCGCTGCGAAGATCGCCTAGCGTGCGCGCTCCGCAAAGGAGCCGAGATGGGCATGCTCGACGGACGCGTGGGACTGATTACGGGCGCCGCGAGCGGCATCGGCCGCGCGACGGCGCTGCTCGCCGCGCGCGAAGGCTCGGCACTCGTGCTGGGCGACATCCAGGCCGCGCCCGGCGAGGCGGTGGCCGCGGAGGTGCGCGCGGCAGGCGGGCGCGCGCTGTTCGTGCGTACAGATGTGACGAGCGCGGCGCAGGTCGAGGCGCTGGTCGCCGCTGCGACGCGCGAGTTCGCCGCGCTGCACTGGGCCAGTAACAACGCGGCTGGAGGAGGCGGCGATTTCGCGCCGCTCGTAGCCACGGACGAGCCGACCTGGGAGCGCACACTCGCGGTCTGCCTGACAGGCGTGTTCTACGCGATGAAGTACGAGATCCCCGCGCTGCTCGCGGCGGGCGGCGGCTCGATCGTGAACATCAGCTCTGCGTCGACGCTGAAGGGCCACGCGTTTTTGGCGGCGTACACGGCGGCGAAGGGCGGCGTCGAGGCGCTCACCAAGACCGCGGCGGCGGAACTCGCGACGCAAGGCATCCGCGTCAACGCGATCTCTCCAGGTGGCATCGAGACGCCCGCCATCGCGCGCTACTTCAAGCGTTTCCCCGACGTGCGCGACGCGACCGTGAAGTCTCACGCGATGCGCCGCCTCGGCACGCCCGAAGAACTCGCCGAAGCCGTGGTCTGGCTCGCCTCCGAGCGCGCGTCCTACGTCACCGGCGCGAACTTGCTCGTGGACGGCGGCTCCAGCGTGAACTCGCACATGCTGTAACGCGCACAAGTAACCAAGCGGGGACGTTCATACTGGTTGGTTACTTGCGGGGACACTCTTGATGCGAGGAGTGTCCCTTAAGTAACGAGTAAGTATGAACGTCCCCGGTCTGGTTAGTCCCCGGTCTGGTTACTTATGCGGGCACGGGCTCTGCCTTGCGGCTCGACGCTTGCGCGGCGCCGCTGCGGCTCACGATGCCGGTGGCGTCGTCGAGGCCCGCGAGCATGCGGCCGTAGAGGCGGATCTTCAGCGACTCGAGCACGATGAAGCCGAACAGCGCGCAGATCGATTTCGAGACGGCGCCAGCGAGGCCGACCATCGCGAGCGTCTCGTCGCCGTTGCCCTTCGAGAGCACCAGCACGACGAGGCCGAACAGCGTGCCGATGAAGCCGATCGGCGGCAGGATGTTCGAGTACAGCGAGACGGGCTTGCCGTAGTTCGCTTCGTATTCGTTCGAGACGTATTGGCGCGAGGCATCGATCAGGAACGCCAACGGCATGCGCTCGGCGTTGTCGCGCTGCGAGCCGCGCAGCACGCGCAGCACTTGCAGCGCGATCGGTTCGTGTTGCGTCGGCGCCTCGCGCTCGAGGCCCTTCTGGATCTCCGCAGGCGTCACGCGGCGCGTCACGGCGAAACCGCGCATCACGGCGCGCAGCCCCCACCAGAACGGGAACCAGACTGCGATCAGAGCAATTACGGTGACGGCGAGCGCGGCGATCGCGCCAGCGCTCCAGGTTGTCTCGTCCATGGGGGGTCTCCTGCTTGTTGACTTTGCTCGGTTGTCCCCGCGCGAAGCGCGCGAGGACAAATCTTCCTTGTTGACTCCGCTCGGCTCCCGCGAGCCCAGGGCTCGCGTGGCCTCGCTGCGCGCTTCGGCGGGTGCTGCGCACCCGCGTTCTTCTCGGTGAACTCCGCTCGGCTACACCTCGCTGCGCGCTTCGCTTGCTTGTGGCCTAACCGCGCCAGTACTGCTCCTCGACCAACTCGAGCGCGTCGACCAGCGGCGTGCGCTTGCCGACGGGGTAGTCGACCAGCAGATCGTCGCGGCCGCGGTAGCGCAGCTTGAGATCATCGATCAGCGCCTCGGCGCGGTGCGGCGATTTCAGCTTCGAGAGGATCTCGATCGAGACGAAGCGGATGCCCGCGTCCAGGCCGCCAAGTTCGGCGTGGTGGCTGGTCCAGTCTCTGGCGAGCAGCGGCTCGACGTGATCGTCCATGTAGCCGTAGAAGAAGCTCTTGAAGAGCACGATGCCGCTGTTGTCACCGCGCCGATTCATCGAATCGAGCGTCTTCAGGTGGCGCACGAGATCGTCCTGGGTGCGCTGCATCTCGCGGTGTTTCTCCGCGAGCGTCTCGCCGCCGAGCGGCTTGCTGATGCGCACCATCTCGGCGTCTTCGAGCGGCACCGGCTCGTAGCTCGCGCAGCCGCCGAGCGCGCCCGCGAGGGCGAGCGCGAGCAGCGTCACGATCGGCTTGGCCATAATCAGTCTCCTCGAGTTCCGCGCGTTATTCGTCGTCGCTCTCGTACTCGGCTTCGGTCACGTCGACGTCGTGCTCGTGGTACATGCGGCGGAGCAGGGCGTGCACCGCGTGGTCGCGGCGTGCGCGCAGATCGCCCGCAAGCCCGTCGGTATCGAGCGTGGCCTTGTAGAGCGGCAGCGTGCGGCTGCGCGCGTCGAGTTGGCTCGTCAGCCGCTCGACCAGGGCGCTCGCTTCGGAGATGTCCTTGTTGAGCTGCGTCAGCTGCGCGGCGTCGAGCCGCTCGCCCGAGCCCACGGTGCCCACGGTCTCGCCGTCTTCCGACATCGCTGCCGGCGAAGCCGTCTGCGAGCCGCCCGCCAGCTGCGCTTGCAGCACCTGCATGCGGCTCCTGGCTTCGTCGCGCTGCATCTTTAGGCGCGTGAAGCCCGCTTCGAGATCTTCGATGCCCTTGCCCTCGGCGTAGCCGAGGTAGACGAGCACGAGGCTGTCGGAGAAGGCGTTGAGCAGCGTCTTCAGGCGCGGCGCTTCGGGCTCGTTGCTGGCGATCCAGCGCGACAGCGCGCGCGAACGCGTCGCGCCTTCCGCGGCAGGCCGCACCAGGTCGAGGTACTCGCTCTCGCGGCCCTGGCGCTGCAGCGCGGCCGTAATGCCCGGCCAGATCTGGCGATCGAACGGGAAGATTTTCAGCGCTGCGCGGTACTGGCGGATCGAGACGTCGATTTCTTCAGCGGTCGGGTGCTTGCCGTACACGAGGTACGCGTCGCCGACGCCACGCGCGGCTTCGTGCGCCGCGAAGTAGGCCGAGTCCGGAACGCCTTCCTTGCCTTCGTTCGTGGCGTAGTAAAGGAAGATCGAGAGGTAACGCGTGTAGAGCCGCGCCGCGTTGCGGGCGTGCTCGTCGGCCTTGTGCGGCAGCGCTTGGCTGCGCGCCAAATAATAATCGGCGATGTTGAGCGTCGACTCCTGGATCTCTTCCCAGAGCGAGCGCATGTGGCCGACGTAGTCGTCCTTCTGCAGGTAGCCGAGTTCGCCCCAGCCCTCGTTGCCCACTTCCGCCATGCGGTTGTAGACGTCGACTGCGTCTTCGAGCGTGAAAGTGGTCGCGATCTCCGGGTCGACCCCTAGCCGCTGCTTGGCGGCGTAGATCTCGCCTAACAGGCGCAGCGTGCGCGTGTGCACGGCGCACTCGCCCTGCACCGTGTCCGCGCGATCGAGCGCGGTCTGATACGAAGCGCTCGCGACTTGCAGCGCCTTCACGGTCGCCTCGGAGAGGCCTTCGCTCGCGAGCTTGCCGCGCGCCGCATCGTGCAACTTCGCGGCTTCGAACAGCCCGAGCGTGAATGTGAGACTGCCCGCGTCGGATTCGTGCCCGTCGAGGCGATCGAGAATGCGCGACAGATATTCCTTCGACGAAGCAGAGACCGGGATCACGTCGGGGTGCCCGCCCACGCGGCCGTCCGCGAGCATGCGAATCACCGAGCCGAGCGGGTCGAGGCCGCTGTCGATGCCGAGTTCCTGGCTGCGCAAGAGGATCAGCCGCGCGACGTTCTCATACAGATAGGGCAGCGAGGCGGCGAAGCCAGCTGCCGGCGAGTCGTTCAGCGAGAGCGCCTGCATCGTCTGATACGGCTCTTCGAGCGGCACCACGACCTTTTGCCAGAGATCGAGCACGTAACCGACGAAGTCGTGCTCGCGGCCGAGCTCCAGCGCGTTGTGCGCGTGGATGTAGTGGTACCAATAATGATTCTCGCTGCGGCCGAGCTGCTCGGAGAGCTGGTCGATGGCTTCGACGCTCTTCTCGAGCTGCTCCGGATCGGCGTTCGCGAGATACAGCAGCAAGTAGCCGATCGCCTGGCGGCGAATGCGCTGCTCGTCGTCGGGACCGGGCTCGTCGTCGACCACCACCGCTTCGAACTGCTCGGTGATGTACCGGTCGAGCGGCACACCGGCTTCTTTGCCGTACTGCTCGACGCGCGCTTTCAGCGCGCCGGCATCCGCGGACGAGTACACGTACGCGTAATCGAGATAGCCGTCCCACGGATTGCCTTCCGCCAGCGCGGGCGCTCCCCAAGCGAGCGCACACAACGCGGCGGCGGCGCCAATAATCATTCGTCGCGCGCGACGCAGGTCCATGCTCAACCCCCTAAGCACTCGAGTGCCAATCTAAGCTCTACGCAGCGATCGACCGCGGCCCGGTTCGGGGCGCGTTCGATCCACATCAAGAACGCATTCAGGTTCTTGGTCTCCACGAAGCGGTATCGGCCAGCGGAGCTCCGGCATTCAGTCCTGCCGCGCACCGCGGAGAGAACACCGAGCTTGCGCTGGTCTTCCTCGCGGTCGGTCGCGCACGATGCGAGCGAGCCGAGCGGCACGGCGGCGAGGTTGTCGTTCTGCGTTCCGGCGGCTCGTTTGAGGGCGGTGCGCTCGGCGCGCCCCGCGGAAGACGCGGTTGTGTCGGCGACCGTCGCGCCCGGCGCGGCCGCGTTGAAGCCGAGGCTGTTCGGGCGGCTGGCGCTGTTCGTCGTGGCGGAGCGCGCGCGCGGGGCGTTCGAGCGCGTGGCGAGGGCGGGCACTGAGCCTTCTTCATCGAAAGCAGCTGGCGGCGCTGCGGGCGCTGCGGCGGCGAATGCGAGCGTCCGCGTCGGCGCACCAGGCCGCGCGACCACGTTGGTGCGCACCGCGCGCGAAGCCAGCGCGGCGGGCGCGCCCGAGGGCGCGGGCTCGCCGATCGGCGCGAAGTCTGCGAGAGCGGGCAGGGCTGGGCGGTTCGCGGCGGGCGCGCGCGCGGCCGTTCGCTTTGCGGGCGGCAACGGGGCCGGCGTGTCAGACGGAACCAACGGCACGGGCGAGAGCGGGTCGATGCTCACCACCGTGGGGGGCCGCTTCACAGGCTCGCGCGCCACGCGTACCGGCGCGGGCGTCGGCACGAACTCCTTCGGCGGCGGCTCGATCGGTGCGGGCATCGCGGGCAGCGGCGGGGGCGGCGGCGCCTTCTTCACGACTCTCACCGGTTCGGGAATCGGCTCGGGTTCAGGCGCCACGGGTTCGGGCTCGGGCTCCTGCGCCACCTGCACGGGTTCCGGCTCCGGCAGCACCGGCGGAGGCTCGGGCACGAGTTCTTCCTCGGGTTCGATGCGCGGCGTCGCGATCACCATGATCTGCACATCGCCGTCGTCCGGGGGCGGCGCGAACAGCGGCGCCAATAACAACGACAGCGCGAACACGACGGCGATGCCGCCGCCGCCAATCGCGAGGGTGCGTGCCGCCAGCCGCCCGGGCCCCGCTTCGCGCAGCTCGTGCGCGAGCTGCTCCATGTCCGCGGACAGCGTGGCGGGCCGCGCGTACGGGCTCGGCGTGAACGTCGGCGCGAGCGTCAGCTTGGCCGCGCCGTGCCCATAGCTCTGGCGTAATCGGTAGTGAGCCATTGCGGCAGCCGCCTACTGCGCCGGGCCGCCGGCGAGGGGCGTCACCGTCACGCGACGCCGCTGCGGCCACGCCTCCTCGATCAGGCTCACGGCCGTCAGCAGATCTTGACTGCGCGAATCGCCGTCGGGCGCGAGCACCGGACGCGTCTCGCCCCCTTTCGCGAGCCGGCCGAGCTTCGCGCGCAGCGCTCTCTCGGAGATGCGGGCCGCGCTGGCGGGATCGCTCGGATGCATCAGCTCGAACGGGCTCGCCTCGGCGGCATCGGGCGGGTGCACGCGCAGCTGCCAGAGCGCCGGAGCCGAGGAGGGCATGCCCTCCGCCTCCGTCGTGATCTTCGGCACCACGATCTCGCCCAGCTCGACGACCGTCTGCTTCCCATCCTGAAGCTGGGTGAGCGCGATCAGCAGCAGGAACGCCAGATCGACGAAGGAAAAGAGCCACACCGGAGCGCCATGAGCAGATTGGTCGGTAGCAGGCATGACGCACTACAACGGAAAGTCGCGGCGAATCATTAGTGATGTCTCTCACACGGCCGGCGGTCGGTCGAAGCGATGAGCACTCGACGGGAGACATCGAATGCTTCGCCGAATGCACCACTTTGCTGGCGCGCTGCTCATGGCTGTCGCTCTCGCGCCGGCAACCCAAGCCGCAGAGTTCTATGCCAGCGGCGAATTCATGCAGTCGCTAGGCCGGGACAATTCCTCCGGGACGATCGCGACATCGCTCCCGATCACCGTGCTCGGCAGCGATGGCGATTCATCGCTCGGCTACGGCCTCGCGGTGGGCTTTGGTTTCGATTTCGAAGAAGTGCTGCCTGAGAAGTGGAATTCCTGGGGCACCGCGTTCCGCATCGAAAGCGAATTCGTGTATGGCCGCGAGTGGGAGTTCGTGAGCAACACCGAGGATCCGGCGGGCGTCTCGCTTCCGCACCATTTCTTCAACGAAGTGAAGGTGTGGACGTTCATGCCCGTGAACCTGTACATCGACGTGCCGCTGCGGCGTCCCATGTCGAAGATCTTCGGACGCGTGCCGATGCTAGAGCCGGTGGACCTGTCGTTCGGTTTTGGCGCGGGCCTGTCGCATGTGCACATCAACGCGTTCGACAACATTGGCGAGGCGGTCGACGGTGTCTACAAGTTCGCGTTCCAAGGCAACGTCGCGCTCTCGTACGAGTTCACTGAGCGCACGAAAGTGCAGTTCGGTTATCGCTACCTCGATCTCGGCGCGACCGACGCGAACCTCGTCTTCGTTGGCGTGGGAGGAGCTGCCGGCGACATCGACCTCGATCTCAAGGCGCACGAGTTCGTGCTGTCCGCGCGCTACGCGTTCCATCAGAAGCCGCTCGAAGACATGCACTTCCCGTTGCCGCGCTGGCTGACGGGGGACGACAGCAGGCCGCCGCCGAAGGCGAAGAAGCCGGGCAAGAAGCGCGATTGGTTCAAGCTGCCGCGCTGGCTCGGCGGCAAGCGCGGGCCGTAGCAAGGCGCCGCTACGCTGCGCGCGATGCGTGGCGGGCGGAGTTGTTTACGAGCGTTCCGTGCGAGCGCACTCGCGCTCGTTGCGAGCGCGGCGTTCGCGCAAGAGGCGCCAGCGCCCGCGGCTGCCCGGGTCGTCGGGCTCGAGCTGGATCGCACGGAAGAGAGCGAGCGCCTGCTCGTCCTGATGCAGGGCGAGACGACAGCGCGAGTCGAGGAGCGCGCCCCGGATCTGCTCGTGCTGCACATCGCGAATGCGACGCTCGACCCGCAGGCGCCCCGGCAGGTCGTGCCCAGTGTCGGCAGCGCGATTCGCGAAGTGCGCGCCGCCGATTCAGTGCCGCCGGGCGCGGAGGTGCTCATCCACGTGCGCCGAGAGCCGGGTCAAGCCGCGCAGCTCTCGCAACAAGACGGCTTGATTGCGCTGGAACTCACGCGGCCCGCTGCCGAAGTCGCGCGCGTCACCCTGCGCCTCAAGGACGCGCCGCTCACCGAGCTCGTGCGGAGGGTTCAGCAAATTACGCACAAGCGCTTCGTGTATGACGAGCGCTTGCAGGGCTCGGCGACCGTGATCATCACCGAGGCAGTGACCCCGGGTGAGGCGCTCGAGATCCTGCACACCACGCTGCTCGCGAAGGGTTTCGCAGCAGTGCCTGCCGCGGATGGAACGCTCGTGGTCTTGCCCGTCGACGAAGCGCGTGGGCGGGCACCGAAGGGAGGCGAACCCTCGGCGGAACGCGAGTCCTTAATTACTGCGCTGGTGCGCTTCCAGAGCGCCGATGCGGAGCAGCTCGTGAACCTGCTCCAGCCGTTCGCGGGCGCCTCGCTCAGCGTAGTCGCGTACCGGCCGACGAACGGCGCGATCCTGGTGGGGAGCGAAGCGGTGATGCACCGCTGGCTCGCACTCGCGCGCAGCCTCGATGAGACATCGCGCCAGGAACTCGTCGTGATTCGCCCGCGCTACCGCACGGCGGCGGAACTGCTCGGCATGCTCGACGAGATCGTGCGCGACCCGCTCAGCGGCCGCGCACGTGCAGAGCTGTTTCTCGATGAACGCACCAACGCGCTGATCGTGCGCGCAGAGCCGGAAGCGCTGGCGGCGCTGCGCGCGCAGGTGGCGGAGCTCGATGTTGCGCCCGAGTACGACGGCGAGGTCGCTGTGATTCGCCCGCGCTTCGCAGACCCCGAGGCGCTCGCGAAGATCCTGCAGAACTTTGCGAGTGGGGGCGCCCGCAGCGCCGCGAACATGCCCAGCGAAGCTGGCGCGCTCGACGGCGCAAACTTCACCGTGGCGCTGCATGCTGACAGCGGGGCGCTCTTGATCGCGGGCGACGCCTCCAGCCAGCGTCTGGTGCGCGGCGTGATCGAGGAACTCGATCGCCAGCCGCCGACGATTCACGTCGAACTGCAAGTGCTCGAGGTGAAGACCGCCGGCCAGCTCGCGCTTGGCTTGGACGCGTTCATCCCAACGACCGACCCCGCGAACCCCGGGAGATCCGTGTTCGGCGTCGGCGTCGGCGATCCGTTCGACACCACGCCCGATTCGGTCGATCCGACGCTGATTGCGCGCTGGGCGCGCGATCCGTTCATTGTGCCGATCATCGGCCCGGGCGGCATTCCCGTAAATGTCGCGCTGCCGCGCGACATCGTGCAGCTGAAGGCCGCCGGCGGCGAAATCGAAGTGCGCACGCTGATGCGCCCGCACCTAATGACCCTGAGCGGCGAAGAGCACGAGATCGTGGCGGGATTGAACGTGCCGGTGCCCAGCGCTGCCGCGGAATCGGCGGCGGGCGGCGCTGCAGCGGATCCGCTCTCGACGCGCGTCAGCATCGAGCGCCAGGACGTGGGCCTGCGTCTGCGCGTGAAACCCGTGGCCGGGCAGGCGGGCGACGTGCTGCTCGCGATCGACCTCGATGTGACGAACCTGTTCCCGAGCCTCGCTGGCGGGCGCGCGGACATCGGTCCGACGATCGAGCGCCGCACACTGCAAGCGCACACGCGCGTCGATGATGGCGGCGTCGCCGTGCTCGCAATGCTGCTCGAGAAAAATCAGAACAGCTTCGAGACAGGCGCGCCCTACCTGAAGGAAGTGCCGGTCCTGGGCAACCTGCTGAGGCAAACGCTGGACGGCCATGGCACGCGGCATCTCGTGATCACCGTTCAGGCGAGCATCGCGCGCAGTGCGGACGAGCGGCTGGCGGACACGATTCGCCTGCGCACTGCGCACGAGCGCGCGCTGGCGCGCGGTGGAGCGCTGCAGGGCGAAGGCTGGGCGCTGCGCGTGGCGACGCGCACCACGCGCG
>JANNRF010000128.1:0-16033 GCA_031401135.1 Deltaproteobacteria bacterium | reverse complement strand
GCGTCCACCGCCATCGCGCACTCCATCTCGGCGCCGAGGCCGCTCGCAGCGGGCACCTCGATCGTGCGCAGCACGCTGCGCTGAATCGTCGGCAGGATGTGCAGGCGCTCGAACGTGAGCGAACTCACGTCAATTAGGGAGAGCACCGCGAGCGGGTCGTGCAGGAACGCGGCGTTGTCGGGCGCGAGCGTGCCGCCCATGCCGGTGAAGATCTGGATCTGGCGCGGCGTCCAGCCCGCGACGAGGCGCGCGAGCATCTGCGGCACGGGCCGCGGCGAGGCGGCGAACTGCGCGCGCTGCGCCTCGCTCATCCACACCTGGAGCGTGACGTCGGCGGTGACGAGGCGCGTCGTGAAGCCCGCGCCGAGCACGGTCATCGCGGCTTCGGGGTCGCTGCACAGGTTGTAGTCGATGCCCGGCGGGCAGACGTAATCACCGATCGCGACGCGGCGGATGTGGCCGCCCATTATTGTCAAGCGCGCGATGCGCGAGGGCAGTTTGGGTTCGAGCGCCACGGCGTGCGCGAGGTTCGTGAGCGGGCCGACGAAGATCAGCTCGAGCCCGGGCGTCTCGCGCGCCGCGCGCACGATGCGTTCGGGCGCGGCTTCGGCGCTGATCGCAACCGCCGGGCCTTCGCCGTAGCTCTCCATGTCGATGTGATACTGATTACGGCGCACCAGCGGCTCGCGCACGCCCGCGCAGAGGTCGACGTCGCTACGGCCCGCCAGCGCGAGCAATCGCCCCGCGCCCCACGCGCGCGCACGCGTGTCGCCGGAAACGGTGGTGACCGCGACGAGCCGCAGCTGCTCGGGCGCAGAGAGCAGCACGGCCAGCGCGAGCGCGTCGTCCACGTCGCCAGAGATGTCGGTATCGAAGAGGACAGGCGTCGGCATCGGGGACGTTCCGTAAGAAAGTTAAGTTGTTGCGAGCCTGGCGAACGAGTTTCTTAACTTACTTACGGAACGTCCCCGTTCAGAGCAGCGCCAGCGTGGCTATGCGCTTGCGCTGGCTGGCGGCCTCGGGGGTTTCGGGATCGCGGCGTTCGTCGGGCTCGATCCGGAAGATCGCCTCGCCCTTCTTCACGACGCTGCCGTCGCGGCCAGCCATTAGGCTCTTCAGAATCGTCCCGGAGAACGGCGCGAGCACTTTGTTGAACATCTTCATCACTTCGATCACGAACAGCGGCTGGCCGGCTGCGAAGTGCTGGCCCTCCTCGACGAGCAGCGGCAGGTGCGGCGCCTCGCGCGAGTAGAAGGTGCCGCCCATCGGCGTGACGATCTCGTCGCTCGCTGCGACCGGCGGCGGCGCGAGCGCGCGCGCGAACTCGGCTGCGCGCTTGGCGTCGAGGAACTGCTTCGGGAACACGGGCTGGAGCTCTTCGTCCACCGTGACGTCGAGGAAGCCGCTCTTCGCGCCGACGCGCGGCACGAGCAGCAGCAGTTCGAGGCCCACCTGGTAGCCGCGGTGCGCGGCAGCGCAGCGTTGCCAGAGCGCTGCGTCGCCAGCGCAGAGCGCATTGTTAGGCGCGCCTGCGAAGAGCGCGTCGAGCGGCGCCGCTTCCTTCACGCCCGTGCGCGCTTCCACTTCCGCGTAGAACGCGTAGGCGCCTGCGAGGATCTCGCGGTCGTGGCTCCAGATCTTCTCGGCGGGCGGCTTGTCGGCGCGCGTCTCGAGATCGAGGAAGTGGTAGAGCTCGCCGAGGAAGCGCACGGGGTTCGCGACGAAGCGCGCTGCGCCGTCTTCGATTCGCCAGAGGTCGCCGTCGAAGCGCCCGAGGAAGCCGCCGAGCACGTGAGCGTTCGCGAAGAGCCGCCCGAGCGGGCGCTTCAGCAGCGTCTCCTTCGCTTCGAAAACGCCGCGCGCTTCCTTATCAGGCGAGGCCTTCTGCATCGTGTCGAACGCGAGGTCGAGATCGAGATCGTCGACGCTCTGGCGCAGCGCGCCGACGGCGCCGAGGTAGGAGCTCATGAAGCGCGTGTTCGGCTCGGCCATCACGCCGTGGCCGAGGAACCACTGAATCAGGCCATAATGAACTTCGAGGTTGGTCTGGAGGTCGTCGCCGCGCAGTTCCGTGCGGCGCAGAATCTCGGCCATGCGCTCGTAGTTCTCACGGCGCGAGGCGCCCGCGCACACCAGCAGCGCGATGTTCGAATCGTAGGCGCCGGCGACGTTGTAATAGACGAATGCGTCCGTATCGGGATTGCGCAGGCCAATGCCCTGATCGAAGCGAATCTCGCCTTCGCTGGGCGGCGACCAGGTCTTGATCAGCCCGCCCGCGTGCGGCTGCAGCGCCGCGTTCGTGGCGTTGATGCGCACTTCGAGGCCTGAGAGGTTGCGCACCACGCGCTCGGGCTTCGGCACGCGCGGGCCGTGAAGCGCCAGCAGCGCCATCGCCTCGATCAGCTGCTCGACGTAGAAGACCTCGGACTTGTTCTTCGGATTCGTGAAGCGCAGCCGGTAGGCCAGCTCGGTGACGGCGTGCTCCACCTGGATGCGCGTGTTCATTTCCATGAAGAAGTGATTGAAGCCCTCGACGATGCACTCGAACGTGGAGACGGAGTCGAGCCCGGTGGCGGCGCCGAACTTCTCGCTCTCGGCCTCCATGCGCGCGAGGTACTCGCGGTCGCCTTCGAGGATGGCGCGCGCCTTGCCGTTGCTGCGCTCGATCTCGGCGTCGAGCAGCTCCTTCGTGAGCGATACCTCGATCAGCTTTTGCTCGTGCATCTGCACCGAGCAGTCGCGGCCGCCTAATGACAAGCACCAAGCGCCGTTGCCGATCAGCTGGATCTCATTATGGCGCGAGCGCTCGATGTTGAGCTCGATCAGGAAGTTCCGGTTCGAGCCGGGCTCGATCACCTTCGATTCGGCGCACACGTCCATCACGGCCGCGGCCACTTCCTCGGGCTTCGCGACCACGCGCTGGCCCTTGCCGCCACCGCCGCCGATGTACTTGAAGCGAACTCGGTGCGTCGGGTAGTCGCGCCAGATCTCAGCGCAGAGCTTTTCGGCTTGCGCCTGAAGATCGGCGATCGTCACGAGCTCGGCGGTCTTCGCGTACGCCGCTTGCAATAATGCTTCGGCGTTCAGTTCGAGCGAGAGCTTCGCGTCGAACTCGAAGCCGAGATCGTGCTGCTTGGCGAGCTTCGCGAGTGCCGCCTTGTCCTTCGCCTTTGCGACCAAAGCGCGCGCCGCCACGTCGTCGATGCCAGGGATTACGGCGTTACCGAGACTGCGCGCCAGCTTCTTGGCCTCGTCCTTCGCGCCAGCGCGGCGCAGCACACTCGAAGCGGGGCCCATGAAGCCGATGCCCGCGCGCTCGATCGCTTCGACCAGATCCGCGTCCTCGGCCATGAAGCCGTAGCCCGCGAAGATGTGCGTGTAGGCGTGGTCCTTCGCGATCGCGACGATCTCGCGGATGCGCTTCTGCTTCTGCTCCGAGCCCGCGCCGGTGTAATCCTGAACGCGGTGCACGTTGCTCGGGTATTTGAAGCTACGTAGTTCCGGCGCGAGGCAGCGCGGGTAAACGACCGAGTCTTTCTCCGAGAGCAGCATCCCGTATTCGCGAACGCCGATCTGATCGAAGATCTGAAACGCTTCGAGCCGAACCGGGCCGCGGCAAACGACGAGCACCTTCAGCGCCGTGAGCGAGAACGAGCGCAGCCACTCGCTCTCGGCTTGGTCGAAGCGACCCGGCGCGAGTTTCGCATCCAGCACTTATTCCGACTCCCGCTGGACGCCGCCCATCGGCGACGGCTGGTAGGTGCGCATCAGGAACGCCAAGTGCTCGCCTAACACGCGCCGGCTGGTGCCGGGCATGACGATGCGCGAGACCGTGCCGAGCGAGAGCGCTTCTTTGGGATTCATCAACTCGCGCTCGTAGCGCTCGTTGATCTTCAGCAGCGCCGCATCGCGCCCGCGCTTGGCCTCCGCCTCGGGCGTGCCGCCCGCGATCGCTTTGCGGAACGCGTCATCCAGCCCGCGGATCTCGTCCTTGAACACGAACTCGCGACCCTGGCCCGCACCCATTACGGCGATGCGCGCGTGCGGCATCGCGAACACCGCGTCGGCGCCGATGAAGTGCGAGTTGTAGGCAGCGTAGGCGCCGCCGAACGCGTTGCGGATGATCAGCGTCATCGAGGGCACGCGCAGATCGACGATCGCGTCGAGCAGGCGCCGGCCCTCGAGAATGATGCCGCGCGATTCCTGGTCCGTGCCCGGGGTGAAGCCCGAGACGTCCTCGAGGAAGATCATCGGGGTGTTATAGAGATTGCAGAAGCGGATGAAGCGCGTGGCCTTGCGCGCGGCATCGACGTCGATCTGCCCGCTCGCGACGGCGGAGTTGTTGGCGACGAAGCCGACCACGTGGCCGCCGATGCGGCCGAACGCGGTGATCATGTTGCGCGCGCGCGCGGGCTGCAGCTCGAAATACTCGCCGTGGTCGACGATCTGCTGCAAGAACAGCGTGATGTCGAGCGGCGCGTTCATGCCCGCCGGCGAGTCGAACGTCTTGCGGAAGAGAATGTCCTCTTCGATGGTGAATCGATCGATCGGGTCGCTGGTCGCGCGGAACGGCGCGTTCTCGCGGTTGTTGTTGGGGAGATACGAGAGCAGGCGCAGCGCCGTGCGCAGCGAGCCGACCTCGTCCGACGTCGTGAGATCGCAGACGCCGTTCAGCGCGTGCACGCCCGGCCCGCCCAGCGCGTCGGCGGCGACGTCCTCTCCGAGTGCGGCCTTCACGATGCCCGGGCCTGTTAGGCCGATGAAGGTGTCCGCGCACTGGATCATGAACGAGCCCTGGCGCGGCAAGTAGGCGCCGCCGCCGGCGTTGTATCCGAACATCAGACTGATCGTCGGCACGATGCCCGAGATGCGGCGCAGCGCGGCGAAGGCCTCGCTGTAGCCGTCGAGCCCGCCCACGCCCGCGGGCACGAAGGCGCCCGCGGAATCGTTCATGCCGATCAGCGGGATGCCGCGCTCGGCCGCCATGGTGATGAGGCGCGCGAGCTTCGCGCCGTTGGTGGCGTCCATCGAGCCGGCGCGCAGCGTGAAATCGTGCCCGTAGACCGCAACGTCGCGCCCGCCGATCGAGAGCACGCCCGTCACGAGCGAGGCGCCGTCGAGCCCCTTGCCCCAGTTCTGCCACAACAAGTTCGGCTCTTTGTCGGTGAGGACCTTGATGCGCTCGAAGACCGTCATGCGGTTCTTCGCGTGCTGCACGCGAACGCGCGCGAGGCCGCCGCCGCGCGTCGGGCGCTCGATCAACTCGCGCCCGAGCGTGAGGGCTTCTTCGTAGAGCGCGGCCGAGGGATGCGGCGACGTGCTCTGCTCGGAGGCGGCCGACGGCGGTGCGAGCGGGTTCTCGAGGGAGTACTGCATGCTAAAGGGAGGAGATCTCGCCGAGCCGCTCGTTCAGCCGCTCGCGGTATTCCTTGATGTTCACCGGGTTGCGCGCGACACCGCTCTCCATCGCCGCGAGCGCAACAGCGGGCGCGACATAGGTGAGCACGCGCGGGTCGAACGGCTTCGGGATGATCGAGCGCCTGCCGAACGCGTGGTCTTCGCCCGGGTAGGCGCGGCGGACGACTTCGGGCACGCCTTCGCCGCGGCGCGCGAGTTCCGCCAGTGCGTGCACGGCGGCGAGCTTCATCGGCTCGTTGATGCGACTGGCCCGCACGTCGAGCGCGCCCCTGAATATGAACGGGAAGCCAAGCACGTTGTTGACCTGGTTGTGGTAGTCCGAGCGGCCGGTCGCGGTGATGGCGTCGGGCCTAACAGCTTCCACCTCGGGCGGCGTGATCTCGGGATCGGGGTTCGCCATCGCGAACACGATCGGGTCGGGCGCCATCTTGCGGACCATGTCCTGCGTGACGAGCCCCGCCTGCGAGAGGCCCACGAACACGTCCGCGCCGTCGAGCGCTTCGGCGAGCGTGCGCTTGCTGGTCTCGACCGCGAACTCCTGCTTCTGAGGAGTCATGCCCTCTTTGCGGCCCTGATAGATCACGCCCTTGGTGTCCACGAGCAGGATGTTCTGCGCGCGCACGCCGAGAACTTTGTAGAGCTTCGCGCACGCGATACCCGAGGCGCCGGCACCGGAGAACACGACGCGGGTGTCTTCGAGCTTGCGGTTCGTGAGCTGCGCGGCGTTCAGAAGCGCCGCGCTCGAGATGATCGCGGTGCCGTGCTGGTCGTCGTGAAACACCGGGATGTCGAGCGT
This sequence comes from Deltaproteobacteria bacterium, assembly GCA_031401135.1. GTDB lineage: Bacteria > Myxococcota_A > UBA9160 > UBA9160 > UBA6930 > VGRF01. The sequence goes on along the minus strand of JANNRF010000128.1, from coordinate 9,819 downwards.
CTCGACCAGGCGCCGCTCGATCTCGAAACATTCGGGCGCGCGGATGTCTTCCAGGTTTATGCCGCCGAAGGTCGGCGCGATCATCTGGCAGAAGCGCACGATCTCTTCGGTGTCGGTCGAGTCGATCTCGATGTCGAACACGTCGATGTCGGCGAAGCGCTTGAAGAGGACGCCTTTGCCTTCCATCACGGGCTTGCTGGCGAGCGCGCCGAGATTGCCGAGGCCGAGGATCGCGGTGCCGTTCGAGATCACCGCGACCAGGTTGCCCTTCGCGGTGTAGCGGTAGGCGTCATCGGGGTTCTTCGCGATCTCGAGCACCGGTGCCGCGACACCGGGGCTGTAGGCCAGCGAGAGATCAGCGGCGGTGACCGTTGGCTTGGTGGGGACGACCTTGATCTTCCCCGGGCGCCCGTCCGCGTGGTAGCGGAGCGCCTTCTCGGAGTCGTAAGACAAAGCGTGACCTCGCATGAGAGAGGGGGGCGAAGGGGCGGCAAGATACGGTAGGAGCGAGGCGAACGCCGCGGCGGTTCAGGCGAGAAAATCGCCGGGTTCAGGGCGAGGAGAGCCACGGCGACCGGGAGCCTCACCCAAGACGCGGAGGGAACGGGGCTGAAAGCGCGCGAACCTCGGCCGAGGCGCGCGCAAAGCAGCCCCTGAGTGCGCGGACAGTGCGTGACGGCGGGCGTCCGAGAGGCAAGCGGCGCCTCGCCGCGCACTGCGACGCGCAGCCGAGCGGAGATCGAACAGTGGCCTCCGCGCTGGTTGCGCCCTCATGCTCGCCTTCCCGCGACGCCGCGGGCCTACTCCTTGAGCAGCTCGCGCGCAATAACAAGCCGCTGGATCTGGTTGGTGCCCTCGTAGATCTGCATCAGCTTGGCGTCGCGCATCAGCTTCTCGACGGGGTACTCCTTCGTGTAGCCGTTGCCGCCGAACACCTGGACGGCGTCGGTGCTGATGCGCATCGCGGCGTCCGTCGCGAAGCACTTCGCGAACGAGGAGAACTTCGAGGCGCGCGCGCCGCGGTCGAGCATCCAGGCCGACTGCAGCGTGAGCAGCCGCGCGGCTTCGAGATCTTTCGCCATGTCGGCAAGCATGAACTGCACGGCCTGGAAGCTCGCGATCGGCATGCCGAACGCCTTGCGCTCCTTCGCGTAAGCCACGCTCTCATCGAGCGCGCGCCGCGCGATGCCGTTGGCGAGCGCGCCGATCGAGGGCCGCGTGGTGTCGAGCGTGCGCATCGCGGTCTTGAAGCCCTCGCCCTCGGCGCCGAGGCGCTGCGACACCGGCACGCGCACGCCATCGAAATGGATCACGCGCGTGTCGCTCGCGCGCTGCCCCATCTTGTCTTCCTTCTTCCCGATCGTGATGCCCGGCGTCTTCGCCTCCATCACAAACGCGCACACGCCCTCGTGACGCGTCGCGCGGTCGAGCGTCGCGAACACCGTGAAGATGTCGGCTACGCCGCCGTTCGTGATCCAGCACTTCGTGCCGTTCAGCACATAGTCGTCGCCGTCTCGCGCGGCGTGCAGTTGCAGGCCCGCCACGTCCGAGCCCGCGGCCGGCTCCGAGAGACAGAACGCGACGAGGTTGAAGCTCTTCGTCAGGCGCCCGAGCCAGAACTGCTTCTGCTCCTCGCTGCCCGCGAGCAAGATCGGCGTGAGTCCGAGATCGTTGGCCATGATCGAGGTGGCCATGCCCGCGCAGCCCCAGGCGAGTTCCTCGACCACCAGCGCGGATTCGAGCGAAGTCAGGCCGACGCCGCCGTACTGCACGGGAATCGAGCCGCACGAGAGCCCGATCTCCCAGGCTTTGCGCATCACCGCCATCGGAAACTCGCCGCTCTGGTCGTGCGCCGCGGCGATCGGCTTGATCTCTTCCTCGGCGAACCGCCGGGCAGTTTCCTGCAGCGCGAGCTGCTCGTCGGACAGAGAAAAATCCATGGCCTCTCTCGATCGCGCTGCGCGGCTACGCGGCGGCGTAGCCCATGCGCCGAGACAACTCCCTCGCGGCGCCGAGTACGCGCGGTATCACGTCGGCGTGGATGCGCGCTTCACTCACGCGGAACACGGGCGCCGAGACCGAGAGCGCCGCGACCACCACGCCGCTCGCATCGTGCACCGGCGCTGCCACGCAGCAGAGCCCCAGCGCGCACTCCCCGAGATCGGTCGCCCAGCCCTGGGACGCGACTGCACGCAGCTCCTCGAAGAACTTGTCGCGGTCGGTGATCGTCGCCCCCGTTTGTGCCGTGAGCTTGCCGGCGCGCACACACTCCTTGTCGAGCTGCGCGAGACCCGCGGCGCTCTTGCTCGCGACCAGCACCTTGCCGAGCGCGGTGCAGTGAGCCGCGAGCCGCAGGCCCGTGCGCAGCGTCGTCGCGACGAGCTGCTCGGGCTGCTCGCCGTCGAGGTGCACCACCTCGAAGCCCGCGAGCACACCGAGGTGTGCGGATTCGTTCGTGCTCTGCGCGAGCGCCGCGAGCACTGGCCGCGCGAAGCGCACGAGCGAGCGCGTCTCCGCGAACGCGCGACCCAGCGCGAGGCAGCTGCGCCCGAGGCGGTACTGCTCCGTCTCCGCGTACTGCTCGACGTAGCCCTGCTGCTCGAGCGTCGCGAGTAACCGAAATACATTGTTCTTGTGGAGATCGAGGCGGTGCGAGAGCTCGGTCACGCCGAGTTCGGAATCGGCGCCTCCGAACTCCTCGAGGAGCCGGAAGGCATTCGCCACCGTCTGGATCACGTAATCGCTTTTCGACCGGCGCATGGAAAGGGGGGATCTCCGCGGGGTCGCGCCCGCAGGCGGGCCGCCTGTTGTGTGCGCGCGCGAGGGCGCGCGGCTCAGCTTCGGTTCTTGACCTTCTCCCAGTCCGCGAGGAACCGTTCGAGGCCAAGCGTCGTGAGCGGGTGTTGTGCGAGCTGCTCGATCACCTTGGTCGGCATCGTCACCACGTGAGCGCCCATCTCGGCCGCCTGCACTACGTGGATCGGGTGCCGCACGCTCGCGACGAGCACCTGCGTCGCGTAGCCGTAGTTCTTGTAGATCGTGCAGATCGAGCGGATCAGCTGCATGCCGTCCTGCGAGATGTCGTCGAGGCGGCCGACGAACGGCGACGCGTAGGTGGCGCCTGCCTTCGCGGCCATTAGCGCCTGGGTCGCGCTGAAGATCAGCGTGCAGTTCGTTTGCGTGCCTTCGGCCGAGAGGCGGCGAATCGCCTTCAACCCCTCGAGCGTCATCGGCACCTTGACCACGATGTTGTCGGCGATGCGCCGCAGCTGCGCGGCCTCTTCGAGCATGCCGTTGCAATCGAGTGCGGTGACTTCCGCGCTCACCGGGCCGTCCACGATCTTGGTGATCTCGCGCAGGATCTCGCGCGGGTCGCCAGTTTCCTTCGAGAGCAGGCTCGGGTTCGTCGTCACGCCGTCGAGCAAGCCGAGCGCCGCGGCCTCGCGGATTTCTTTCACGCTCGCCGTATCGATGAAGAACTTCATGCGAGTTCCCTCGGAGTCCGTGGTGATGAACGTGCGACGAGAACAGCTCAGCGAGAAGCAACCACTCAGCGGGCCGCATTTAACCGGCGCGCGAATCTCGCGTCAAGCGATCTTGCGCGTTTCCGACGAAAAAGATGAAACGCGAGTTATTAGGGACGCGCGCAGCGCGCACACGCTCAGGCGCTGGTCCCGGGGGGGCTGCTCTCCAGCCCTTCGCCTTCCGCCGCGAACATCTCGAGGATCAAAAGCGCGACGCCAACCACGATGAACGAATCCGCGAAGTTGAAATCCGGCCACGAGTAGTCGTTCCACAACTTCACGTGCAGGAAGTCGACGACTTCGCCGTGACGAAAGCGGTCGAGCAAGTTTCCCGTCGCGCCGCCGAGCAACAGGCCGAGCGACGTCGCTGCCAGACGCTCCCTCGGGGCGAGCTTGCGAAACATCGAGACGATCAAGCCGAGCGCGAAGATCGTCATCAGCGGAAAGAAGTACGTGCGAAACCAATCGGGCGCGGTGGCAAACATGCTGAACGCGGCGCCGGGATTGCGAACGTGGGTGAGATAGAAGAAGCCGTCGAGTACTGGAATGCGTTCGCTGAAATCGATCGAGCGCAGCACCCATTCCTTGGACGCAACATCGAGCGGCAGCGCGATTCCGACGGCGGTGAAGAATGCGCGGTGCTTGGGCGTCATCGGCGCGCGAACCTATCACGTTCGTTCGGTGATGCGCCGCGAATCGTCGCCGCGAGCGATCGCGTTCAGCGCAGCTCGCGAGCATCGAGACGCGCGTCGCCCCACACGCTCGGCGCGAGCGCGCGCGCTTCCTCTAAGTAGGGACGCGCGAGCGCGCGCTTGCCGAGCTTCGCGAGCGCCGCGCCGCGCAGGCCGGCGACGTGGGCGAGCGAGGCGCGCGTGCCGGCGAGCGCTTCGTAGCGATCGAGATGCGCGAGCCCGCGATCCGCGTCGCCCGCGAAAATTTCGTAGCGCGCGAAGGCGAGCGACGCGCTCGGATTGTTCGCGTCGACTTTCAGCGCGTCCTCGTAACGTGCGAGCGCCTCGCGCAAACCGCCGCGCATTTCGCTGGCGAGGCCGTAGAGCACGAGCTGCGTCGAGGCGCGGCGGCGCGCATCGCCGTCGCTCGCGAGGGCGCTGATGCGCAGCGCGGGCTGCGCGATTGGCACGATGACGGCGCGGCGTGCGGGCGCGACGGCGCAGGCGCTCGCGAACGTGAACGCGCACGCGAGTGCGGCGCATGCGAACGCAGCCGCGACAGATCGCGGCGCGCGCGCAGCGAACTTGCGACGCGGCGTCACCCGTCTTCGAGCCAGCGGCGGAAGCGATCGAGCAGCCCCGGCTCGTCGTCGGCGCGCTTGCGCGGGCGACGCGGCAATTCGCGCGGCGCTGGCACCGGCTCGCTTGGCGCAAGCTTCGGCGGCGGGCTCTTCCACTGCGGGCACGTCTCCAGCGGCTCGGTGCCGCGCAGGAAATACTCCGCGCGCCGTTCGGGGCAGCCTTCGAGCGCGAGTGCGCCGGTGCTCGGTTCGATCTCGAGTTCCGCGACATCGCCCGGCATCGGGAACACGCCGTCCACGCTGGCGCCGGTCGCCTCCTTCAGAAAGCGCGCCCAGATCGGCACCGCGATGCGCGCCGCCGCCTGCCCGAGACTGCGCGGCTCGTCGAAGCCGACCCACAGCACGACGACCATCTCGGGGGTGAAGCCCGCGAACCAGGCGTCGCGCTCCTCGTTGCTCGTGCCGGTCTTGCCTGCGACCGGGCCCGTCACGCCGGCCGCGCGAATGCCCGAGCCGGTGCCGCGCTCGACGACGCCTTGCAGCAGGCTCGTCATCAAGAACGCGGTGCCCGAATCGAGCACGCGCTCGAACTGGATCGGTTGGCGCTCGAGCGTCTCGCCGTTCGCATCGATCACGTCTTCGAAGGTGCGCACGCGCGGGCGAATGCCGCCGCTCGCGAACGTCGCGTAGGCGCGCGCGAGTTCGAGCGGCGTCACGTCGGCGGCGCCGAGCACGAGGCTGGGCACATTCGCCAGCGGGGTTTCGATACCGAGCCGCTGCGCCATCTCGCGCACGCGCGGCACGCCAACTGTTTGCCCAAGCCGCGCCGACGCCACGTTGTACGACTTCTCGAAGGCCGTGCGCACCGGCACCAGGCCGTGGAACTGGTGATCGAAGTTCTGCGGCGTCCAGTTGCCGCGCCAGACCGGCACGACCAGCAGCGAATCGTCGAGCTGGCTCGCGAGCGTGATCGTTGGCGCGCCGTTCGCCGGCTCCAGCGCCGCGGCGTAGACGAACGCCTTGAACACGCTGCCCGCCGGGCGCCGCGCCTGCGTGCAGCGATCGAATTGGCTCGCCGCGTAGTCGCGCCCGCCCACGAGGGCCAGCACTTCCCCCGTCTGCGGGCGCAGCACCACCAGGCACGCTTCGAGGCGCTTCCCATCCTTAGGAGCGAGCGCCTTTGAGCCCTTTTCGAGCCGCTCGAGCTCCTCGCGCACCACGCGCGCGGCCGTGCGCTGGAGGCGCGGATCGAGTGTCGAGTAGATGCGCAGGCCTTCGTCCGCGAGCGTTTCCTCGCCGTAGTAATTCGGGAGTTCGCGGCGCAGCGCGTCGAGGAAGAAGCGCGCGTCGCGAAGATCCGGCGTGATGCTGGCGACGCGCAGCGGCTCGGCGGTCGCCTCCGCGAACGCGGGCTGATCGATCCGCCCCTGCTGCAGCATCAGCCGCAGCACCAGATCGCGGCGCGCCAGCGCTTGCTCCGCGTGACGGTGAGGCGTGAGTTCGTTCGGGCCCTGGATCAGCGCCGCGATCAGCGCGGATTCCGAGAGCGAGAGATCGCGCACGGGCTTGCCGAAATAAAACCGCGCGGCCTCGCCGATGCCGTGGATCGCAGTCGCGCCGCGCTGACCGAGGTAGATCTCGTTGAGATAGGCCTCGAGAATCGCGTCCTTCTCGTAGCGAGCCTCGACGATCAGAGCCATCGCCGCTTCTTCGATCTTGCGCCGCAGCGTGCGATCGGGCGTGAGAAAGAAGTTCTTCACGAGCTGCTGCGTGAGCGTGCTGCCGCCCTGCACGAAACGCCCCGCGCGCAGGTTCGCGACCATCGCGCCGCCGATGCGCCAAGGATCGAGGCCGAAGTGGCCGTAGAAGCGCTGATCCTCGACCGCCATCACGGCATGGGTCATCTGCTTCGGGATCTCGGCGACGCGTACGAGTTCGCGCTGCTCGCGATCGGGGCCGTAGTAGGCGCCAACGGGTTCTGGCTCGAGGAAGAGCGCGCCGATCTCGCGCTTGGTCTCGAGATCGCGGATCGCGTCGAGGCGGCGGCCCGAGAACTGGAGCGCGACCAGGCGCGCGGGCTCGGCGCGGCTCGGATGCTCGAACGAGCGGCGGTGGATGCGCAGCTCGCGCTCGCTCCAGCGGTAGCGCCCGAGCGGTAGGGCTTCGCCGCTGGCTTCGCGGTAGCCGAGCCGCACGAGCGTGCCGCGCAGATCGATGCGCTCGATGTCGAGGCCGGGGTACAAGATGATCGGCGCCGAGAGCACGCGCGAAGGCACGCGGAAGAGCTTGCCCTCGAAGCGCTGGCGCACGATGTGGTCGAGCCGCACGAGCTGGCCGCCCACCACGCCACCCGCAGCCGCGCTCGCGAGGAACAGCAGCACCGCCAGCGTGCGCACGAACCAGCCGCTGCGGCCGGGCGCGCCGGCGCTGCGGCGCTTGTCCTTGCGAGCTGCCACTGCGCGCGTCTCCCGATCCGGACGTGAAGCTGACATACAGCGACGCCCGCAGTCAGGTGCGAGTTCGGGAGTGAACGCGGACGCCCTGGGCATCACCGCACGAAAACGGGCACCCCAGAGAGGCAGCGGGGTCATACCCCGCTGCCTCTCTGGGGTGTCCACTTGCGGGTGGTCGTGCTTGATGGGCGTTGCAGTTCGCGGCGCTATTGCAGAGATTCCGCGCATGACGGCGCGCAAACTCTGGGGCGGGCGCTTCGCGCAGGAGACGGATCCCACCGTCGAGCGTTTCAGCGCCTCCATCGATTTCGATCGCGCGCTCGCGCGCTACGACATCCGCGGCTCGATCGCCCACGCGCGCATGCTGGCCGCGGTCGGGATCGTCAGCACCGCCGAGTCGGCAGAATTGATCGCAGGGCTCGAAGCCGTGCTGCGCGAGATCGAGGCGGGCGCTTTCCCGTTCGACGCGAAACTCGAAGACATCCACATGAACGTGGAAGCGCGGCTGCGCGAGCGCATCGGCCCCGTGGCCGGGAAGCTGCACACCGGGCGCAGCCGTAATGACCAAATCGCGACAGACCTCGCGCTGTATCTACGCGACGCTGCGCTGGCGGCGCGGCGCGGAATCGCTGCGCTGCGCGGCGTGCTGCTCGAACGTGCGCGCGAGCACGTCGACACCGTGCTGCCCGGCTACACGCACATGCAGCGCGCGCAGCCGGTGCGGCTTGCGCACCACTGGCTCGCGTTCGAGGAGCTGCTCTCGCGCGATGCCGGGCGCTTCGCCGATCTGCGCGCGCGCATCGCGCACTCGCCGCTCGGCGCGGGCGCAATTGCGGGCACGACGCTGCCGCTCGATCGCGCGATGACCGCGCGCGAACTTGGCTTCGCCGGCCCGAGCGCGAACAGCATGGACAGCGTCGCCTCGCGCGACTGCGCGCTCGAGTTCCTCGCCGCCGCCGCGATCGCGATGGTGAATCTCTCGCGGCTCTCCGAAGAACTCGTGATCTGGTCCACCGCCGAGTTCGGCTTCATCGAGCTCGCCGACGCGTACTCGACGGGCTCGAGCCTGATGCCTCAGAAGAAGAACCCCGACGTGCCCGAGTTAGTGCGCGGTAAGGCCGGGCGCGCAATCGGCAACCTGGTCGCCCTGCTCACGGTTGTTAAGGGCTTGCCGCTCACCTACAACCGCGACTTGCAGGAAGACAAGGAGCCGCTCTTCGACAGCGCGCGCACGCTGGCGGACTGCCTCGAAGTGACGGCCGGCGCGCTCGCGACGCTGCGCGTGAACGAAGCGAAGATGCGCGCGGCTGCGGAGGATCCGCTGCTGCTCGCGACAGATCTCGCGGAGGCGCTGGTGCGCGAGGGTGTGCCGTTCCGCGAGGCGCACGAGGCGGTGGGCAAAGTGGTGGCGCACTGCGTCGCGGCGAAGCTCGACCTGCGCCGCCTCTCGCGCGATGAGCTGCGCGGCTTCCACGCCGCGTTCGCGGCAAGCAGCGGCGAGCTACTCGATCTCGAGCGCGCGCTCGAAGGACGCGCGCTGCCGGGCGGAACCGCGCGCGTGCGGGTGCTCGAAGCACTGGCGGCCGCCGAGCGGCGTCTACACGACGAAGCGGCGTCGCTGGAGGAACGAGCGTGAGGCACGCGCTGGCGGCGTTGTTATTGGTGGGGTGCGCAGGCGCTGTCTTGGCGTGCGGAAAGTACGGCCCGCCGGTGCGGGCAGATAAGAGCGAGGCGCCCGCGGCGAGTGAGCGCGAGCAGAGCGAGAGCGAGAAGAAGACGGAGGCGGCCCAATGACCAAGCTGCGTTTCACCAAGATGCACGGCGCCGGCAACGATCTCGTCGTGCTCGACGGCCTGCGCGAACCGCTGCCGGCGTTCGAGGCTCATGTGCGCCGGCTCGGCGATCGGCGCTTCGGCATCGGCTTCGACCAGCTGCTCGTGCTGAAGCCCTCGAAGAACGCCGACGTGCGCATGGAGATCTTCGACGTCGACGGCTCGCAGGTAGAGATGTGCGGCAACGGCATCCGCTGCGTACTGAAGTACCTGCGCGACGCGGGCCACACCACCAAGGATGCTGTTACGGTCGAAACGCTCGGCGGCATCGTGACGCCGCGCTTCACGGCCGACGGCCTGGTGCGCGTCGACATGGGGCCGCCCGTGCTTGCGCCGGCGAAGATCCCGACGCGGCTCGGCGACGCCGCGAGCGCGGGGCCGCTGATCGACGCCGAGCTGCGCGTCGACGGCCAGACGTACCGCGCGACCTGCGTCTCGATGGGCAACCCGCACTGCGTGCTCTACGTCGCCGATGTCGAGACCGCGCCCGTAACAACGCTCGGCCCGCGCATCGAGCACGACGCGCTGTTTCCGAACCGCGTGAACGTCGAGTTCGTGCAGCTCGTCGATCGCGGGCGCGTGAAGCAGCGGACCTGGGAGCGCGGCACCGGCGAGACGCTCGCTTGCGGCAGCGGCGCCTGCGCGGTGGGCGTGGCCTCGATGCTGCGCGGCGTGGTCGATCGCCGCGTCGAGGTAGAGCTGCGCGGGGGAACGCTCACGATCGAGTGGGAAGGCCCGGGCGCGAGCGTGTTCATGAC
>JANNRF010000127.1:0-5342 GCA_031401135.1 Deltaproteobacteria bacterium | reverse complement strand
TCGCGATCGAACGGCACCAGCGTGCGCGGGTCGATCACCTCCGCGGAGATGCCCTCCGCTGCGAGCGCACCCGCCGCCCGCAGCGCGTGCCCAACACACGCCGCGAGCGCCACGATCGTGACGTCGCTTCCCTCGCGCCGGATCGCCGCGCGCCCGAACGGGATCGCCGAATCGCCCTCCGGCACGGGCCCCCGCTCTGCGAACAAGTTGCGATCCTCGAAGATCAGCACTGGGTCGTCGTCGCGAATCGCTGTCAGTAACAAGCCCTTCGCGTCGGCCGGCGTGGCGGGCAGCGCAACCTTCAAGCCGGGCACGTTCGTGAACATCGGGTACGGCCGATCCGAGTGGTGCGCCGCCATGTTCTGCCCGTACCACATGGCCGCGCGCAACACGAAGGGCACGCGGCGCTGCCAGCCGAACATGCCCGCGGCTTTCGCCGACTGATTCACGATCTGATCCATCGCGACGTAGGCGAAGCTCGAGATCACGAGGTCGACGATCGGGCGCAGGCCCGTGAGCGCCGCGCCGACCGCCATGCCGACGAAGCCGCTTTCCGAGATTGGCGTGCTCCAGAGCCGATTCTTCCCGAGCGCCGCGTACGGGCCCGCCGCCGCCATTAGGCCGATGTCCTCGGCGAGCAGGATCACGCGTGGGTCGCGCGTCATCTCGAGCAGCTGCGCCTCGTGGATCGCTTCGAGGTAGCCGAGTTCGCGCACCGTCATCGCCCGGCCTCGCTCGCAAATGGGGAGCGCAGCGCCTCACCCAGTGCGGGGAACGCGCTCTCGCGCGCGAAGCTCACGGCGGCTTCGAGCTCTCGCTCGACCTCGGCGCCCCAGACCGCGATCTCGCGCTCGCTCGCGATGCCTTCGCGCAGCATCTGCGCGCGCGCGAGCACGAGCGGATCCCGCTCACGCCAGTGCGCGATCTCCTCCGCGCTGCGGTAGTGCGACGGAATCCCCTGCCCCTCGGCGTGCTCGCAGTAGCGGTATGTCTTGGCCTCCACGAGTGAAGGCCCATCGCCGCGCCGTGCACGCTCGACCGCGCTGCGCGTTACTTCGATTACGGCCACGACATCCTGGCCGTCCACCACGACGCCCGGCATCGAGTAGCCCGCGGCGCGCGCCGCGATGTCCTTCACCGAAGTCGCGGCTGCGAGCGAGGTCGTCACCGCGTAACCGTTGTTCTCGCAGAAAAAAATCACGGGCAACTTCCAGATCGCGGCGAGGTTCATCGACTCGTGGAAGGTTCCGGCGTTGCTCGCGCCGTCGCCGAAGAACGCGAGGGCGACTTGATCCGTGCCGCGCACGCGCGAGGAGAGCGCAGCGCCGACGGCGATCGGGAGGCCTGCGCCGACGATGCCCGATTCGCCCAGACTGCCGACCGAGAAATCCGCGAGATGCATCGAGCCGCCGCGGCCGCCGCACACGCCGCCGCTCTTCCCCAACAACTCCGCGAAGAGCGGCGCGAGCGCGGCGCCCTTGGCGATCGGGTGACCGTGCGAGCGATGGTTGCCGGTCATCCAGTCGTCGCGGCGGAGCGCGGCACACGCGCCAACGACCGCAGCCTCGTGGCCCGTGCTCGGGTGAAGCGGGCCGGGGATCGCGTGCTCCTCGCGCTGCAGCTTCACGGCGATCTCATCGAAGCGCCGGATCCGCAGCATGCGCCGGTACAGCTCGGGAAAATCGAATTCAGGCAGCATTCATTCCTCGACCAACGAGATCGCCTGCGAGGGGCACACCTCGATCGCCTGCTCCGCCTCGTGCTTTTGCCGATCTGTCGCAATGACCGGTAGAAGCGAGCGTGGGAAGCCGTCGTCGCCCAGCGCGAGCAGGCCGGGATGGTTGTAATAACACTCGCCGGATTTGAAGCAGCGCCGCGTGTCGATGCTGAGCTTGAGTGCCATTGCGCGCCTCAGCTGTCGTACGCGATCCAGAGTTCGCTCGGCGAGCGGAAGCCGCCCGAATCGATCGACGGCGCCGTGATGCCCTCGTGCGCCTCGAACTTCGGCCGCGGATTGCGCAGCGCCTCTGCGAGGCGGGTGCACGCGATCACGGTTTCTTGCCGCGCCATCGCGTAGCCCATGCAGAAATGTTGGCCGATGCCGAAGCCGAGGTGGCCGGCCTTGCCGTCGAGGTAGCGCCCCGAGCGGTTCTCGCGGCCCATGTGCAAATCGTCGCGGTGAATGTCGAACGTGTCGGGATTCTTGAAGACGCGCTCGTCGCGATTTCCGGCACCGAGATAGAGCGTCACGCTGGCGTGCTCGGGGATCACTTTGCCGTGCAGCGCGATCTCGCGCGTGGTGCGCCGGAACTGCATGTGCACCACCGGGTCGTAACGCATCATCTCGGTGAAGACGTTGTCCCAAAGTGCGGGCTCCCGCTTCACATCCTCGAACTGATCCGGGCGCGTGTACAGCATGTGAAACCACATGTTCGCGATGGCCTTGTCCGTGGTGTCGCCGCCCGCCGCGAGCAAGAGCGCCACGAAGCCCTTGATCTCCTCGTTGCTCATGCGCGCGCCATCGAGATCTGCCGCGACGATGCGCGAGAGAAGATCTTCGCCCGGCTTCGCGCGCCGCTCTTCGATGAGCGGCGTCAGGTAGGCCCACATCTCGTTGCGCGCCGCGATGCCCCGCGCCAGGTGGATGCCGCCGAAGCCGAGACCCGCGATAAGAGCCTGGTACCAGCCGACGAAACGGTCCTCGTCCTGCCGCGGCAGCCCCAACATGTTGGAAATGACGCGGATCGGAAACTGGTGCGAGAACTGCTCGACGAGCTCGACCTCGCCCCTGCCGACGAACTTGTCGATCAGCTCTTGCGCGATCTTCTCGATCATCGGCAGGAAGCCGTCCAAGCGGCTGCCGACGAACTGGCCCGCCACCACGTTGCGCAGGAAGCGATGCTGGGCGCTGTTGCCGTACTCGAGGATGTTAGGGCCGAACACGTGCTCGGCGCCGAACTTGTAGAGCCCGCCGGGTTTGTACGCGGCGCGGTCGTAGCCCTCGTTGTCTTGAAACGCCGCCACGACGTCGGCGTAGCGGCTGATCACCCAACGGTTGTGGAAGCGATCGTGATACGCCGGGTGGTCGTCGCGAAGACGTCTATAGAGCGGGAACGGATCGCGCTGAAACGCAACCTGATCGAACTCGCGCGGATCAATCGCCTTGGCGAGAAACTCTTCCATCGTCGACATGGGTCTCCTCCCTTGGAACGCTCAGGCGCGTTTCCTGAAAATCACCGGCAGGCGCCAGCAGCTGTGCATTTCGCCGATGCCAAGCGATTGCAGAGCCGGCGTGACACCGGGCTCGAGCCTCAGATCCTCGAGCGCTTCGAGTAACACCTCGCTGGCTGCGGTCGCGGCATCGCGCGTGATCGCGTAGAGCGAGCGCGGCCGGTCCTCGGGCACGGCAGGGTGCCGCGACGGTGAACCGAGCCCGAACGTAATCCCAGACCCGAGCCCATCGGCGCGATACATCCCGCGCGGCTCGCGCTGCGTCAGGTCCTTGCGGCCCACGATGAACGCGTCGGGCTCGTCGAACCTGCGCGGGTCGCGGTTGGCTGCAGCGGCTGCGCAGACGACGAGCGCGCCTTCCGGAAGTACTTGCCCGAAGCGCTCGACTTCGTGCCGCGCAAAGCGCTTGGCCGTGAGCACGGGCGTCGAGTGACGCACGGCTTCGAGGTACGCGAGCTTCAGCATGCGCGCCTCGGGCCGGCGGTTGTCGCGCAAGCGGGCGAACTGCTCGGGATGCGTCATCAGCAGGAACCAGAGATTCGCGAGGGCACCGTGGAGCGTCTCGTGATCCGCCTCGCAGAGCGTGGCGGCCAGATCCTCGGCGGTCGCAGGGCCCTCAGCGAGATCGAGGCCAGCAATTATGGAAACGAGATCCTTGCCCGGCCGTTGCCGCCGCTCCGCGAGCAAGGCACGGAAATACTCGACCAACTCCAGGAACGCGCTGCGGCCCGCGAACTCCGTGACCGCCGAGCCGTGCACGCCGCGCTGCATGCGCCACACGCGCTCGGCGAACGCCGCGCGATCGGTGGCTGGGATTCCCCAGAGCCGAACGAGAAGCTCGAGTGGCAGGCGCGCGGCGAACTCGAGCGCGAGATCCGCGCGCCCGCGGCTCGCGAACCCGGCGACGAGCTCGGCCGCGATTGCACTCGCATGCGAATCGATCACGCGCTCGTGCAGCTGCAGCACCGGCAGCTCGCCGCCGAGGTTTCGACCCACGCGATCGAGCCCGTAGAACCATCGCTTCGGGCGGGTCTCGTAGTTCGCGTCGTCGACGAAAATCGACGTCGCGTCGTCGTAGCGGCTGATCCAGTACGCGTTGCCGACCCAATCCCGATAACACGGGTAGTGCTCGCGGAGCGTCGCGAGCGTCGGATACGGATCGCTCGCGAAGTCTTGAGAGATGAGCGCGCTCGGCCGGAGCTTTGCCGTCGATTCTCCGACGCGTCGCCGCTGATGGATCTCGTAGCTGCGGAACGCCTTCCCACTCTTACGAAGGCGCGAGATGGCGACGCCGTTCAGTCCGACCGTGGTTTGCGCGCTGGCATCGAGGGTTGATTCTGCGGTTGTCATGTCGGGCTCATGCGCGGTCGTATTCGAGCCACAGCTCGCGGATGGCGCCCAGCCCGATCGGCGCGAGGCTCGCTCCGTCGATGTCCTTGGGCATGCGCGCGACATCGATGCGCACGTTGCGCAGATGCTGGAGCAGGATCTGCGACCCGGTCACCGATTCCTGGTGCGAGATCCAGGCGCCCGGACACAGGTGCGGGCCGACGCCGAAGGCCATGTGGCTGAAGCGGCCGTCCTTGCGGTAGCCGCTCCGTAACAGCTTGCCCGTATACAGGTCGGGCCTGAACACGTTGAAGCGTTCCGGATCCCGGAAGATGCGGTCGTCGTGGTTGGCCGACACGTCGACCATGTTCATCAGCGAGCCCGCCGGCACCCGCACGCCATGCATCTCGAGATCGAAGGTGTTATGGCGCGGCTGGCCGCCGATCGAGGTGGAGTGGCGCAGCGTCTCGTGGAACGCCGCATCCCAGAGCGCGGCGTCCGCTCGCACGCGCGCGAATTGCTCGGGGTGCTGCAGCAGCAAGTACCAAAGGTTGAGGATCGCGCCGCGTGTCGTCTCGCCGCCGCCGCCGACGATCAGCGCGATGTTCGAGGTGATCTCCTCGGTTGAGAGGTAATCGCCGTCGAGCTGGCTCTCGCACAGCTTCGAGATGATGTCCTTGCCGAGAGGATTGCCGGCTTCGTCGTAGAGATGGGTCGGCTTGACGCGGCGCTGCTCGACGATGCCCTCGAGATAATCCTCGAGGTGTTGGCGCGCTTCGAGG
>JANNRF010000126.1:0-26490 GCA_031401135.1 Deltaproteobacteria bacterium | reverse complement strand
GTTCGCGCCGCCGCCGTGCCACAGGCTGCCGTGATAGATCAGCGCGCCGCCCGCAGGCATTAGGGCCTGCTGCGTCTCCGCCCGTTCGTCGGGATTGGGACGCCGCTCTCGATCGTGCGAACCCGGCACGACGTGGGTCGCGCCGTTCTCCGTCGTGAAATCCGTGAGCGCGAGAATCGCGCTGCAGGTGTAGGGCGGATGCGGGCGCGGCAACGGCAGCGTGCCGTCGTCGGCGTGCAGCGGTTGCGGCGTCTCGCCGGGATTCATCTCGATCGCCGTGAGCGACGAGAGCAAGCACTCGCGCCCGAGCAGCCGCTCGGCGACCGGCAGGAGCGCCTCGTGCACCGGCACGCGCTCGAAGATTTCACCCTGCGCGAGCAGGTTGAACACCCGCCGCGTGCGAAAACCGAGGAACTCGTTCGCGCCGAAAGGGATCTCGCGTTCGGCGATGGCGCGATCGATCGCGCTCGTGAGCGCAGCGATTAGGTCCGGGGCGAGCGAGCGCTCGCGGATCGCGAAGCCGCGCGAGTGGATCTCCTCGGCGAGAGAAACAGCGTCCGTCATTCGACGGGCATTATCCCTGCGTGCGCGGGCGTCTCACAAGTGTTCGGTCGCGCACGCTTCGTTGCGAGCGAATCCACGCTGGCTACGGTGCCGCGTATGCGAAGTGCAAAGAGAGCAACGTTCTACCTAGAGCCCAAGGTCGCCCGCCTGCTGCGCAAGGAAGCCTCCCGAACCGAGCGCACGATGTCCGACCTGGTCAACGAGACGCTGAAACGCAGCTTCGACGAGGATGCATACGACCTCGCGCTGGCGCGTTCCCGTGCGCACGAGCGCGCGATCCCGTTCCCCCAACTGGTCCGCAAGTTGAAGCGGAGTGGCCGGCTATAGCGTCGTCATCCGAAACTCAGCAGTCCGCGAACTCGACTCCTTCGACGCCCTGACGGTTCGTCAGCGCCTCGCAGACGCGGTATCGCGGCTTGCATCCGTGCCGCGCCCGGTGGGCTGCCAGAAGCTGGCAGGATCGAGCGACCACTACCGCATTCGAGTCGGTCGCTTTCGAATCGTCTACTCGATCGATGACGTCGCGCGCGCCATCACGGTCGTTGCGATCGGCGACAGAAAGGACGTCTACCGCTGAGGCGGACCCGCAGCCGCGTCCTACTTCCGCTTCCTCAAGTACCCATACACAGGCGCGAACTTCGCCAGCGTTTCCTGAGGCAGCGGCTCGACTCGCCCTAACAGGCGGGCGCCCCACACGATCTCGGCGGTGCGCTCGACCAGCGCCGTCACGTGGTAGGCCTGCGCGAGATCGCGGCCGGCGGCGAGCAGACCGTGGTTTGCCATCAGCACGGCACCGCGCTGCGCGAGGTGCTTCGCGCACTCCTCCCCGAGCGCATCGGAGCCGGTGAGCGCGTAATTCGCGACAGCCACCTCGCCGCCGACGTAGATCTGGAACTCCTCGATCACGCACGGGATCGGCTCGCGCGCAACGGCGAACATCGTCGCGAACTTCGCGTGGGAGTGGATCACAGCGCCGATTTCGGGGTAGGCGCGCAGTACGGCGAGGTGCAGCGCCTGTTCGGTGGTGGGCTTGCGCGCGCCCACGAGCAGGTTGCCCGCGAGATCGCAGAGCGCGAGGTCGTCGGGCGTCATGGCCTCGTAAGCGAGCGAGGTCGGCGACAGCAACACGTTGCCGTCCTCCGTGCGCGCGGAGAGATTGCCCGCGGTGCCTTCGACGAGGCCTTCCCGTAACAGCCGGCGCGCAGTCTCGAGCAGATCGACGCGCAGTTGCAGTTCGCTCGCCATGCCTAACTCCTTGCGAGCCCGGCGGCGCGCAGCCGCTCCTCGAGCAGCGCGATGCGGTCGTTGCCCCAGAACGGCTCGCCGCGAAAAAAGAACAGAGGCACGCCGAACACGTGATCGGCGTGCGCTTCCTCGATGCAGGCTTCGAGCTGCTGCGGGCCTTCGCCCGCGAGAAACGCGCGGTAGTCATCTGCGGAAGCGCCGCACTCTGCGAGCAGCGCAGCGATCTCGTCCGCCACGTCCAGCTCGAGCTTGTGGTCGAAGAAGCGCGCGTAGGCCTCCAGCGTGTACTCGCGAAACACGCCCGCGCGCTGCGCAAACAGCCCGCCGATCAGCGCCGGCGCCGTGTCGTAGACCTTGCGTGGCCCGCGAATCGGAAAGCCACCGCGCTGGTTCGCGAAGCGCCGCGCGTCGACGTACGAATAACGCGCCTTCCACTCCGAATACTGGCTGCGCTCGCCCTTGCCCTTGATGCGCAGCGTGAACGGGATCCAGCGCACGGAAACCTGATAACGCTCGGGCAACGAGAGAGCCGGCTCCGCCGCGAGATACGCGAACGGGCTCTTGTAATCGAAATACAGTTTTACCTCGGTGCACCGAGAGGGCTCACTCATCGAGGCGCTCCGCTGCGGGTGGGGTGCACGAGGCAACGAACTCGGTCGGCGCGGGCTGCTTGCACGGAGGCTGCAGCGGACGGCGCTGCGCGCCGCCGCTGAGCCTCTGTGCGGGGCGGTGTTGGGAGCGTCGGTTCATACCGCCGAGCATCGTCACTCCTCCACGAACGCGTTGAGTACGTCACCTCGCACGACGTTCTTCAGCACCTTGCCCGAGGCATTGCGGGGCAACGGTTCCGCGCGCACCTCCCACGCCGTCGGCACCTTGTAGGCGGCGAGCGTCTCGCCGCACCAGCGCGCGAGTTCGCTCGGCGTAACAACTGCCCCCGGCTCGGGTACGACGACCGCCTTCACCGCCTGGCCCCACTCCTCGTGATCGACCCCGAACACCGTCGCCTCGCGCACGCTCGGGTGTTGTTCGAGCCGGTACTCGATCTCCACCGGGTACACGTTCTCGGCGTTGCGCAGGATCATGTCGCGGGCACGCGAGTTGATGTAGAGGAGACCGCTCTCGAAGCGGCCGATGTCGCCGGTCGCGAGCCAGCGCCCCGGTTTGAGCGCACTCGCGGTCGCCTCGGGCTTTCCCCAATAACCGAGCATCAGGTACGGGCTGCGAATGTGGATCTCGCCCTCGACGCCTTCGGGCAACGGTTTGCCGTCGGCATCGCGAATCTCGAGATCGTGGGTGGGGATCACGCGGCCCGTAGAAGTAGGGAAGAGCTTGTACTCGGCGCCGCGGATCGTGGTCGGCGCGGAGACGCTCTCGCTGCTGCCGTAGCCGATGCCTTGGCCCGTGCTCGCGCTCGGGAACGCGCGGCGCATTAGGTCTTGCACCGCGGGGCTCACCGGCGCGCCGCCGAAGCCGACGTTCTCGACGCACGAGAGATCGTGCTTCGCGAGTTCGGGGTGGTTCGCGATGCGCGGGCCCATCGAGCCCAGCGCGGAGAACGCGCTCACGCGCTCTTGCGCCATCAGCCGAATCACAGCGGCCTCGTCGAAGCGGCCCGAGCGGATCACGAGCTTCCCGCCGAGTGCGAGCTGGAGCACGATCGTCGCGTACAGGCCTGAGAGGTGGAACATCGGCGAGGTCGCGAGCGTGACGCCTTGCGCGCGAGGCGCAGGCGGCGCCGCCGCTGGCCCCGCAGCCGCCATCTCGGTGAACACGTTCTCGGCGCCCGCATAAGTGGTCGAGTGCACGAAGCCGACGATGCCGCGGTGCGAGGCGAGCGCGCCTTTCGGGCGGCCCGTGGTGCCGCTCGTGTAGAGGATCACCGCGGGGTCATCCTCGGCGATCGGCTGCTCGGAAAGCTGCGCGCCGGGCGCATGCCCCAACAACTCGGCGAACTCCGATTCGATTTCGAGTCTCGGCACGCCGGCCGCGAGACCTCGCGCGCGCTCGAGGCGCGCGCGGTCGCCAATCAACAGAACGGGCGCGCTGTCGGAAAGGCCGTGCGCGATCTCGTCCGGCGTCCACCAGCCGTTCAGCGCCGAGACGATGCCGCCGAGGCTCACCGTCGCCCAGAACGCGACCGGCCACTCCGCGCAGTTCGCGGCAAGAATCGCGACGCGGTCGCCTTTGCGAACGCCGCGCTCGGTAAGAGCCGAGGCGAACGACGCCACCTGCGCCAGGTGCTGCGCGTACGTGACGCGCTTGCCGTCGTGGACGAGGTACTCCTTTTCCCCGTGTGCAGCCGAAGCCCGTAACAAATCGCGCAGCGAGCGCGCGCGGTTCTTGAACGTGCGCATGCGCTCGCCGAGCACGTCCTCCTCGGCGATCTCGAACAGTCCGCCCGGGCCAGTGAGTTTCGCGCGCACGCCGAGCCGAACCTGCGCAGACATGCTCAAGCCTTCGTGGGCAGGTTGCCGCGCATCACCGCGTCGCCAAGCACGGGCGCGATGAAGTGCCCGAAGTTCGGGCCGCGGCGCAGGCCGTGCCCGCCGTCGACGTGGATGATCTGGCCGGTGATCCACTGCGACTCGGGCCCGATCAGGAAGCGCACCAGCTCGGCGACTTGCTCAGGTTCACCGACGCCGTTCAGCGGCGTGTTCTCGATGTAGCTCTGATAAGTGGCGCTGCTGCGCGGCACGCCCTCCATGATCTCGGTCGAGATGAAGCCTGGCCGCACCGCGTTGAAGCGCAGGCCGCTCTGGCCGAACTCGTCGGCGGCGTTGCGCATCAGCGCCTCGATGCCCGCTTTGCCCGCGGTGTAGGCGCCGAAGTTCAGGTGCGTCTGCCCGCCCGCGATTGAGGACATGCCGACGAACGAGCCGCCGCCGGCCGCAACCATTAGGGGCACACTGTGCTTCACGCACAAAAAGGTCGAGAGCACGTTCAGGTGCAGCACGCGCAGGAACTCCTGCGTGTCCTGGAGATGGAGTGGCGCGAGCGCACCGCCGCCGCCGGCATTGGCCACGAGGCCGTCGAGCTTGCCGGTGCCTTCGAGCGCCTTCGCGAGCGCGCGCTGCACATCAGCTTCATTCGTCACGTCTCCCGTGAGCCACTGCACGCTGCCGCCGAAGGCCGCGACCTGCGAGATGCGCTTCGCGGCGTCTTCGAGTTTGCTCGCGGTGCGGCCGACGATCGTCACCGCCGCGCCGTCCGCCGCGAGCTGCGCCGCGCACGCGCGCCCGATGCCCGTGCCGCCGCCCGTAACAAGCACCGCCTTGGCCTCGAGCCCGCCTTTGCTTCTCACGCCCGTCATACGCTCCCCTCGCGCGGCATCGCCGGGCGCTGCGCGCCCGCGATCTTCCTTGTTTACTTCGCTCGGCTGCGCCTCGCTGCGCGCTTCGCTTGCACCGCTGCGTGCGGCGAAGCGCCGCTTGAATCAAACATCCGGAATGTCGCGGTCGAGCACCGTCATGCGGCCGTCGCGGCGCGCGTTCTCGATCGCTTGGTCGCAGACGCGGCGCACGATCTCGGAGAGCGGCTCGAGCACGCGGTCGCTGGTGTTGTAACCGCCAGATTTGACGCGCACATAATCCTTGAGCCGGCTCGCGACGATCAGCACATCGCCGAAGGACGAGGAACTTTGCGGGGCTGCCGGCTGTGACGGGCGCACCAGCCGCCGCTGGCTAGCGCTCGCCGGCGGGCCCTCGCCCGGCTCGAACTTGTTCGGCGCTCGCTTCTCGACCGCCCACGCCTCGCGATGGTTCGCGGAGGGCAGATGCACTTCCCAACAACTCACCGAGCAGAACACCAGGCCCGTGCGCGGGCGGTTGCAGGTGGAGACGCTGCAGACCTGATGGATCGCGCCGAGCGCGATCGGGTTTTTGCAGGCACTGCAGCGCCGCCATGCGATCGCTTCGCTCACTTCGTATCCTCGCTACGCGGGTCCGCGTCGGTTCGGAGCGGCGCAGCGTAGCCGCACGAGCAGCGCTTCCGCGCGTCTCGCGGGAATCCAGCGGACACACCTATCGTGCCGTGTCATGGCGCTCTCCGAGGAACTGCGGGCGTGGATCGCGAACGAAGTGGGCTCGCGGGTCGCGGGCGCCGAGCCGCTCGCCATGGGCGCATCGCGGGCCACCTGGGGGGTGCGCTGCGAGGACGGCAGCGAGCGCGTGCTGCGCGTCGATACGGGCGACGGCCCGGTCGCGGGCACGGAGCTCTCGCTCGCGCGCGAGGCCACTGTCTATCGCGCACTGCACGGCGCGCGAGTGCGCATCCCGGCGCTGATCGCGGCGCGCGCAGACGCCCTGCTCGTGGTTCGCGCAAGCGGCGCGCCCGAACTCGACGCCTTGCCCGCGCCCCAGCGCGCCGCCCTAATGCTCGACCACGCCGAGGCGCTCGCGGAGCTGCACAGCGAGGACGCGGCGAAGCTCGAGCTGCCGGGCTTTGCGCGCCCGCAGCACGCGCGCGATCACGCACTCGCCGAGCTCGCGCTTTGGCGCCGCATCTTCGACGCGCGCGTCAAGCGCCCGTCGCCGCTCGCGCGCTTCGCGTTCGCCTGGCTCGCACGCAATGCGCCCGAGAGCCCCCACACCGTGCTGTGTCACGGCGATGTCGGCCCCGGCAACTTCCTCCACGACGGCACGCGCGTCACGGCGCTGCTCGACTGGGAGTTCGCGCATCTCGGCGATCCCATGGACGACCTCGGCTGGCTCGCGTTCCGCGGCCACCACATGACGGCCGACGCCGGCGATTTGGCCGCGGAGCTCGCGCGTTGGTCCGCGCGCACCCGCCTGCCGGTGAACCCGCAGCGCGTCGCTTACTACCGCGCGTTCGTGATGCTGCGCTGGCTCGTCTCGTGCCTTGCTGCGCTCGACAACGGCGCGAAGACGCTCGATCGCTCCGTCTACTTCACGCTGGTCGCCCTAATCGACTCGCTGTTGCCGCGCGCGTTGGCGGAGCTCGCGGGACTCGCGCTCGACGCGGCGCCGCCGCTCCAGCCCGCGGAACCGAGCGACGCGGCTGAAGTGATGGACGCGCTCGCGGGCGATCTCGGCGCGATCGTGCTGCCCGCACTCGGCGGCGAGCCGCAGCGCCGCGCGCGCGGCACGATGCTGCTGGCGATGCACGCGGCTGCGCACGCGCGCCTCGGTGAAGCAGTGCGCGCCGCAGAGCACGCAAGCATTAGGGCGGTGCTTGGCTCGCAGCCGGCCTCGCTCCGAGAGGGGCGGCGCGCGATCGAGCTGCGCGTCGACGGCGCCGCCGCGAGCGAGGACACCGCCTGGCTTGCGTGGTTCGCGAACGTGGGCGCGGTGCGGCTCACGCTCTGGCCGATGCTCGCCGGTCTCGCCAACAAGCCGCTCGCGAACGTTCCGCTGATCCTGAATCCCTGACAACCGGAGCGCCCGTGCTCACACCCGACGACGACCGCTTCCACCCGCCAGCCGCGCACGATCCGTGGTGGAGCGAAACCTGTTGGTTCTCGTTCGCGCATCCTGAGGAGAAGCTCTCGGGAAGCTTCTATCCGCTGTTTCGCCCGAACCAAGGCGTCTGCTCGCTGGCGGTCTCGGTGTGGGACGCCTCGGCCCACGAGCCGTGGCGAATCCTCTACTCGCGCGCGGATTGGCACCTGCCGCTGCCCGCGACCAACCTTGACCGGCTCGCGCTCGGTGCGCTCCGCTACGAAGTGCTGGAACCGCTGCGCCGGTATCGCGTCAGTTATCAGGACGGCCAGCGCTTCAGCGCCGAGCTCGAGTACGAAGGCTTGATCGCGGCCCACGACGCAGGCGGGCGCGACGGGCACGGGCACATCGATCAGCCGTGCCGGGTGCGCGGCGAAATCACGCTGCGCGGGCGGCGCATCGCCATCGATTCGCCGGACATGCGCGACCGCAGCTGGGGCGTGCGCCGCGACGACCGCACGACGCGCGGCGCTTACGCCTACGCGATCGCCAGCGCGCGCGATTCGTTCCTCGCGCTGAGCTTCGCGTCGCCTGGGCTCGCTGGGCGCGGCGACGTGCAGCCGATCGTGGCGGGCTACCTCGTGCGCGACGGCGAGAAAGCGAACCTCGTCGCCGGCACGCGCAGCATCGAGCGCGACGGCGCCGCTTGGCCAGCGCGTATAACAATCGAGGCGCGCGATGCGCTCGGCCGGAGCCTAAACGCCAGCGGCGTCAGCGTGAACCGCTTCGCCAATCAAGCGAGCCCCGCGTTGTTCGCGTGGATGAGCCTCACGCGCTGGGATTTCGCTGGCGAGAACTACGGCCAGGACCAGGACATCTGGTCGCCGGACTTGTTGTAAGAGGCGACTCGCCCCGGATTCAGCGGCGACCCCAGACTTCGCCGCGCTCGTCGGCGGCGAGCAGCACGAGATTTGGGAAGTGCGCGCGGCGCATCTCGGCATCGGCGGCGGCGCCGAGGCTCTCCATCACGAGCGGCCGGCGCGCGAAGAGCGCGTCGTTCTGCACGAGGTCGATCGTGTAGTAGCCCGCGGCGGTGTTCACGAGCACGAGTTCGGGCGTGCCGCGCGCGGCTCGAGGCAGCTGCGCGAGGTGCTCGGTGATGAACGCGTGCACCTGCTGCGCGCGCAGTGGCACGAGCACGACGAGGCTCGCGAGCGCGCAGGCAGCCGCGAAACCTGAGAGTTCAGTGCGTGCACGCTCGCCCGGAGCCGCGTGAATCGCCGCGGCCGCGAGCAGCGGAAGCGCCGCCCACGCGGAATGGAAGTACCGGTAGCCCCAGCCGTGGCCCTGATCGAACGGCACGAAGAAGTACCCCAGCGCAGTGAGCGCCGCGGACGCCGCCCACAACAACAGCCGCACGTCCCGCCGCGCAGCGCGCAGCCCTAACAGCGCGAGCAGCGGCGCGGCGGGAGCGGCCCAGAGCCAGAGCTTCGCGAAGCCGATCGCACGAACCACCATGATCGCCGCGTTCGGCCACGCGAACACGGCCCCCAGCTCTGTCGCGCGCGCCGCCGTGCCCGCGCTGCCGCCCGCGAAGCCTGCGAGCAGCGCGCTCCAGCCGACGCCCAATAACAACGCGAGCGGGAGGTAGCCGGCGGCGAGCGCCGGCAGCGTGCGCGCGCGATCCGCCCGCAGCGCAAGCCAAACCAGCCACGGCGCAGCGAACAGCACATGCGGCAGCGGGTTGTGCAGCGTGAGCGCGAGCGAGCCGAACGCGCCCGCTGCGAGCGCGTGGCGTGCGGAGGGCTGCGCCAGCAGCGCAGCGAACGCGAGGTTCAGCAACAAGTGCGTCGGCATCGCGTAGAACGAGAACGCGTTGATCGCGATCGCCGCCGAGCCGAGCGTGATCAACGCGCACAGCCCGGCGAGCTCGCGCGAGGCGAACAGCGCGAGCGCCGTGCGATGCACGAGCCAGATCGTCGCGCCGCCGATCAACGGGTTGAGCAGCCACAACGCGCCGAGAAATGTGAACGGCGTGAGCAGCAATGCAAAGCCGGGCCAATAGCCGCTCGCGATTTCTCCTGTCAGCGGCGACACGCTGAAGAAGAACAGCTGCATGTCGCGCGGCAGCACGAAGTCGAGCAACCCCGGCGGCGCATGCGCAGTGAGCTGGCCCGCCGCGAACAGTTCGCTCTGAAAGATTGGCGCGTACTCGTCGAGCGACAGCGGGTGACCCTGATAAATCAAGCGCGCGCCGAGCGCGAACGCGGCGGCGCTGACGCCGGCGGCCGCAAGAGGATGCTCGCCGAGCACGCGCGCAAAGCGCAGCGAGGCGCGCTGCAGCGGAGGCCAGCACGCGAGCGCGAGGATCGGCAGAAAGAGCCACGCGGCGGGCGCGTCACCGTGGATGAAGAGGCGCCCGAAGATCTCGAGCTGCTCTTCGCCCGGCGAGCGCCGCTGCAGATCCCAAAGCCAACCCGCGAGCACTGCCGATACGGCGGCCGTAATCACCAGCACGCCGCGCGCTGATCTCATGCCACGCTCCGTGCCTCGTTACCGCGGCGCCGCTGCCGGCTCAGAGGTCCTTCACCACCGCGATGAACTTCGCGAGCGCGTCGATGTGCTGCTGCGGCGTCTTGAAGCCGGGATCCTTGTCGCCAATCAGCGAGGCTCCGGTGCTCATCGCGCGCATCGAAAAGTGCGTCGCGCCCGCCGCCTTCCAGGTCTCCGCCGCTCTCCGCCAGGCGTCTGGCCCCTCGCCGTAACCGGTGATCGCGTCGACCTCAAAGCCAGTCGCGCGCCCCTCCTTTGCTAGTTCCGCGCGCAGCTGATCGTTGAACTTCAGCATCGTGGTGTTGGACGCGCCGAACAGGAAGCCATCTCCGATGCGCGCGGCACGCTTTAGCGCGGGGATCGAGAAGCCGCCGAACCAGATTGGGATCGGCCTCGTCGGCAAGGGCAGGATGCCCGCACGATCGACGCGGTGGTAGGTGCCTTCGTAGTCGAGCACCGGCGTCGTCCAGAGCTTCCGGAGCAACTCGACCTGTTCGTCGAAGCGCTTCCCGCGCGTCGCGAAGGATTCGTTGAGCGCCTCGTACTCGACGTAGTTCCAGCCCGTGCCAATGCCGAGCTTCAGGCGATTGCCTGAGAGCAGCGCGATCTCCGCACACTGCTTCGCGACCAGCGCGGTCTGGCGCTGCGGAAGAATGATTACGCCCGTCACCAGCTCGAGGCTCTTCGTGAGCGCCGCGAGATAGCCGAACAGCACGAACGGTTCGTGGAAGGCGTTGTGCTCGGTGTACGGCCCGCCGAGCTTCGGATCGCGGCCCGCGTGCACCGCGCCCAGCACGTGGTCGTAGGTGATTAGGTGCGAGTAGCCGAGCTGCTCGGCGGCCTGCGCAAAATCGCGAATCGCGATCGGGTCGCTCCCGATCTCGCAAGTGGGGAAGACGCAGCCGATTCTCATGAGGGGCTCCTTCTGTTCGACTTCGCTCGGTGTTGCCCGGCGAGTTATGGATGACCGCGACGCTTACGTCGCGCTCTCTGGCCTGGGATTCGGTGGCTGCTGCGAAAAGCGCGGAAGCGCGTCCGTGAGTTCGTGCCAGCTCGCCTTTTGAGCGAGGAACGCGTGCCGAAACGGTCGCGAGCCGGGGTCGTCGTCGAGCACGCCGGGATTCAACAGGACGAATCCGCTGCCTGCGACCTCGACCGGCAGCGGCGAGCCGCACGTCTTGCAGAACGCGCGCCGATACGCGGGCGGATCGCGCAGCAGCGGCGCTTCGTAGATGGCGACTCGATCGGCTCCGCGCAGCCAACGCAATGACGCCGCCGGCGCGAGCAGCTCGGGGGCAAAGGCGCCTCCGGTCGCCTTCCGGCAACGCGTCGCGTGGCAGAGCTGGATCGGCGTCAGCTCTCGGCTCACGCTGAACTCGACAGCACCGCACAGGCAGCTTCCTCGGATCATCTCCACCTCGCGCGATGGGCTCGCGCCTTCAGGGTTTCTTCCAGCCGCGCGGGTTCGCTGCCACGTCTCGCTCCCATGCCTCGCGCAGCGCAGCGAGCCGCGCAAAGTCATCAGGGAACTTCTCGTGCACGTCGTAGGCTTCATCGGGGTCGCGAGCGAGTTGGAACAGCCACGGGCCTTGCGCCACGAGCGGCACGAGCGGATACGACCAGGGGGCTCCGCCGTAAACCCCGTGGCGCGTGTGGAGTTTCCACGCGCCGAGCCGCACGGCTTGGAGCTGGCGGTCGGAGTAGAAGTAGACCGGTCGTTCGGGCAACGCGGCGCCCTCGAACAATGCGGCTGTTAGGTCCACGCCGTCGATCGCGCGGTCGCGCGGCTTCGGCACTCCCGCGAGCGCGAGCGCGGTCGGCAGCAGATCGACGCCCGCCGCCACGTCGGCGACGCGCTGCTTTGCGACGCGTCCCGGCCACCACGCAATGAATGGCACGCGCATGCCGCCTTCGAACGTGTCGTTCTTGCGCCCGCGCACGCCGCCCGCTCGGCCCTGATACCACGGGCCGTTGTCGCTCGTGATCAGCACGAGCGTGTTATTGGCGATGCCAAGCCGTGCGAGCGCATCGACGAGCTTGCCCACGCTGGCGTCGAGGTCGGCGATCACGTCGCCGTACAGGCCGGCGTCGCTCTTGCCGGCTTGCTCGGGCGTCGTGTGCAAGGGGATGTGCGGGAAGTTGGGCGCGAAGTGAAGAAAGAAGGGCTGCTGCGCGTGCTGCTCGATCCACGCGATCGCCTCGTGTGTGTAACGCGGCGTGAGGAAACGCTGATCGACGGGGTGAGGCTCCGCGACTTCGCGGTCCCTCCAGAGCGGCAGCGGCGCCATGTCGTTGCTGTGCAGCACGCCGAAGTAGTGATCGAAGCCGAAGTCGTTAGGGAGGCTCGGCGCCTCATCGCCGAGGTGCCACTTGCCGACCATCGCGGTCGCGTAGCCCGCGCTCTTCAGCGCTTCGGGCAGCAGGATCTCATCCGCGGGCAGGCGAATCGGGCGGCCGCTCATGCGCTGCACGTGGTTCACCGCGTGCCCGTGCGGAAACACCACTTGCGTGAGGGTCGTGCGAATCGGCCAGCGTCCGCTGAGAAAGCCCGCGCGGGAGGGCGTGCAGTACGGCGCGGGCGCGTAGAACGTCTCGAAGACGGCGCCCTCGGCCGCGAGCTGGTCGATGCGCGGCGTCGCGAGCGCGCGGCTTCCATAGGCGCCGAGGTCGCCGTAGCCCAAATCATCGAACAGAATCACGATAATGTTAGGGCGCAGCGCGCCGCTCGCGCCGCGCGCCTGTTCGGCCATCCAGCCGAGTTCGGCGCGCTTGCGCGCGAGCGCGCTGGCGTCGTCGCGCTGCTCGTAGGTCTTCACCCGGAACAGTGCCCAGAGCGCGCCGCCGATCGCGAGCACCGCAAGCAGCAGCGCGAGTGAGGCGACGCCGCGCAGCAGCCAGCGCAGGACTCGCATCAAGCGGGCCGCCGCGCTGCAATGCATACGAGCGTGTGCGGCGCGTCCGCTGGATGCGCCCTGCGCGCGAGCCGATCGCGGAGGCCGAGATCAGGTAGCGACCACCATGGGTCGGGCGTCGTCAGCGCGGCGATCTCGAAGCCCGCCTCGCGCACGAGCGCTGCGTACTCCTCGGCCGTGTGCTGCGCATGCATCGCGTGGCGGAAGAACGCGCGCACCCAAAGCTGCCCCACGAACTCGCGGCACGATTCGGCGAGCAGCAGCACGCCGCCGGGCCTGAGAACTCGGCGCAACTCGGCGAGCACGCGTGCCTGCTCGGGCACGTGGTGGAGCGTTTGATGGCACAGCACGAGGTCGAACTCCGCGTCGGCAAACTCCAATTTTGCGACGTCGCCAGCACGCACGTCCACGCGGGCGCGGCAGGCCTCTGCTTCCACGCGCGCGTGCGGCAGTAAGCGCGAGTCGGCGTCGATCGCCACGATCTCGCTCGGCGCGTAACACGCATCCAGCACCGTGAGCGCGAAGCCGTGCCCGCAACCGGCATCGAGAATGCGCGAGAAGCGTGCACCGGGGCGTGCAATTAGGGAATCGAGCACCGCGAGCGTCTCGAGCACGACGTAGCGCCGCCAGACGCGCGTGCCTTGGAACCACACCCCGAAGCGCGTCTCGGGCACTTCGCGAGCGGAATCGGCAGCGGGCGGTGCGGACATCGCCGCAATGCTCGCGCCGAGGCCGCGTGCGCGTCAACCGCAAACTCGGGAGAGCGCGGAACCGGCGAGCCGCCTCGCGATCCTCCGTATACTGCGCGCCCTTGTCGTGAGGCGCCCCATGAAACTCGGACTCGCGCTGCAGTGGGCGAACCCGCAAGTGAAAGTTCCCGTCGCGCGCGTGATTCGCGCCGAACAGCTGGGTTACGACTCCGTGTGGACCGCGGAGATCTACGGGCAGGACGCCATCACACCGCTCGCGTTTCTCGCCGCGCACACCAAACGCATTAGGCTCGGCACGGCGGTGATCCAGACTGCGGCGCGCACGCCGGCTGCGACCGCGCTCGCGATGGCGACGGTCGACCAACTTGCGGGCGGCGGGCGCGTAGTCATTGGCGTCGGGCTCTCCGGCCCGCAGATCGTCGAGGGCTGGTACGGCACGCCCTGGGGCAAGCCGAACGCGCGCCTGCGCGACTACGTCGAGATCATGCGCAAGGTGTTGCGGCGCGAGGCGCCGCTCGCACACGACGGCCCCGAGATCCAGCTGCCCTATCGCGGGCCGGGCTCATCGGGCCTCGGCAAGCCGCTGAAGAGCGTGCTTCACACCGACCCGCACACGAAGATCTTCCTCGGCACCGGCCAGCCCGCGAACGTCGCCCTAACAGCCGAGCTCGCCGATGGCTGGCTGCCGATGGGATACAACCCGGACACCAAGCACATCTTCAAGCCGTCGCTCGAGCGCGGCTTCGCGCGCGCGGGAGGCGGCAAGGCGCTCGGCAAGGGCTTCGAGATCCAGGGCGGTGCTCAGGTGTTCGTGACCGACGACGTGCGCAAGGCGCTAGACGCGCAGAAGCCCTTCATCGGCCTCTACGTCGGCGGCATGGGCCACAAGACCAAGAACTTCCACAAGGAAATGATGAAGCTGCGCGGCTTCCCCGAGGCGGCGGAACGGATTCAGGAGCTGTTCCTCGCCGGCAAGAAGGCTGAAGCGATCGCAGCGGTGCCGGACGAATACGTGGACCAAGGCGCGCTGATCGGGCCGCCCGCGCGCATCCGCGAGCGCTTCAAGGCCTGGCGTGAGCTCGAGGGCCTAACAGGCTTGACGCTGCACACCGAGCAGGACGAGGCGATCGAGCTGATGGCGGACGTTGCGGAACTCCGGCCAGTCTGAGATGACGAAGACCCGCGCAGTCCTGTTCGACTTTGGCGGCGTGTTCACGCCCAGCCCGTTCGACGGCGCGCGCAATTACGGCGCCGAGATCGGTGCGGATCCGCAGCGCGTGCTCGAACTCGTGTTCGGGCCCTATCACGAAGACGGCGATCACCCGTGGCATCGCCTCGAGCGCGGCGAGATCACGCTCGTGGAGGCGCGCAACGCGATCCTCGAGCTCGGCCGCGCGGAGAACATCGACGCGGATCCGTTCAAGCTGTTTGCCTCGATGGCGAGCGGCCCGCGCGGCGCTTACGACGCGATGCTCGAGCGCGCTCACGCCATCGTCGCGCGCGGCTATCGCAGCGCGCTCGTCACCAATAACATCGTCGAGTTCCGCGAGTCGTGGCGGAAGATGGTGCCGGCCGACGAGTTGTTTCACGTGATCGTGGATTCGAGCGAAGTGCGTATGCGCAAGCCGAACCCTGCGATCTTTCACCACACGCTGGCGCTGCTCGGCGGCGTGGCGCCAGAGGAGTGCCTGTTCCTCGACGACGCGGCGAGCAACATCACAGCGGCCGAGCGATTAGGGATTCGCGGCGTGCTGGTGAAGCCGGACCTGCTGGATGCGCTCGCGGCGCTGGACGCGCTGCTTTGAGCTAGCCGGTGCTCGCATCTCGCGATCCCGTGCCACCGATGGGCGAGTTCGACCACAGATGCGGTGCGCTGGGTGGCAGGCGCGCCCTTGGGCTTGTTTCGACTTGCTGGCGTGCCGCCTGAGGTAATCGAAATGGCTCATCGATTCTTGGCGCATTGGGTTGTGGCGACCGCCCTGATTTCCCCAGGGATCGCTGGCGCCGCGGTGATCGACGATTTCGAGGACGGAGCCTTCGCGATCACCGCGAGCGGCGTCGGCGGAGAAGTCGTCCAATCCGGCCTGGACCCCACGCACGTCGTGGGCGGCGCTCGCACTGTGGAGCTCACCAATGGCATCAATTCCGATCCGATCGCCGCGTTCTTGACGCTGTCGGCGGGGGACGACGCGCTCGTCTTCCGGTCCGGAGACAACGGATTGCACTTCGACGCTGTGCAAATCTCCTGGGACCTCCCGGCCGGTACGCTGCTGACAAATCCGCTCAATTCGTCAGCTCCGTTAGTCGTCGAGATCGAAATCACTCCTCCGTTCGGCACCCTGGAACCCGGCGTGGTCAACCTCTTCTTCGAGTCGAGCGGAGGCCTGACCCTGCACGGCAATTCACGCCTGCCGTCGCTGCCGTCTGGAACGATCGTGATCTTCGTCGCGTCTGCCGTCCCAGTGGATCAACTCACGCGAATGTCCCTGGTGTTCAGCGAGTTTGAGCCGTTCACTCACGACTACGCGTTCCACGAAGTGCGCGTGTCGGTGTTCGCGCCCAAACCTGACGAGGCGCTCCTGTTCGCGGCAGCGGCTGTTCTCCTCTCCGCGACTCGACGCAAGCCTCGAGCGAGCTGAGACAGGCCGCAGGCTCTAGCTCGACCCCGCCGCTGCGCGCCCCGCGCGCCGCCCGAAGAACGTGCCGTCCCCTAATGACATGCCGCTCGAGTAGCTGCCCGCCGAGATGCCCGAGCTGGCTCGGCCCGCGCCGAACAGCCCAGGGATCGCGCGGCCGCCCGGATCCAGCACGCGGCCATCGACGTCGGTGACGAGGCCGCCGAGCGTGAACACGGCGTAGAGGCAGCTCTCCGTGGAGCAGTGGAACGCGCCGAAGGGCGGTTTCACGAGCGGCTTCAGGTATTCCGTGGCCTTGCCGAACGCGGCGTCGCCGCCGCACGCCGCGAACTCGTTGTAGATCGAGATCGTGCTCTGGAGTGCGCCCGTCGCGAAGCCGAGTTCCGCTTCGAGCTCCGCGATCGTTTCTCCCACCGCGGCGATGTTCCCCGTGTTCGGATACTCGGGCTTCTCGAAGATTTCGTCGTCGACGATCATGAAGGCTTTGCCGCCCTGCTGGAAGAGCGCCAGCTCGCCTAGCCGGCCGTAATAAGTGTCCTCGTTGACGAAGCGCTGGCCCTGCGCGTTCACGATCACGCCGCGCTTCAAGCCCCAGGGCTGCGTCACCGGCAGCGAGACCGACGCTTTGTCGAGATGCGCGACATCGGCGCCAGCCGCCATGCCCAGCAAGATGCCGCTGCCGTCGTCGCCGTCCGCTGCGACGCGCATCGAGCAGCGCAGCGCGTCGGGCAGCCAGCGCCGTAACATCTCGTCGTTCAGCACGAAGCCGCCCGTCGCGAGCACGACGCCGCCGCGCGCGCGGATGCTGCGCTCCGCGCCGTAGCTCTCCGCGATCGCGCCAACCGCCGCGCCCTCCGCATCGACGACGAGCGCGCGCACGCGCGTGTCGCCCGCGATGCGCGCGCCGCGCGCACGCGCGCTCGCGATCAGGTGCTTCATCAGCACATGGCCCGTTTGGTGCGGGTGCTTCGGCACGTGGCCGCGCGGCGCCGGCTTCGCGAGATCATTGAACGGGTGCGTCTTCTCGGAGCCAGACCACACCAGCCCATCGTCGGTCGGCGGTTCACCGGAGCAGCCGTAGTAGAAAGTCTCCTTGAACGGGACGCCCTGCGCGCAGATCCAGTCGTAGTGGGCGACGCTGCCGTCGCAATACGCCCGGATCTTCGGCTCGTCGGGGAACTTCCCGACCGAAGCCATCAGGTACTTGAACATTTCCTCGGGCGAATCCTCGAAGCCGCACGCGCGCTGGAGCTTCGTGCCGCCGCCGAGGTAGATCACGCCGCCAGACATCGCGGAGGTGCCGCCGCCGCCGCTCGAGCGCTCGAGCGCGAGCACGTCGGCGCCGGCCTCGCGCGCCTCGATCGCGGCGGACGCGCCGGCACAGCCGAGGCCGATCACGAGCACGTCGCAGCTCTCGTCGAAGTGCGCGATCTCGGAGAGCGCGCGAATGCCGGTGCGCATCAGTGCAGTGCTCCTGTCGCCCGCGGCGCGACCCGGATCGGTTCGCGAGGCGCGGCGCGGTTTTCGTCGAGGAACGTCCCGGGGTGATTCGTCGCGTTCGTCAAGGAACGTCCCCGTTAGAACTTGGTGCGCTGGCCAGCGCTGCCGCCGGCGTCGACGGGGTAGTCGGCGCCGGTGCAGGAGAGGCTTTCGTCCGAGGCGAGGAAGAGCACCATGCGCGCGACGTCGCGAATCAACTCGACGGGCTCGCGCTTGCGGTTGTACGGGATCACGTCGTGGGTAACGGCCAGGATCTTCTCAGGGTCGATACCGGCGGGGACGTAGGGCGCGCGCATTGCCGGGCCTCCGACTTCGGGGCAGACCGCATTCACGCGAATGCCGTGCACGCCGAGCTCGAGGGCAGCTACGCGCGTGATGCCGCGCAGCGCCCACTTCGTGGAGACGTAGGCGACCAGATTGTTATGGGCCATCAGGCCATCGATCGAGGAGATGTTCACGATCGAGCCACCGCCCGCGGCCTTCATCCAAGGCGCGACGGCCTTGATGCCGAGGAACGGGCCGAGTTGGTTGACGCGGAACAGGCGCTCGAATACTTCCGGCGTCGTCGCTTCGAGCGGACCGCGGTGCAACAGGCCCGCGTTGTTCACGAGCACGTTCAGCGCGCCGAAGCGCGCGCGCGTTTCCTCCACCGCGTTCGCCCAGCTCGCCTCCTGCGTGACGTCGAGCTTCACGAAGTGCGCCGCGTCGCCGAGCGCCTTCGCAACCGCGTGGCCCTCGCTTTCGAGCACGTCGCCGATCGCGACACGCGCTCCTTCCGCCACGAACAGGCGCGCGGTCTGCTCGCCCGTGCCCCGAGCTGCGCCCGTAATCAACGCGACCTTCCCCGCGAGCCGGCTCATCGCTTCGCGCTCATCAGAACAGCAGCGCGTCGAGCGAGTACGCGCCCGGTCCGATCAGGAAGAACATCGCGCAGATCACTCCGAGGTTGATCGTGTACTCGGCGCCGGGCGGGTTGTTGGTGATTAGGTAGCCCGCGCCTTTGTGGCCGAGCGTGCCAGCGACCAGCATCGTGCCGATCAACACTGCGCAGGCGGGGCGCGTCAAGAGGCCAAGCGCCAGCGCGCTGCCGCCGCCGAGCTCCGACAGCATCGCCATGCGCGCGTTCAGCTCGGGCATCGGCACACCCAGGCTGCGCAGCCATTCCGTGAAGCCTTGCATGTTTCCGGTGCCTACCACGCCGAGTTTGCCGAGCGCGTGGATCACGAAGCACACGCCGATCGCGACGCGGCCCAGCAGGAGCGCCGCGTCGAGCGCGCCGGGCCAAAGCGCGCCCGTGAGAAGTTGCGCGAGATCCATCTGCATCCTCCGGTTCCGTCTAGAGGGCGGGGCGTGCCTACTTGCCTGAGAACTTCGCCGGCCGCTTCTCGAGGAACGACGCAACGCCCTCGCGGTGATCGTCGGACGAGAAGCACGTCTTCATCGCCTCGGTGTGCGCCAGCATGTGAGCGCCGTGATCGCGCGACGCGCTCTGGTAGACGAGCTCCTTGATCAGCCGGTGCGAGAGCGGAGAGCCGGTGAGGAAGCCCATCGCAACGGAGCGCGCCTCGTCCTGCAGTTTTTCTGGCGGCACCACCTTCTGGACGTAGCCGATCGCAAGGGCTTCCTGCGCGTCGATGAAGCGGCCCGAGTAGAGCAGCTCGAGCGCGCGGGACTGCCCCAACAACCGCGGCAGGATCCAGGTGCCGGCGCCGGTATCGGGCACGAGGCCGCGGTGAGCAAAGTTCCAGGCGAAGCGCGCGCGCGTCGAGGCGATGCGCACGTCGCACTGGCTCGTGAACTCCGCGCCCATCCCGACTGCCGCGCCGTCCACCGCCGCGATCACCGGTTTCGGGCACACGCTGAGCGGCCACCAGCGCCCGATTTCGTCGGCACGACCGCGCAGCCCGCGGTTCTCGGGCGGGCGGCTCGCGAGATCCGAGAGATCGGTGCCCGCGCAGAACGAGCCGCCAGCGCCAGTCAAGATCACCACACGTGCGTCGGCGTCGTCTCCTGCGCGCTTCACCGCTTCCAGGAATTCGCCAAGCACCGCGAACGACATCGCGTTGCGCTTCTCAGGGCGATCGATCGTAATGGTCCCGATGCCGTCACTCTGCTCGTAGCGGATCGAACTCATCATCTTCTCCTTCGCATTAATTGCTCACCACCTGGGTTTCCGCCGGTGCGGGCGTCAGCCAGATTGGCGATGACCACGCGCGGGGTTCGTGGGGAGCGAGGCATTGGTCGCTCGGGTCGTTTCGGCCGCAAAGGTTGACGTTCGTGCAGTTGCCCTCTGCGTCGCGCTCGCAGCGTACGCCGGCGGCGTTCACGCTGTCGCTGGGCGCTTCGAAGGCGCGGGCGTAGTAGAGCGTCTCGCGGGCGCCGGCGGCGAAGTCGGGGTCGCTCACCGTCGCGGTGCAGCCGTCCGCGAGAGCAGTGCAGGCGATCGTGAGCCATGGGTCTTGGATCAGCGGCGCGAGCGGCTCGTCTTGTTGTGCTTGCGGCCGGATGCGCACGATCTCGATGCGCGAGATCGCGCGGCGCACGTCGCTCGGGTTGTGGCACTCGCCGCGGCAGATGCGGGCGATCTGCTCGGGCCCGAGCGCGTCCGCGCTCTCGTCCGGGCAGCCTGGCTTCTGCTCGAAGGACCCGAGCGCTCGCACCTGGAAGGTCGGCGCGTCGCGCATCGCGACTTCGCTGCCCATCGCAGCGACGCTGCCGGGCGCCGCGCCTGGCGGGTTCACGAGATCGAACCAGAGCTGAATGCGCGGGCCGCTGGTGCCGTACACCTCGCGGCGCTGCAGCGCGTTCCAGATCGCTGCGCGGTCGCGGCCCTCAGCGTGCACGGCTGTTAGGCCGCCCGTCGTGAGGTACGAGGCCTGGCGCTCGGTCTCGAATAACTGGAACCCCGACAGCCCCGCGTTCGGGTCGAACGGGATCGAGCGCGGGCCCGGCTCGGCCGGCGGCGCTCTCATAGCGCGCGTGACGGCATTGAGGCCCTGAGGCCGGGCCGCGCGGCTCATCGATTCGGTGTGTCCCTCGCGGATCGGCTTGTAGCCGGTGCCCGGCCGCGCGAAGTGATTATCGCTCGCGGCCATGATGCCGAGCCGGAAGCGGCGCGGGCGCGCCGGGTCGGCGAAGTTCCCGAGCGCGAGGATGTACTGCATCGAACTCAGCGGCCTGTAGTTGAAGGAAGGCGAGCGGCAGTCCTTGCACTGCCCCGCGTCGAGCCATTCCTCGGCGTTTGCGCCCGGGACTGTTAGGTGCCCCGGCAGGCCCGCAGCGACGTAGTTCGCGCGCGCTTCGAGCGCACGCTTCTCGCACTCGTCCGCGCTTTCGCCTGCGGTCAGGCAGCGCGCGCGAATGATCTCGCCCGCTTGCCAGCACGAGGGCAAGTAATCAGGTCGCGCGGCCGGGCACGTGGGCTTCCCCTCGCTATCCCACTCGATGTCGCGCCAGTCGCGGTAGACCTCCGAATCGCCGTGGCCTGAGAACACCTCGATCAAGGTCTGGCGCTGCTCGTCGTGCTGCTCGCCGACGAGCTGCTTGTCCCACTTCGAGCCCATGGGGGTGTACATGCCCCAGCTCGTGCCGTGGGGGATCACGATCGAATCGTGGCCCCAGTCATCGAGTTTCTGGAACAACTCGGCGGGCGTCGCCGCGAGCTCGATGCAATCCGCCGGGAGCTCGCGCTCCGGCACGCCCTTCGGGCAATGCTGCGCCGCGTCGCTCTCGGCCTGGAAGCGCGCGAAATCGTGAAAACGCCCGCCCTGAGAGATCGCCGCGATGCCGCGTGCGAGCGGCGTCGGCGCCACCATCTGCCGCGAGGCCGGGCGCTCGGCGCCGATCGGGCGCGCGGGAATGCGCGCGTCGTCCGTGTGCGCGAGCACCACGTTCTTGTGGCCATAATGGTTCTCCGGCGTGTCCCCGATCTGCGTCCACTCCCAACCGAGGAACGCCACCGTGTCCGGGTTCGCGGAGTCGGCGATCACCTCGTTGCACTGCCGGATCGAGCCGACGATCTCGCGCCAGTGGTCTGGTGTTAGGCGTTCGGCGTGGTCGTTGATCGACCAGAAGTCGAGCGCCGAGCAGTAACGCGCGAAATCGCAGGCATCTGCGGGCGGGTGCGCGCCCTCGCCGCCCAGCACCGGCAAGCTGAAGCTGAAGGCGTCGTCCGAGAACGTGGTGTGCACGTGCAGATCGCCGAACAGGATCTGCTTCGCGCCGGGCGCCGCGGGCGCGACTGTCCGCGGCGCCGTGTGCGGCGTGCCGGCACCCTCGTGCGCGCCGAAGCGGCCTTGGCCCGCCTCCCACACCACGAGCACGCCCGCGAGCGCGAGCAGCGCGGCAACGAACAACCCGACACCGAGCTTGCGCATGTGCGCCTCCAGAGAGCGCGCAGCGTGCCACGCCTTCGAGCCGCGCGCGCGGGTGTCTTCGGAAACGCGAGAGCCCGGTGACCGCTCGCGCGATCACCGGCCTCCTGAGATTTGCAGAACGCCTCGGCTACTCGCCGAACCTGTAGGACGCCGTCATGCCGTACGTGCGCGGCGTCTGCTTGAAGGCGCTGAAGCTGCCGGCTTGGAAGACCGTGTCGAAGTTGCCGGTGGTCACAATCTCGTCGGTCACGTTGTTGATCCAGATTTGAATGTCGAGGCGCTCTTCCGGCGAGCGGAAGCCTCCCTGCAGATTCAGCTTGGTGTGCGCCGTCTCTGCCTTCAGCGGATCGAGATCCGTCGAGGTCTTGTGCTTACCGCGGTAGTAGACGTTCCCGCCGCTGTACCAGAACCAGCCGGTGCTGAAGAGCGGCTTCTGCATCGAGAGCTGGAGGCTCGCGGTCAACGCTGGCGACTGCGTGATGCGCTTGCCGGCGGCGTTCTGGTTGCTCGGGAAGAAGAAACAGGGCGGCACCGTGATCCCGAGCGGCGGATCGTCCTCGCACCCGCTCACGGCATTGGACTGGCCGGGGCAGCGATTCACCGACAGATCCGGACGATTCAGGCTGAAGCAGGTGTCGACGTTGTCGCCGTAGCGCGTGTCGGCGTAGGTGATCGAGAGGTTGCCGATCACACCTTCCGTCGGGAACGCGGTCATCTCGAGCTCGACGCCGTGCGACAACACCTGAGGCACGTTGCGAATGATGAAGCCGAGGCCCGTGAACTGATTGAGCTGGAAGTCTTGGAAGTCGGTGTAGAACAAGGCGAGGTTCGCAACGAGGCGCCCGCCGAACCACGCAGATTTCAGGCCGAACTCGTAGGCGTTGGAGAACTCGGGCTTGAAGTAGGTCTGGTCGTCGGGCGTGCAGTAGATGTTTCCCGAAACGACGGTGCCGGGGGGCTGAGGCTGGGGAACGGGGCCGCCCGGCGACTGGGTCGCCACAACGCCCGTGGGAACGCAGTTGAACGCATCGGCGTCGAGGTTGTAGCCGCCAGACTTGAAGCCGCGTGAAGCGCTCAGGTAG
This sequence comes from Deltaproteobacteria bacterium, assembly GCA_031401135.1. Taxonomy (GTDB): domain Bacteria; phylum Myxococcota_A; class UBA9160; order UBA9160; family UBA6930; genus VGRF01. The sequence continues at coordinate 3,513 of JANNRF010000126.1, read as the reverse complement.
GCGTTGACGTCCTCCGTGATCGCGTAGCCGAGCTGGATCGTGCCTGTCCAGTCGTCGCTTTGGTAGCTCGCTTCCCAACTGTAGTTGTCGCAGGTGTTGCTGAGCGTCGTTCGCAGGTTTATGCCGACGGCATTTCGGAGGTTCGAAGTTCCGGCGCCCAACGGAGGTGTGGTGAAGCCCGTGACCCGGTCGCAGAACGGCGCGCGGAAAATCGAGCCGACCGGCGTGCCGTCGTGAACGACGGAGCCCTCTTTGCGCTCCCAGCCGTAGCGAGCCCCGAGCGTGAGATTCCACTCTTCGGTGAGGTGAATGATGTTATGCGTGAAGAACGAGTAGCCCTTGTTGTCCTGGGCGAGGTCCGAGTGGCGGCCTTCATCCGCGTTGAATTGCGCCTGGAAGGCTGCTCTCAGCCCGGGGTTCCCGGTCAACGGGCTGACAGCCTGCTCCACCAGACGGCCGATGTACTCCGGGCCCTGCGTTGCGACATTCACCAGGAAATCGTTGGTGAGTTCCTCGGTGTACCCGTACATGCCGAACAGCCAGTCCACGCGCTCGGTGCCGCCTGAGAACTGAAGCTCGAGGCTCCAGTTGACCCAACCCTCGTTGGTGGCGCCGGAGCGCAGGATGTCGACGTTCGTGAAGTCGATGTCCTGCCCGCGGAAGATGTCCGTCTGCCGATGGGCCAGGATGCCCTTCACCTTCACGGGGTCGAGATCCCAGTTCATGTCGATCGAGAGACCCCAGTCGTTGACGTCTTCCTGCGGGTCGGAGTTGGTGCCCACGTTGAGGTTGTTGTTGTTGCGAGCGCCGCTGTAGGTGCCGCTGCCCGGGCTGATCGGGGCCAGGATGATTGGGGCCAGGGTCGCGTCCAGGCTTCCGCCAAAGAGCGCGCCGCCCAGGTTGAGGATGTGTTTCGCGTTGCGGCCCACGATCGAGTAGGTCGCGGGGCAGCAGTGCTCGCGCATCTTCGTGTAGTCGCCGATGAAGCGGAAATCCAAGGTGTCCGTGGGCGTGAACAGGAACTGGCCCTTCATCGCCCAGCGATCGCGGTCCCCGAACGTGTCCTTGGTGTCGATGTCGTCGAGGTAGCCGTCGCGGATGTGGTAGATGCCCGCGAAGCGGAAGGCGAGCTTGTCCTCGATCAGCGGTCCGGTGATGCTGCCTTGCGTTTTTCGCAGGTCGTAGTTGCCCAGCGTGCCGCCAACGTGGCCGCCCCATTCCCACTCGGGTTTCTTCGTAATGATGTGCACGAGGCCGGCGGAAGTGTTCTTTCCGAACAGCGTGCCCTGCGGCCCGCGCAGGATCTCGACGCGCTCGACGTCGATTAGGTCTTGCAGCGCGAGGCCCGAGCGGCTGCGGTACACGCCGTCGATGAACGAGCCCACCGCGGATTCGAGGCCCGGGTTGTTGCCCGAGGTGCCCATGCCGCGGATGCGGATCGTGCCGCCGTTGGTCGTGCTGTTCGATTCTGTGATGGAGAGGCTCGGTGCGGCCTGCTGGAGTTCCTTCACGTCCGTGATACCGCGCGCCTCGAGGCCCTCGGCCGTGATCGCGGTGACCGCGATCGGCACGTCCTGAATGTTCGTCGCGCGCTTGGTCGCCGTGATCGTGATCTCTTCGACGCCCGCGAAGGTGGGCTCGGCAGCGGGCGCAGGTTCAGCGGCCGGCGCGGCGGCTTCCTCCTGCGCGTAGATCGGCATTGTTACGGCGAGCGAGAGCGCGAGGGCGCTGAGCCAGCGCAGAACTGTGGCGGGCGCGAACATCTGGATTCTCCTTGTGAGCGGCACCGGACTCGACGTGCGGCGCTCGCGAGCGCGCGCACTCAAAGGCGTCGCATTCTGAACGCAGTGCGCGCGCGAGGGAAGAGGCAAATCGCTCAGGTTCGCGGTTGACTTTGCGTCACTCACCCGCGGCGAGGACTGCCGGGGAAGCGCGCCCCGCGGCTGGCGGCGCCCAATTCAAGTAGATCGGCGAGGACCACGCGCGCGGCTCGCGTTCCGCGAGGCAATCGTCGGCGACGCCAGCGGACCCGGGGCAGAGCTGCGGCTTCACGCAGTTCCCGCCCTCGTCGCGCTCGCAGCGGATGCCGCCGGCATTGATGGCTTGATCGGGCGCCTCGTAGGCGCGCGCGTAATAAAGCGCCTCGCGGCCGAGCGACGGGAACTCGGGGTCGCTGAACTCGGCGCTGCAGCCGGCCGGGTCGCCCGAGCAGGGCAACACGAGGAACGGGTCGTCGATGAGCTTGGCGACCGGCTCATCCGGCGCTTGTTGGGGACGGATGCGCACGATCTCGATGCGCGTGATCGGCCGGCGCACGTCGCTCGGGTTGTGGCACTCGCCTTTGCACAGGCGCTCGAGGCCATCCGGGCCAAGCGCCGCGTGCGCTTCGTCAGGGCAGCCCGGCTTTTGCTCGAACGCGCCCGCCGCGCGCACGCGGAAGACTGGCGCCTCGGCGAGTTCGAGTTGTGCGCCCATCGGCGCCGTCCCGCCGGGCGCGTTGATTAGGTCGAACCAGAGCAGCGTGCGCTGGCCCGTGGTGCCGTACACCTCGCGCCGCTGAAGCGCGTCCCAGACTGCGGCGCGGTCGCGGCCCGCGGCGTGCACGGCGGTGATGCCGCCCATCATGAAGAACGACGCTTGCCGCTCGATCTCGGTGAGCTGAAAGCCTGAGAACTTGGTGGGATCGAAGGCGCGCGGCTGCGAGGATGGCGTGGTCTCGCTCGCGGTCATCTGACCCGCGAGGATCCCCGTAACAGGTTCACCGTTCGACTCGGTGTTGCCGCGCCGGTTCTTCTGCTTGAAGCCGGTGCCGGGCCGCGCGAAGTGGTTGTCGCTCGAGGCCATGAAGCCGAGGCGAAAGCGGCGCGGGCGCGCCGGGTCGTCGAAGTTGCCGAGCGCGGCGATGTACTGCGCGGCGCCGCCGGAGCGGTAGTTGAAGGCAGGTTGATCGCAGTCGCGGCACTGCCCGGCATCGAGCCAATCCGCCGGCGCCTCGCCATCGACGACGAGGTGCGCGGCGCCGCCAGCCGCTGCTGCGAGTTCGCGCGTCTTCGCAGCGCGCGCGTCGCACTCTGCCGCGCTCGCGGCCTCCGCGAGGCAGCGCTCGCGGATGATCTCGCCCGCACGCACGCAGCTGGGCAGATAATTAGGTTGCGCCGCGGGGCAGACGGCGTTGCCCTGCGAATCGAACTCGATCTCACGGAAATCGCGATACGCCTCGGAGTCGCCGTGGCCTGAGAACACCTCGATCAGCGTCTGCCGGTCGTCGTCCTGCATGCGCCCGGCGAGCTGCTTGTCCCACTTCGAGCCGGGCGGCGTGTAGAGGCCCCACGTGGTGCCGTGGGGAATCACGACTGCGGGCACCGCCCAGTCGTCGAGCTTGTCGAACAGCACCGCGGGCGTTTCCGCGACCTCGACGCAATCCGCAGGCAGATCGCGCACGGGCACATCGGGCGGGCAGAACGCCGTGCCTTCGCGCTCGGCGAAGTAGCGCGCGAGATCGCGATAGCGCGG
>JANNRF010000125.1:0-57361 GCA_031401135.1 Deltaproteobacteria bacterium | reverse complement strand
TATTGGTTCAACGGTGTCGATCGCGATTGCGGGTTTTATTTCGGCGCCGCGCTCGGGCTGTATCCGCACCAGCACGTAATGGATGCGCACTTCTCGTTTCTCGGCGCGGATGGCGTGCAGCACTCGTTGCACGCTTCGCGGCTGGCGCCGAAGGAACCCACCGAGACGAGCGTCGGGCCGATCTCGCTGACGATTCTCGAGCCGATGCGGCGGCTGCGCTTCGCGGTCGCGGAGAACGCACACGGCATCTCGTGCGATCTCACGTTCGTCTCGCGCGCGCCGGCGCTCGAAGAAGAGCGCGCGCGCATGAAGGCGAGCGACTCGACTCGCAATCATGTGGACATGACGCGCTTCACGCAGTTCGGCAGCTGGGAAGGCTGGCTGCGCGCGGGCGGCACGACGACGCGCATCGATCCCGCGCGCACGTTTGCAACGCGGGACCGCTCGTGGGGCGTGCGGCCGGTCGGAAGCGCGGGCGCTGGCCGGCCCGCTGCGCCGCCCGCGTTCGGGTGGCTCTGGGCGCCGGTGCATTTCGAGGACGAGTGCGCGCTGGTCGGTTACTTCCAGAATCCCGACGGCTCGCGCTGGGGGTTATCAGGGATGCGCGTCGCCACGAGCGCCGCGCCGAGCCTGCACGCCGACCCGGGCGACCCGGCGCGCAGCGAGTTCGAGCCGACCGGCGACGCGCTGGTGTTCGTAACGGGCACGCGCTGGGTGAAGAGCGGCGCGTTCGGTGGGCGCGCGCATGACGGCAAGGAGTTGTTGCTGGAAGTCGAGGTCGTGAAGCGCTTCAACATGAACGGGCTCGGCTACGCGCATCCGAAGTGGGGCCACGGCGTCTGGCAAGGCGAGTTGAGAGTCGAGGCCGAAGTCTGGAAGGAGAGCGATCTCGCGCCGGGCAACCCGTTCCATAATCACATCCACAGCCTCGTGACCGCCCAGCTCGGCGAGCAGCGCGGCGTCGGCCTGCTCGAGCAGATCCTGTTCGGCCCGCTCTCGCGCTACGGCTTCGAGGGTTTCCTCGACGGCGCGAAGTAGCGGGCGCGCGGTTCCTCGAATGACCCAGAAGAAGCCGTTCCGCGTGCTGCCGCAAATCACGCCCGAGAACGAGCATTATTGGCGCGGCGGCGCGCGGGGTGAGCTCACCTTTTTGCGCTGCACCGCGTGCGCGCAGTTCGTGCATCCGCCCTCGCCCGTGTGCCCGCAGTGCCTTTCGCGAGAACTCGCACCAGCCGCGGTCTCGGGCCGCGCCACGCTGCTCACCTACACGGTGAACCATCACCCGTGGCTCCCGGGTTTCGATCCGCCCTACGTGATCGCGATCGTCGAGATCGAGGAGCAGGTGGGGCTGCGGCTCACGACGAATCTCGTCGGCTGCGACGAGCAGAACATCGCGATCGGGATGTCGCTGCGCGCGCGATTCGAAGATCTCGGGGACGGCGTGTTTCTTCCCTTGTTCGAGCCTGCGAGCGCTGTGCGATGAGCGGCGGCGAACGCGCAGCAGCTGTTACAGGCATCGGGCAATCCGACGTGGGCCGCCGCCTCAACCGCGATCCGCTCGCACTCACCATCGATGCCTGCCTCGCCGCCATCGCCGACGCCGGCCTCACGCGCGCAGACATCGACGGCCTCGCCACCTACCCCGGCATGATGGGGAGTGGCGCCGGCTTCGCGGGCTTCAGCGGCGCGGGTGTGAGCGAAGTGCACGAAGCGCTGCGCCTCGAGCTCGACTGGTACCACGGCGGCAGCGAAACCTCCGGCCAGCTCGGCAGTGTGATTACGGCCTGCGCCGCGATCGCGGCCGGTTATGCGAAGCACGTGCTCTGCTTCCGCACGGTGTGGGAGAGCACCGCGCAGGGCGGCGGGCGCCGGCAAGGCATCGGCGGCGCAGGCGGCGGCTTCCGCGCGAGCGGCTTCATGCAATGGGTGTTGCCTTACGGCGCCGCGAGCGCGGCGAACTGGATCGCGCTGTTCGCGCAGCGCCACATGCACGAGTTCGGCACCACGCGCGAACAACTCGCGCAAATCGCGCTCAACGCGCGCAAGAACGCCGCGAAGAATCCCAAGGCGATCTACCGCGAGCCGCTAACGCTCGCGGACTATCTCGCCGCGCGCATGATCTCCACGCCGTTCTGTCTGTACGACTGCGATGTGCCGGTGGACGGTTCGACCGCGTTCGTGCTCTCGCGCGCCGATCTCGCGCGCGACCTGCGCAAGCCGCCGCTGCACGTCGAGGCGATCGGGGCGGCGCTGCACGGGCGTCCGTCCTGGGATCAATTCGACGACCTAACAACGATGGCGCTGCGCGACGCCGGCAAGCAGCTCTGGACGCGCACCGATCTAACGCCCAAGGACGTCGACGTAGCCCAGCTCTACGACGGCTTCAGCTTCATCGCGCTCGCCTGGCTCGAGGCGCTCGGCTTTTGCGGGCGCGGCGAAGGCGGTGCGTTCGTGGAGGGCGGCGCGCGCATCGCGCTCGGCGGCGAGCTACCGCTCAACACGAGCGGTGGGCAGCTCTCCGGCGGGCGGCTGCACGGCTACGGATTCCTGCACGAAGCGTGCGTGCAGCTATGGGGCGAAGGTGGCGAACGCCAAGTGCCGGACGCGCGCGTCGGAGTCGCAGCCGCAGGCGGCGGCCCGATCGGTGGCTGCTTGTTGATCCGAAGGGATTAGGGAGATCGCGATGGAGATTCTAGGCAGGAAGGCAATCGTCGTTGGCGGCGCTTCAGGTATGGCGCGCGCTACGGCGGAGATGTTCGTCGCCAAAGGCGGCAAGCTGGCGATCCTCGATCGCCCGCAGTCGGCGGGCGCCGAGGTAGCCAAGCTATTAGGCGCGGCCTTCTTCGCGTGCGACGTGACCGACTTCGTGGCCACCGAAACGGCGCTGCGCGAAGCGGTGGGGGCGCTCGGCGGCGTGCACTTCTGTGTGAACACCGCGGGCGGCGGCGTCGCGATGCGCACGCTCGCGAAGGACGGCCCGCACGCGCTCGAGGCGTTTCGCAAAGTGATCGACCTCAACCTGACCGCGAGCTTCAACGTCGCGCGCATCGCGGCGCACTGCATGAGCACGAACGAGCCCGACGAGAACGGCGAGCGCGGCGTGATCCTGATGACTGCCTCGATCGCGGCATTCGAGGGCCAGATCGGGCAAGTCGCCTACACCGCCGCCAAGGCCGGCATCGCGGGCATGACGTTCACGATGGCGCGGGATCTCGGGAGCCTCGGCATCCGCGTGATGACGATTGCGCCAAGTCTCTTCTCGACGGGGCTAACGAAGGGCATCCCCGAGGCGATGGCAGAGAACCTCGTGCGCGACGCCGCCTTCCCGAAGCGCATGGGCCGCCCCGACGAGTACGGCCGCATGGCGATCGCGATCTTCGAGAACCCGATGCTCAACGGGTCTACGATCCGTCTCGATGGCGGGCAGCGCTTCGCACCCAAGTAGTTCGCCAGCGCAAGCAGTGAAGGAAGACAGATGACCGAGCAGACTTCCGGCGAAATGCCCAAGGGCATCGACGCCGCGCGTGTTACGGAGTGGTACGTCGCGAACGTGGCGGGCGCGCGCGCGCCGCTCACGTTCTCGATCATCGCGAGCGGGCACTCGAACCTCACGTATCGCGTGAGCGACGCCGCGGGCAATCGCACCGTGCTGCGCCGCCCTCCCCTTGGCGCCGTGCTCGCGACCGCCCACGACATGGGCCGCGAGCACAAGATCCTGTACGCGCTGGCGAACACGGATGTGCCGGTCGCCCCGGTGTTAGGGCTGTGCACGGACCTGAGCGTGAACGGCGCGCCGTTCTACGTGATGCAGTTCGTGGACGGCTTCGTGCTCGATACCGCGGCCGTCGTGACAGAGAACGTGCCGATCGCGGACCGAATGCCGCTTGGCTGGCACGTGGTCGACGTGCTCGCGAAGTTGCACGCCGTCGACATCGACAAAGTCGGGCTCGGCAACCTCGGCAAGCGCGAGCAGTACCTCGATCGCCAGATCCACCGCTGGCGCACGCAGTGGGAGAAGTCGAAGACGCGCGAATTGCCGGCGATGGAAGAAGTGGGCGACGCGCTCGAAAAGGCGAAGCCCGCGCAGCTACGCACCGGCATCGTGCACGGCGATTACCGCATCGGGAACATGCTCTCGAAGGACGCGCGCATTCAGGCGGTGCTCGATTGGGAGCTGTGCGCGCTCGGCGATCCGCTCGCCGACGTGGGCTTCCTGATGAACAACTGGGCCGAGCCGGGCGAGGAGAACACGCCCACGGCGCGCGGCGCCGCACAATCGCCGACGATCGCGGGCGGCTTCCCGACCCGCGCGCAACTGCTCGCGCGCTACGAGGAACTCACCGGCGCCAGCACGGCGGGCGTCGACTACTTCCGCGCCTTCCAGTACTGGCGGCTCGCCGCAATCGTCGAAGGTGTTATGGCCCGCTACATCCAGAACGTGATGGGCAAGCAAGCCGACATCGGCGCCTTCAAAGCGCAAATCGACGGCCTCGCCGCCTCCGCGCAAGCCGCCGTGCGCCGTCTCGGCGCCTGAGCCCCGCGCCAGCAAGTAATCAGACCGGGACGTTCATACTGGTTGGTGACTTGAGGGACACTCCTTCCAGTAGCGGAGCCAAGTGCGATGACGGCGAAGCGGAAGTCGAAGCGTGTTGCGAAGAAGCCGAAACACGCCGCGAAGAAGCGCGCTTCCGCCGAAGCCGTCAACAAAGCGCTCGCGTGGCGCTTCATCGACGCGATCTCGCGTGCAGACGTGGATGCGATCGTCGCAGCGTACGCGCCCGGCGGCACGTGCTGGACCTCGGGCACGATGCCGATCTCGGGCACCTTCACGGTGGACCAGATCGCCGCCGCCTCGCGCGGCGTACTCACTGTTTTCCCGAAGGGTCTCAGCTTCACGATCCACGCGCTGACTGCCGAGGGCGAGCGCGTTGCGATCGAGGCCGAATCACGCGGCATGCACGTCTCGGGCAAGCTCTACAACAACAAGTACCACTTCGTGATGCGCGCCCGCGGCGGCAAGATCGTCGAGTGGCGCGAATACATGGACACGATGCACGCGAACGACGTGCTGTGCGGCGGCGGGGCGGTGACCGCGAGCCCATAATCGCTCTTCACGCGCTGGGCCGGGAGGCGTAGTGTGGCGTCGCGTACCCGGAGCCGCTCATGACCGCCTTCGACTACACCGCCTCGCCCGACCCGATTCGCGACGATCTCGCCGAGGCGCATCGCGCCGCCTGGGTGCACATCGCGAAGCCCGGCGCGTGGCTCACCGGCGCGGAGCGCGTCGCCGTGGCGGAGGAGACACGTCGCGCGCGCGATTGTGCACTGTGCGCGCGGCGCAAAGCCGCCCTCTCGCCGTACGCAGGCCCCGAGCCGCACACCGCGACTCCCGCGCTGCCTGCGGCGCTCGTCGACGCGATTCACCGCGTAACAACCGACGCCTCGCGGCTCACGCGCAAATGGTACGCGGGGCTCGCGTCCCAAGGCGTGACGGACGAGCGCTACGCGGAAGCCCTCGGCGTCGCCGTGATCGCGATCAGCGTGGACGGCTTCCACCACGCAATGGGCCTCCCGCTCGAGCCGCTCCCCCAGCCCGAGCGCGGCGATCCGACGCGCGTGCGGCCCGCCGGCCTAACATCTGGCGAAGCGTGGCTGCCGATGATCGCCGCCAAGCAAGTCGCGCCGAGCGAGCGCGACCTGTTCGGAAAAGGCCCGCTCGGCGCCGCCTACGTGATGCGCGCGCTCACGCTCACGCCGAACGAAGTGCGCGCGTGGGCCTCACTCTCGGCCGCGCAATACCTCTCGTTCGCGCGCATGACGCGCCTCGACACGGGCAAGACCCTCGACCGCGCGCAGATGGAGCTCGTCGCGGGCCGCGTTTCCGCGCTGAACGCCTGCTTCTATTGAACGACCTCGCACGCGCTGATGCTCCGGGCGAGCGTCGAGGCAAAGCAAGGCGAAGTGGATCTGCGCGCGATCAGCGAAGGCGCGAAGGACGACTCGGTGGGCGTCGCGCACGCGGCGGAGCTGACCGCGTTCGCGGAGGCGGCGCTCGCGAGCAACGCCGGTGCGCTCGCGGCAGCGCGCGATGCGCTGCGCGCAAAGGCGGGCTCGGCAGCGCTGGTCGATGCTGCGGGCGTGATCGGCAATTTCGAGCGCATGACGCGCATCGCCGACGCCACCGGTATCCCGCTCGACGGCGCCTCGGAGCTCGCCTCCTCGGATTTCCGCGACGCGCTCGGCCTCGGCGCCTACGCCTCCGCCAGTAACACCTCCGCCGCGCCGCTCTGGCGCCGCGCGCTAGCGCCGCTGCTCGCGCCGGCCGCGAAGAAGGCGATGGCGCGCTTCATGCGCCGCTGAGCGGCTCGCTCGAAACCGCCCGCGCGACGCAGCCGTCACTCCCGATGATTCACCACCTTGTCCGAGCGGAACTGCTGCAAGAACTCGTGCGGGAAGCCCAGCTCGATCTTGCTCGCGTCGTCGAGGCGCTGCTTCGCCTCAGGCGTTAGGGAGAACTCGAGGCAGCCGAGGTTGTCATCGAGTTGCGCGCGCGTGCGGGCCCCCACCAGCGGCACGATCACGCCCTGCCCTTGCCGCACCCAGTTGAGCGCAATCTGCGCAGGCGACTTGCCGAGTTCCTGCGCGACCTTGATGACCTCGCCCGCGATGCCGAGCGAGCGCTCGCTCACTGCGCCGCGCAACTTCGCGCGGCCCGCCTCCGCGGGGTTGTTGTTGTACTTGCCCGCGAGCACGCCCGAGCCGAGCACGTCCCACGGCGTGACGGTCAGATCGAGCGTCTTCGCCATCGGCAGGAGTTCCCGCTCGACGGCGCGATCCAACAGCGAGTAGCGGATCTGCAAGCCCACGAACGCGCTCCAGCCGCGCAGCTCGGCGAGCGTGTTCGCGCGCGAGACCTCCCACGCGGGCGTGTCGCTGACGCCCACGTAGAGCACCTTGCCTTGCCGCACGAGGTCGTCGAGCGCGCGCATCACTTCTTCGATCGGCGTCGTGAAATCCCGCGCGTGCACCCAGTACAGGTCGATGTAGTCCGTGCGCAGGCGCTTCAGGCTGGCGTGCACCGAGTCGAGCATGTTCTTGCGGTTGTTACCGGCCGCGTTGACGTCGCGCGCGCGCGTCGCGCCGGTGTACTTGGTCGCGAGCACGATGCGCTCGCGATCTTCCGCGAGGAACTCGCCGAGAAACGTCTCGCTCGTGCCGCCGCTGTAGATGTTCGCGGTGTCTATGAAATTGCCGCCGGCTTCGCGGAAGCCGTCGTAGACGCTGCGGCTCTCGTCCTTGTCCGCGCCCCAGCCTTTGGTGCCGAACGTCATCGCGCCCAGCGCCAGCTCCGAAACGCGCAGGCCACTTTTGCCCATCAGTCGATACTTCATCGTTGCTCCTCGTTCTCGCGCTCGCGGCGCGGGTTGCGGATTCTTTCGCGCGCCAGTTCCAGCGCTTGCAGCAGCTTGTTACGCAGCTCGCGCGGGTCGATCACGTCGTCCGTGCCGAGGCTCGATGCCATGCGCCACGCGCCCGCCTTCTGCTCGGCCTCGACGCGCGCCTGCGTCTCCGCATCGAGTTTCGCGCTCGCACCACCCGCGACCGCGGGCATCGAGCTCATCGTGAGATTCGGGAACGAGAGCTGCAGCGTCTGATGGTCGAACGGGTTGTGCCCCATCGTGGTCGAGCCGAAGCCGAACGCCTTGCGGAACGTCACGTGGATCTTCGGTACGCGCAGACGCCGCTCGGCGCGGAACATCTTGCCGGCCCACTTGAGGATGCCCTCGCGCTCGGCCTTGCTGCCCGCCATAACACCCGGGTTGTCGGCGAGAAAGATCAGCGGCAGGTTGAAGCGGCCCGCGGTTTCGAGGAAGTCCATCGCCTTGATCGCGGCGGCGCTGTCCACCGAGCCCGAGCGCACCCAAGGATTATTCGCGACGAGCGCGCACGACTGGCCGCCGATGAACGCGAGAGCCGTAATCAGCGAGGCGCCGTAGCCGGGCTGAATCTCGAACAGGCTGCCGCGATCGACGAGGCGCTCGAGCACGCGCTGCATCTTGTACGGCTTGCGATCGCTCGGCGGGATCAGATCGAGCAGATCCTCGAGCGAGCGGGGCCCGGCGTCGGGACCTTCGCGATGCGGCGCCGCGCCATAACAGTTCGACGGCAGATACGAGAGGTACCGCCGCGCCAGCGCGATCGCCTCGCCGTCGTTCGCTGCGACGTTGTGCACCGTTCCCGCAATCTCGGCGCACACCTTCGGGCCGCCGAGTTCTTCTTTGGTCACGTCCTCGCCGAGCGCAGCCTTCACGAGCGGCGGGCCGCCGGTGAACATCGCGCCGGCTGCGCTCATGATCGTGAAATCGCTGAGTGGCGAGGTGAGCGCTCCGTGGCCGGCGGAGGCGCCGAGCACGAGGCACACCATCGGCACGCGCCCTGATAAGTCCGCCAGCGCGAGCAGATCGTTCGGCGCGCGGCCGTAGCCGCCGGTGTCGGTGAGGCGATGGCCGGCGCCGTCGAGCATGAACACCAGCGGCACGCGCTCCTGCTGCGCGAGTTCGACGGCGCGGTAGCGCTTGGAAGCGGAGCCGTGGCCGATCGAGCCGCCGAGCACCGTGAAATCCTCGGCTGCGGCGATCACGCTGCGGCCTTCGATCTTGCCGAAACCCGCGACGAGTGCGTCGCCGGGAGTCGCGGTGCCGCCCACCAGCCCGCCGAACTCGACGAAGCTGCCCGGGTCGAACAGCGCGTCGAGACGCCGCCGCGCATCGAGTTTCCCGCGCGCAGTCATTAGGCGCTCGACGCGCTCCGGTCCGCCCATGGCGCGCGAGATCGCGCGGCGGCGCTCGAGTTCGGCGAGGATCGGCTGCCAGTTCTTGCGGTTCTCGGAGTCGCTCATGGGGCGCGCAGCGTACCGCGAGAGAGCAACGCATCCTCGGAGCCGCCGCGCGTTCTCGCCTGAACGCTCGCGCTCACCCGCCCGCGGGCGAGCCCTCGATCAGGGTGCCGAGAACCACGCGCTCGCCTTTTGCCGCACGCGCATCGCGGGTGCGCTCGACCTCCGTCGCCGCGTCGAGAATGCGCTCGATCGCGAGCTTCGTGCTCGCGCTCAGCGCGAGGAAACGCAGCACGAGGCCGCGCGGGCCGTCGTCCCGCGTCACGTCCGCGCGCAGCAACACGGGCGGCGCACCCCCGGGCGGCTGCAGCGCGATGCGAATCTGCGCACCGCGCTGGAGCGCGGGATGCGGCTCGACGCGCATGCCTCCCAGCGAGAAGTCCGTCCCGAATAACACCTGGCGCGCGATGCCGGTCCGGTCGTCGATGGCGAGCGCCTGTTGGGCGAGCTTCAGCCGTGAGCCGAGACGGCGCTCTCCGCGCGGGGCGAAGTGACGCGGAGCAAACTGCGCTGCCACCTTTGCGTCGAGCGCCACGGGGCCGCTTGCTTCGAGCTGGCTCACGAACGCCGCGAGCCGAGCGCGTTTGCGCGCGCTGAGTTCGCAAAAACGTACGCCGAGAATCGCGCCGTCTTCGGTCGCGGCGCTGCGCTCGACTTGCGCGGGCAGCGAGAGCGCGCGCCCGGCCGCGTGCCTGCTCGGCACGCGCACGCTCAGGCGCGTCCCGCGCGCGAGCGGTTCCGCGACGAGCAGGCTCCCGCCCGAGTTCGTGACGTCGAGCAACAGTGCCTGCGTCGGGCGCCAGCCGCGCCACACGCGCACCGGCGCACCGAATGGGCGTCGCGGTTCGGAGCGCCGCTCGCGGTGGCGGAACAGCAGCGCACCGAGCAGCAGCCGGAGCGTCGCGGGATGCGCGCCGCGCTGCACGACGATCTCGTAGCCCTGCCGGCGGAGGCGCGCGCGCAGCGTGCTGGCCTCCGAATCGCATACCGCGATGCCGAGCGCGCCAGCGCCGCGCGCGGCCTCGGCAATGGGCACTGCCATCGCAACCCGCGCGGTCGCGATCACGAGGCGCGGCGGCGCTTCCCACTCCAGCGGCTCCGCTTGCGAGCCCCAACGCATGCGCAGACTCGCCGCGCCGAGCGAGTGAACGATCGCGACGATTCCACCGAGCTCGCCTTCATCCAGCACGACGACATCCGCCCGCACGCTGGCCGGCGCGAGATCGATCGTCTGTTCGATCAGTGGCGCGCTCTCGACGGGCACGATCTCGCCGCGTTCAGCGGACGGTGGATCGGCTTCGAGCGGGTCCGGCGCAGCGCAAGGCGCGGCATCGAGCGCCGCCACCGGCTCACTCTTCAAACGCTTCGCCTCGGCAAGCGCTTCACGCGATGCAGCCGCCGGCGCTTCCTCGAACGGAAACTCGATCTCCACCTCCACGAGCTCGCGGAGGTTCGGCTCTAGCAGCCGCGCGAAGCTCGGCGCGTCGACCCACTCGATCGCAATTCCCGAGCGAACCACCGAGGCCGAAGCGCCTGGCGAGATGCGCTTGCGCACGACACGCGCCCGGCTGACCTGCGGCGCGAAGTTCTCATCTGCGAACCACAGTTCGAGTTCGTCGCCGATGCGCAGGTTCGAGGCGAGTTGGAGGAAGGCGCCCGTTCGCGAGACGTCGACCAGAATTCCGTGCAAGCGCTGGCCGGCGCACACGATTTCGCAGACCACCCGGCGGCGGACTCGGTCGGAAACGCGGCGGTCCATCGCGAGCAGAATCGACCGATCCGCGGGAGTCCTTGACGCGATGCTTGCTGGTGAGCGGCGTCGCGGGAATGCGAACGGCGGGGCGCAGCACTCGCGGAGGCCACTGTTCGATCTCCGCTCGGCTCACGCGAGCCCAAGGCTCGCGTGGCCTCGCTGCGCGCGGCGAAGCGCCGCTTGCTGGCGAGCGTGGACGCTGCGATAAACGCACCGCGGCGAGGACTTGGAGGGGACAGCGCGTTGCAGATCGCACGAAGTGTTTGCGGCGCGCGCGTGCGCCTCGTACTCGGCATCGGAATCTGGCTGTGCGGCGCGAACGCCGACGCGCAGGCACCCGAGTCCGCGGAGCCGCCTCTCGCCGCCGATGCAGCGCCGTTCGAGGAGGCCCTGCAGCGCGAGACCGAGCGCACATGGCAGGCCTTCGGTGTTGCGCGCGCGCGTATCTCCTACCCGTTGGTCGCCTCCACCGGCGCCGGCGTGCTGCTGGGTGAGCGCTCGCGCGAGATCGACTGCGCGATGCAGTGTGAACTGACCGGCTGGCTCGCGAGCGTCGATGCCGGCGTAGGCGGCGCGCAGTTCAACCTCGGCCCGGCCTATCTGATCGGAGAACTTGGCGACAACAAGTTCTTCCTGACGCGGCGCTATATGGGTTACGCCGTGCGAGCTTCTGTGCTGCGAACGTGGGGCGACACCTGGCGTCGGCCGGATCGCGAGTGGCACGTCGGCCTCGAGGGCGAGTTCACGGTCGTCAGCCTGAATCTGACGCTGGGGTTCTACCGTCGCATCGGGGACGAGGACGCGCGCCGGCCATGGCTTGTTTCTGGGGGGATCGGATGGGGCTTCTGAAGCGAACCGCGGAGCAGGCGTGCGCGCTCGCGCTCGCCGTGCTCGTGCTCGTCGCCCCTGCCAGCGCGCTCGAGACGGACCAGTACTACGGCTGGGATCGCCCGCTCGCAGATTCGGGAGCGGGGCTCAATGCCAAGATCAACTTCGAGCTGCGCGCGGCGCTCGCTGAAGTCAACGCCGAAGACGCGGGGCGTGGCACGGAATGCCGCGAAGTGATCGACGTGATCAAGGCTCGCTACACGAAGTTCATCTTCCAGAAGATCGAGTTGTGGGCTGCGCGCACGTCCGTGCTGCAGCGGATTCCCGCGACGCGCCAGGAAGAGCTCGACTACCGCAAGAACTGGATCTACCGCGGTATCGCCTGGTACGACCTCGGTCGCCTGGCGCCGCCGAGCCCGACCGTCGAAGTCGCCGGTGTCCGCATCGGCACCGACAAGATCTCGCACTTCTTTTCCGAGGGGCACTTCTACCTCGACTGGTACGAGACGGCGCGCGCGAACGGCGCGAGCGTGGCCGAGGCCGAGGAGCTCGCGGTGCGGCGCGGCGTCGCGCTCGAGATGACCGTGCTCGGCGGCGTGATCTCCGGCGTCGCGTCGCCGGGCGACCTCGAGGCGAATTATCAGGGCCTGCTCTGGTACGTGAAGTTGTGCGAGGGCGAGCAGCCGGATCTGCTGCGCACGGAAGCGGGCTGGCAGCTGCGCGAACCATTCGATCTGCGGCCGTACGTCTCGCCGGAATGGGACGAGTCCTACGCGCCGAACGTGGTCACGCCGGGGCGCTGGGTGCGCGTGAAGCCTGCGATCCTCGAGCACTGCGCCGAGCTGGATGCGCCGGCAGTGCGCGCGCGGCGCGAGGACTACGCCAAGCGCGACACCGAGACCTTCACCGAGAAGGTGCTCGCGCAGATGATCCAGGCGGGGCAGATCGACGACCCCGCGAACTACGGCATCGAGCGGGTCTGCGCGGACTCGCCGCTTCAACACGCGAACAGCGCCCCCGCCGGGGCCGAGTCCAGCGAATGAGGCATCGTGCCGAAGAAACCGGTGGCGACACGCAAGCTCAGGAGCCAAGCTCCGGCCGGCTCACGGGTCTGGGGAGGCACATGAAACGAGCGCTCATCGCACTGGCGCTGCTTCCCCTGCTGGGTTGTTCGCACTGGACCAACTCAGCGAAGAGCCGCCAGGATTGGTACGGCGACTTCCATGAGTGCGCGGAAGGCGCGAGCACGATCGCCGACTACGCGAATGGCTACATGCGCGGTGGCATCGGCATCGAGTTCCGCCTCTACCCGCAGGTGCGCCCGACGCTCTTCCGCCCCTTCGGCAAGCGCATCCGCGAGAACTGCATGCAGGAGCGCGGCTGGACGCGCCGGGACAAAGCGCCCGAGAGCTGAGAGCGGCGCTCGCGGCGCGCGGCGGCAGCTTCAGCGCGACCCGCGCACGCGGGCTTCTCCCATCCTCTCTTGCTCCTTGAGCGCATGCCGGTCCTCGTTCGCGCCCCAATCTCCGGCGACGCGCGTTCTTCGAGACTCCGACTGAGTTGTTTTCACTTCAGGTCTGCGATCCTCGCGCCGAAAGAGGTCCATCTCGCGCCACTCACCGCTTCGAGCGGTTTCACCCCCGGCGCCCAACGAGAGGACCTCCGTGAAGAAGCTCGCC
The DNA here is from genome assembly GCA_031401135.1 of Deltaproteobacteria bacterium. Classification (GTDB taxonomy): domain Bacteria; phylum Myxococcota_A; class UBA9160; order UBA9160; family UBA6930; genus VGRF01. Next base: position 44,205 of record JANNRF010000125.1, on the reverse strand, counting down.
GTATCGCTTTCCCTCGCCCTCGCCTCGAGCCTGTTCGCCGCGCCGATGCTCGCCAGCAGCGGTGAAGCCAAGCAGGTCACAGTGCAGGTTGCTGATCTCAATCTCGCGAACGATGCGGGAGTCGATGCTCTCTACAGCCGGATTCGCGCGGCGGCGCGCACGGTCTGTGCTGGTGCCGAAGGCCGTTCGGTCGCTCAGATGCGCGAGTGGAACTCGTGCATGGGCGTGGCGCTGGACGGCGCCGTGGCGTCGGTTGGCAGCCACGCGCTGTCGAACAAGCACCTCGCGATGGGCAGCGGCCTGACCGGCAACGTCGCGAAGAAGTAACCGCCGAGGGGCCGCGGTCACACGCGTGATCGCGGCCCCATTGGTTACTTGCGAGGCGTCGCCCGCCCGCGCTCTTCGCCGACGCGCACGATCTTGAGCGTGTTCGTGCCGCCGGGTTGGCCCATCGGCTCGCCGATCGTGAGCACGATCAGATCGCCGCGCTTCACGGCGCCCTGCTCGAGCAGGATGCGTTCGGAAGCGCGCAAGGCGCCGTCGCGGTCGTTCGTGCGCCCCATGTAGACGGGGTGCACGTTGCGGTAGAGCGAGAGCCGGCGCTGGGTCGCCTCGCTCGAGGTCTGCGCATAGATCGGCACGTCGATGTCGTGGCGGCTCATCCAGAGCGCGGTCTGGCCGGATTCGGTGAGCGTGCAGATCGCCGCGCAGCGCAAGTGAAACGCAGTGAAGAGCGCGCCGTACGAGATCGACTGGTTCACGTGCGAAAAAGTCTGGTTCAGGAACTGCGAGTCGAGCTCGACGGTTTCCGAACGGTCCGCTTCGGTCACGATCGAGGCCGTCGCCTCCACGGTTTCCACCGGGTAGCGGCCGGTCGCGGTCTCGGCTGAGAGCATCACGGCGTCGGTGCCGTCGAGCACCGCGTTGGCGACATCGCTGACTTCGGCGCGCGTCGGCACCGAGTTCTGGATCATCGACTCCATCATCTGCGTCGCGGTGATCGCCAGCTTGCTTGCCTTGCGCGCCGCTTTGATCATGCGCTTCTGGAGCGCGGGCACCGCCGCGTTGCCCACCTCAACGGCGAGGTCGCCGCGGGCGACCATCACGCCGTCAGAGGCGTCGAGAATCGAATCCAGCACCGGAATCGCTTCGGCGCGCTCGATCTTCGCGATGATCAGCGGGTTTACGCCGTGCGCTGCGCCGGCCCGCGCTGCCAGCCGCCGGGCGAGTTCGACATCGGCGCGGCTTTTCACGAACGACACCGCGATGTAATCCGCGCCGCAGGCGATCGCGATCTCGATGTCGCGCGCGTCCTTGTCCGTCAGCGCGCTGGCCGAGAGTCCGCCGCCCTGTTTGTTGATGCCTTTCTTGTCGGCGAGTTCGCCGCCGGTGCGCACCACGGTGTGGATCTCGTGGCCGAGCACGCGCTCGACATCGAGCACGATCATGCCGTCGTTCAAGAGCAGCACGTCGCCGCCGCTCACCTCGCGCGGCAAATCCTGATAATCGAGCCCGACGCGCTCGATGCTGCCGAGCGCGCAAGTCGGATCGAGCACGAAGCGCGCGCCGGGTTCGAGCTGAACCTTGCCCCCAGCAAAGCGGCCGACGCGGATCTTCGGGCCTTGCAAATCGACCAGGATGCCGACTTCGCGGCCGCAGCGGCGAGCGGCCTCGCGCACCGTCTTCGCGCGAGCGAGCCGGTCTTCGGCATCGCCGCCGTGGGAAAAGTTGAAGCGGATCACGTCGGCGCCGGCGGCGATCATGCGCTCGAGGATCTTCGGATCGCTCGACGCTGGCCCCAGAGTCGCGACGATCTTCGTGCTGCGCGGCATCGGCGGACGTTACCGGTCTCGTGATAACAATCGAGATGCGGGCGGCGATCGCGCTACCAACGCGCTTCCCGCTTCCGAGGAAACCCGGCATGACGACGAAGCTCGATGCGGAGCTGCTCTATGAAATCACCTGCGACCTCGGCGCGCCGCAGCCGATCGGCAACGGACCCTTCGGCAATCGCAGCGTAATTCCCGTGACGGGCGGGCACTTCGCAGGTCCGCGTATGCGCGGCGTGATCGTGTCGCCGCCCGGCGGCGAATGGGGCCTCACGCGCGCAGACGGCGTCGGCCGCCTCGACGTGCGCATGACGCTGCGCACCCACGACGACGCCTACATCCTCGTGCAGTACACGGGCCTGATGCACGGCCCGGCGGAAGCGATCGCGCGCGCGCTGAGCCACGGTGACAGCGACGGCTCGGATTACTACCTGCGGACGACGCCCAGCTTCGAGACGGGCCACGCGCAATATCTGTGGCTCAACAAGACCGTAGCCGTGGGCTACGGGCAGATGCTGCCGGGGTTCAAGATCAAGTACCGCATCTATCAGGTTCTATGACGTCGCTCGCCAGGAGTTCTCCCATGCGCGTTTTAGTGCTCGGCGGCAATCGTTACATCGGCCTGCACCTCGTGTTCGAACTCGCGCGGCGCGGGCACGACGTGAGCGTGATGAACAGCCACGAGGTCGCGCTGCCGCAGGGCGTGCGCCGCCTCCACGGCGATCGCCAAAAGCCGGGCGTGCTCGACGCCGTGCTCGGGCCGCGCCAGGGCGAGTTCGACGCGGTGTTCGATAACACCTCGTACACGCCGCGGGACGTGCTGCCGCTGATCGAGCTGTTCCGCGGTCGCGTTCGGCACTACGTGTTCACGAGCTCGACCGCGGTGTATCGGCGCAGCTTCGTGCAGCCGGTGCTCGAAGCGTTTCGCCGTCACGACCCGGGCGACGAGGACCCGCGCAAGGCTTACGGCGTCGGCAAAGTGCGCTGCGAAGACCTGCTCGCGGCCGAGCACGCGCGCAGCGGCTTTCCATTCAGCACGCTGCGCGTCGGCCACACGCTCGGGCCGATGTCGCCGCTCGCGACGCGCGACCCGGTGTTCTTCGCGCGGCTCGAGCAGAAGCGCCCGATCCCGATTCCCGGTGAGGGCTTGCCGCTCGTCCACCTGATTCATGTCGCCGACGTGGCTGCGTGTATGGCCGCCGTGATCGAGACGGATGCCTCGATCGGCCAGACCTACAACGTGCTCGGCCGAGAGGCCGCGACCGTGAGCGGCATGGTGCAGCTGATGGCGCGCGCGATGGGCGTCGACGCGACGCTGCTCCACGTGCCGATGGAGGCCGCTCGGCGTGCGCAGCCGCCGCTCGTGCACTGGGGCGAAGCCATTACGGGCAGCGTCTACTTCTCGATCGACAAGGCGCTGCGCGAGTTGCCGTGGGCACCGCGCTTCGGGCTCGAAGACGGCTACCGCGATTCCTACGAGTGGTTCGTGCGCGAGGGCCGCGGGCGATACACGTTCGACTTCGCGCGCGACGACGCGCTGATCGCGCAGTACGGCGGCGCGAAGATCGCGCACTGAAACAAGGGGCGAAGATGGGTGTTCTGGATGGCCGCGTCGCATTGATTACGGGCGCAGGCCTCGGCATCGGCCGCGGCATTGCGCGGCGATACGCGGCGGAGGGCGCCGCGGTCGTCGTAGCCGATCGCGATGTCGCTGCCGGCGAGCGCTGCGTCGCCGAGCTGCAACGCGAGTTCGGCGCGCGCGCCGAGTTCCACGCCACCGATGTCGGGATCAAGCAGCAGGTGCTTGCCGCGGTCGAGCTCGCGGCTTCGCGCTTCGGGCGCCTCGACGTGCTCGTCAATAATGCCTGGGGCGGCGGTGCGATCGGGCGCCTCGAGAAGAAGACCGACGCGCTGATGGAGCACGGTTTTCGCGTCGGCATGATGAGCGCGTTCTGGGCGATGCAGGCGGCCTTCCCGCACATGCAGCGCCAGAGCTGGGGCCGCATCGTCAACCTCTGCTCGCTGAACGGCGTGAACGCGCACATGGGAACCCTCGAATACAACACCGCGAAGGAGGCGCAGCGCGCACTCACGCGCACAGCCGCTCGCGAATGGGCGCGCTACGGCATCTGCGCAAACGTGATCTGCCCCGCCGCGGCGACGACGGCGTACCAGGCCTTCTATGACGCGAACCCGGAAACTGCGCAGGCGATGGCCGCGGCGAATCCGATGGGACGCATGGGCGACCCGGAGCGAGACATCGCGGGCGTCGCGCTGTTCCTGGCGTCCGAGGACTGCCGCTACCTAACAGGCAACACGCTGTTCGTGGATGGCGGGGCGCACATCAACGGCGTGGCGTGGGCGCCGGAACTCTGAGCGCGCAAGGCACGCTCAGAGTTCCGGTCTTCCTTGTTGACTCCGCTCGCCTGCGGCTCGCTGCGCGCTTCGGCGGGTGCTGCGCACCCGCGTTCCCCTCGGCTGACTTCGCTCGCCTGCGGCTCGCTGCGCGCTTCGCTTGCGGCCTCGCGCCCTGCCGCTTGCTTGGCTCGGCATCGAGCAATCTGCGGGCGTGACCTTGGGTTACGTGGCAGTCACAGCCGCCGTGGTTGTTGGGCGACGTGGCGGCCGGCGCGGTAGCCGAACGTCATGCCGTTGCCGAGCGTGCCGCCGCCGCTCGGATAGGCCCAGCCGAACGCGTTCGCGGCGGTGTTGCCCGCCGCGTAAAGCCCCGGCACCACACCGCCGCCGGCGCGCGTGACGCGAGCGTCGGCATCGATGCGCGGGCCGCCATTGGTGCCGAGTGCGCCCGGCCAGATCGCCAGCGCATAATAAGGCGGCACGTCGAGCGGGCGCGGCTTCGCGACGCGCTGGAAGCCGATCTCGTGACGCCGAAAGTCCGGATCCTCACGGCGCGCGGCGTGCTCGTTGAAGCGTGCGACCGTCGCCGCGAGCGCATTCGCGTCGAGGCCAATGCGCAGCGCGAGCTCGCGAATCGTCGGCGCACAGGCGACCCACGCGGGCGGCGGCTCGCCCGGTTTCATCGAGAGCATCGGCATCAGTTCTTTCAGCTTGTGATCGAACAACTGCCAAGCCGGCGCACGGTTCGCGTAGTTCATTTGCACCGCGTCGAACGTGCCGAAGGCGCGCGGGAACTCGTTGTAGGGAACAGCTTCGTTCACGAAGCGCTGGCCGGCCTGGTTTACGACGATCGAGCCAGGCATGCCGCGCGCCACATCGAACTGCGCGCTGGGCTTGCCGTCGGCGCCCACGACCGTGGGGTCGTACATCACGCCAGAACCCCAATAAGAGCCCATGTTCGCGAGCGCCGCGCCTGCTTGTTGGGCGAGCAGCAGCCCATCGCCCACGTTGTTCGGCGGCGAGAGCGGATGCAGCGCGTAGCCGATGTACGCCTTCACGAACTCCGCGTTGTGCTCGAAGCCACCGCAGGCGAGCACCACGCCCTGGCGCGCGCCGATGTGCTCGCGCTTTCCGCTGCGCTCGCACACCACGCCCGCGGCCGCGCCCTCCGCGATCACGAGTTCGCGCACGCGCGCGCCCGTCTCGGTGGTGACGCCGCGATCGAGCAGGCCCCTGAACAGCGCGCCGACCAGCGCCGCGCCCTTCGGACGAATGTCCTCGCGCTGCCTGCGCTCGATCTCGCTCGCATCGACGGGCTTACCTGACAAGTCCTCTTCGAGCGTGGTGTTGCCGCCGAGCGTCGCCATCGAAATGCGGCTCGCGAGCTTGTCGCGCCACGCGCTGAGCTGCGCGCCCACCGGAAACGGACGCGGTTCCAGCGAACGGCCTTGGGGCTTGGCGCCGGGAACTCCATAGGGCCCGTAATAATCCGCGAAGTTCGCCGTCGCGAACATGCGCAGCGGCGTGTGCTGTTCGAGGTACGCGACCATCGCGGCCGCGGTATCGACGTAGACCTCGATCAGCTCCGGGTCGGGCTCGCTGCCCTTGGTGAGCGCGCGGATGTAGGCGAGCGCCTCGTCGCGCGAATCCGCGACACCGAGCTCCGCCATGTGCGCATTGCACGGCACCCAGACGCCGCCGCCGGAGACAGCGGTCGTGCCGCCGATCTGCTCCGCCTTCTCGAGCACCAGCACCTCGGCGCCGCCGTCGCGCGCGAGCGTCGCCGCCACGAGCGCCGCGCCACCAGAGCCAACCACGATCACGTCGACGATTCGATCCCACGCTTGCGTCATCTCCGCTTTCCCTCGCCGCTTTCGCTCACTTGTTGGGGCCGAGCAGCGCGCGCAGCCCTGGCGTGAGTGCCGGCGTCGCGAGCTTCGCGAGGTGCTCCGCACGTGCGCCCGCCATGCCCGAGGTCATCTCGGGGTGCGTCGAGACCCAGAACTCTCCCGCCGCGATGCCCGCCAGAATCCGCCGCCCAGCTTCGAGGCCCGTAATGCCCGCGCCGACCATCGCCTGCATCTTCGCCTGATGCTGGGCAGCACCCTCGCCTGCCAGCTCCGCGTCGAGAAAAATGCGCGTCGCGACCGGACCCGGCGTAATCACCGACACCGAAACGGGCGCGCCCACGAGCTCCATCTCCATGCGCAGCCCCTCGGTGAACGAGAGCACCGCGTGCTTGCTCATCACGTACGGGTTCTGCACCGGCATCATGCCGAACGCGCCCACCGACGCCGTGTTCGCGATGAACGCGCGCTGCTTCGCCGCGAGCATGCGCGGCGCGAAGGCGCGCACGCCGTGAATCGGGCCGAGCACGTTGATGCGCACGATGCGCTCCCACGCTGCCGCGCTGAGTTCCCAGGCGAGGCCGATCGTCTCGATGCCCGCGTTGTTCACGAGCAGGCGCACATCGCCGAAGCGCGCGTGCACTTCGGCCGCGAGCCGGTCGAGCGACGCGGCATCCCCGGTGTCCACGTGCAGCGCGTGCGCGCTGCCGCCCGCCGCGCGGATCTCGTTGGCCACGCGCTCGGCGTGATCGAGCGCGATGTCTGCGAGCACCACCAATGCACCCGCGTTGGCGGCGCTGCGCGCGAGGCCCTCGCCGATGCCGCTACCCGCGCCAGTGATTACGGCGACACCGCCGCGAAAGACTTCCACCGAATCGGCCACGGAACTTCTCCCGGTTTTCGCCTCTGCGGGTTCGTAGCGCAGATGACCAGCAGCTGGACCGGCACGCGGCGTATGGTGCGCTGAACTCACTGAGGAGACGCGGGATGCTGCGAAAGGCCTTTATCGCGCTGTCGGTCGCTGCGAACTTGATCGTGATCGCCGCGATCGCGTGGCTTCTTCGGTGGCGGCACGCGCTTCGTGATCGCCCTTTTCATTACGCCCGCACACGCACAGCGCGTGTCGCACTTCGAGGCCTTCGCGATCGACCCCGGCGACGTCGTCTTTCTCGGCGACAGCATCACCGAAGGCGGGCGCTGGGAAGAAGTCTTCCCCGGCGCTCGCGCGCGGAACCGAGGCATCGGCGGCGACACCACCGCAGGCGTGCTCGCGCGCCTCCATCAAGTCTCCGAACGGCGCCCCGCGCAGGTCTTCCTGCTGATCGGCACCAACGATTTGTTTGCCGGCGTTCCCGAAACGCAAATTGCCGAGAACGTCGCCGTGATAATCACTCGCCTTCGCGGAGCCTCACCCGAAGCGCAGCTGTTCGTGCAGAGCGTGCTGCCGCGCGCGGCCAAGTACCGCGCGCGCATCGAATCGCTGAACGCACGCCTCCGCGAGATCGCGCAGGGCGGCGGCGCAACGTTCGTGGACCTCTACCCACACTTCCTCGACGCGCGCGACGGCTCGATCCGCGACGATCTCTCGAACGACGAGCTGCACCTAATGGGTCCGGGCTATCGCGTCTGGCGTGAGCAGATCGCCGGCTACGTGCAGCCGAGCGACGCCGTCAGATCGCCTGCAGCACTTCGATGATGTGCCCCTCGAGGTCCTTCACGAACGCCACGCGCAGCTTCATTTCCGCAAGCGTGCGCGGCCCCTCGAACACGGTTCCGCCGGCAACACGCGCGCGAACCAAAAATGCATCGATGTCCGTGGTGTTGAAGCCGACCATGACTTCATCCGCCGCGGGCTTCACGGTGCCGTGGTAGGTCAGCAACACGAACATCGCGCCACCCGGCGCCGCCGGCGGATACACGATCTCGGTGATCTTGCGCCCTCCGATCACCCCGTCGATGCGCGCCGACTGCACGAGGCCGCAGACCGCCTCGTAGAAGGCGGCGCTGCGATTGAGATCTGCAACCAGCAGCTTGGTGAAGCCGAACTCGGCCAGCCTCGAACTGGCTGGCGGAGCCGCTGCAGTGGGGTTGTTACTGGCTGCCGGCGTGTCGCCGCGCGCCGCGCTCGCACCCGCGAGCGTGGCCCAGGCGATCGCTCCGAGCGCCGCCGCCCGCTGCAAGAAACTCCGCCGGTTCGTCACGCCAGTTTGCATCGCTGCCTCCGCGCGCCAGTTGTAGGCGCCGAGCGAGGATGCCGCGTTCATTCCCAGATTTCGCCGGGCGGCTCGCGAAAGTGGAGTAAACAGGCGCCGGGTGGATGCCATGACCGATCCGATCTCGACCCTTCCGACGGCCATGCGCGCTTGGCGGACGCACCGCTACGGCGCCCCGCGCGAAGCGCTCCGGCTCGACAGCGTGCCGATCCCCGCGCCCGGGCCCGGCGAGTTATTAGTTCGCGTGCAGGCGATCCCGCTCAACCTGAACGACCTCGAGCGCATCACCGGCGGCAACATGATGGTGCGCCACGAACTGCCCTACAGCCCCGGCATGGAGGTGATGGGCGTCGTTGCGGCGTGCGGCGCGGGCGCCGAGGCATGGCTCGGCAAGCGCGTCGTCGCGATGCCGAAGGGCGCGATCGGCGGCTTCGCCGAGTACGCCGTCTGCACGGGGGTCTCGGCCTTCGAGATGCCAGCCGCGATTCCGTTGCCCGATGTTGCGGCGCTCTACTTCCCATTCCACCTGGCGTGGCTCGGCCTGTTCGACCGCGCGGGCCTAACAGCCGGCGAGAGCGTTCTGATCCACGCCGCGGCAGGCGGCTCGGGCTCGGCCGCGATCCAGCTCGCCGTGAACGCCGGCGCGCGCGTGTTCGCCACCGCGGGCTCCGAGGCGAAGCTGAAGCTCTGCCGCGAGCTCGGCGCCGAGGTCGCGATCAATTACAACGAGAGCGACTTCGCGCAAATCGTGATGGACGAGACCGGCAACCGCGGCGTCGACGTGGTGTTCGACAACGTCGGCGAAGCGGTGATGGCGAAATCGCTCGACTGCATCGCGTACAACGGCCGCTACCTGATGATGGGCTTCGCCTCCAACAAGCTGGTGGCCGACGAGAAGTTCCTGGTGCCGCGCCGCCTGATGGCCGGCAACTTGAAACTCTGCGGCGTGCTGCTCGCGTACGCGCCTGAATCCGCGACGAAGATGCTGAAGCGCGGCATGGGCTGGAACTTCGTGCCGAACTCCCTGGGCGCGAAGATCATGCGCGAAGTCGTAGAGGGCGTGATCGCGAAGAAGCTGAAGCCCGTGATCGGGAAGGTTGTCGAGTTCGAGGAGATCCCCGCCGCGATCGAGGCGATGGCGAATCGCGAAAGCGTGGGCCGCACGATCGTGAAGCTTTATTAGGCGGGCACACGGCGGCACCCGGGCAGGCGCTGACGCTGCTCAACCCGCCAGATTCTTGGGCACGTCTCGAAACGGCTTTCCGACGTCCTCGGCGGGCTCTCGCGGCAGGCCGAGCACGCGCTCGCCGATGATGTTGCGTTGGATCTCATCCGTACCGCCCGCGATCGAGACCGCCGGCACCGAGATCAGCACCTCGGCGATCACGCCATCGAGCGGCGCATCCGCGCGGGCGAGCATCGCCGCGGCGCCCGTAATCAGCGTGTGCACTTCCGCGCACGCCCGCGCAATGTGACTGGCCGCGAGCTTGCCGAGCGAACCCTCGGGCCCGGGCGGGCGCCCTAACAGGCGCGCCGCGCGCGCGCGCCGCGCGGTCCACTCAGCGGTGCGAGCCAGGATCAGCAGCTTCGCGATCGCTTGCCGCACGACCGGATCGCGATCGCGTCCGGTCGCCTGCGCTCGCTCCACCACCAGATCGAGCCGGCCCGCACGCTGCGGGTACCACTTGTAGGGCTCCATCACCGAGGCGGTCTCCGCGCGGTACTCGTCGTAGACGCGCCCGCGAGCGGTAGCCGCAGGCCCTGCCCCGCGCCGGACATCGTTCATGCGCCGCTCGTGAGCGAGCGTTGCCAGCGCGACGGCCCAGCCGTTGCCGACGCCGCCGATCACGTTCGCGCTCGAGACGCGCGCGTTCGTGAAGAACACCTCGTTGAAGGATGCGTGCCCGTTCATCTGCCGCAGCGGGCGCACCACCACGCCGGGCTGGTGCATGTCGATCACGAAGTACGTAATGCCTCGGTGTTTCGGCACGTCCCAGTTGGAGCGCGCGAGCAGCATTCCATAACGCGCGTGATGCGCGCTGGTCGTCCAGACCTTTTGGCCGTTGACCACAAACTCGCCGTCGTCGTCGAGGTCGGCGCGCGTAGTGAGGCCCGCGAGATCGGAGCCGCTGCCGGGCTCGCTGAAGAGCTGACACCAGGTGTCTTCGCCCGTAATAATCGGTCGCAGGAAGCGCCGCTTCTGCTCGTCCGATGCGTACTCGAGCAGCGTTGCGCCCGCGAGCGTCGGGCCCGGGCCCTGCGGAATCCCCAGCGCGCCCACGCGATTGAACTCGTGCTGAACGACGTCGCCCAGGGCGAGCGAGAGCCCGCGGCCATGCCACTCGACGGGCCAACTCGGGCAACCCCAACCCGAATCGGCGAGGCGCCTGCGCCACTCGCTTAGCGCGAGCTCGGGGCTCCAGTGGCTCGCGAGCCACGCGCCGGCCTCGCTGCGAACGTCCTCTTCCGTAATCGCACTCATCGCATCACTCCTCAGATCCCGCTGCGCTGAAGGAAGCGCTCGCGGTGTTCGCTGGGCAGCCCGAGAAACGCCTCGCTGCTCTTCGCGCGCTTGAAGTAGAGGTGGCAGTCGTTCTCCCAGGTGAAGCCGACGCCGCCGTGGATTTGAATGCTGTCGGTCGCCGCGCGCAGATAGGCGTCGGATGCGCAGGCCTTGGCGAGCGAGGCCAGCGCCGGGAGATCCTCCGCATTCTCTGCCGCCGCCGAGGCCGCGGCGTAGGCCGCAGACTTCGCGTGCTCGACCTCGAGCACGAGCTCCGCGCACTTGTGTTTGATGGCCTGGAACGAGCCGATCGGGCGGCCGAACTGCATGCGCGTCTTGGCGTACTCGACGGCCGTTTCCAGCACGCGCTCTGCGCCGCCGACCATCTCGCTTGCGAGCGCGATCGCGGCCGCGTCGAGCGTGCGCGCGAGCGCGAACGCGCCGCCGCCGGGTTCGCCTATTAGGTCCGCGCGCGCGCCGCTGAACTCGAGATGCGCCAGCTTGCGAGTGGCGTCGAGCGTCGACAAGCCGCGGCGCTCGAGGCCGGGTGAATCGCCGGCGAGCGTGAAGAACGAGATGCCGTCGTCACCCGTCGAGCCCTTCGAGCGCGCTGCTACCACGATCAGGTCGGCGCGCTGCCCGTCGAGCACGAAGCTCTTCACGCCGTCGAGGCGAAACGCGCCGCCCGCGGGCGTCGCCGTGAGCTCGATGCCCGTGCTGTCCCAACGGCCATTCGGCTCTGCGAACGCGAGCGTTGCAATCGAGTCGCCCGCGGCGAGGCCCGGCAGCAGCGCCAGTTTCTGCGCGTGACTGGCGGCGTTCATGATTGCGCTCGTCGCGAGCACGGCCGACGCGAAATACGGCGCGCACAGCAGCACGCGGCCGGTTTCTTCGAGCGCGATCCCGAGTTCGACGAAACCGAAGCCCTGCCCGCCGTACTCCTCGGGCACGTGCAGGCCCGCAAGCCCCAGCGTCTGCGTCAGCTCCTTCCAGAGTCCCGGCTCCCAGCCAGTTTCCGTCTCCATCAGCCGCCTCACTTCCGCCGGCGGCGACTTGTCGTGCAAGAAGCGGCGCAGGACGCGCCGAAACTCGTCCTGCTCGTCCGTGAAGCTGAACTGCACCGGGTTTCTCCTTGCGACGGATCGCCGCCGATCGCAAGAACATCAGCACGCGCAGCAGACCCGCGCAACGGGGCTCGGCCTCGCTGGGAGATTCCGGCCGGCAGCGCGGCCGTAACAAACAGGGGGCGACGGACGCAGGCGCCGCGCACTGCGCTAGAACCGCGCCTCTGTTTCGTTCGAGGAGACCACATCGCATGGGGCCGCTGCAGGGTTTGCGCGTCATCGACCTGACTGACGACCTCGGGCGTTTCGCGACCAAGCTGCTCGCCGAGATGGGCGCGACAGTCGTGCGCGTCCACGACGGCACAGGCATCACGCACGGGCCGGCGATGCGCGCACCCGAGGCCGCGGCGCGCGGCGCGCTGCTCGATTGGTGGTACGAGGCGGGCAAACGGCTACTGCCGCTGCGCCTCGAGACGGCCGAGGGCGCGAGCGCGTACCGCAGCCTCGCGCGCGGCGCGGATCTGATCCTCGAATCGTGCGCACCGGGTCGCCTCGCAGCGCTCGGCCTCGATCACACAGATCTCGCGCCCGCGAACCCGCGCCTCGTGCAAGTGAGCCTCACGCCGTTTGGGTGCACGGGGCCGCGCGCGGGCTGGCTCGCGAGCGATCTCGTCAGCGCGGCGATGAGCGGCGTGCTCTCGATCTGCGGCACGCCCGAGCAGGCGATCGTTCCGTGGGGCCGCCAGAGTTTCGCCGCGGCCGCGATCGCGGCGGCGATCGCGGGCCTCGCGTGTGTGCGCACGGCGCGCGCGACGGGACGCGGGCAACTCGTCGACGTGTCGGCGCAGGAAGCGGTGGCGGCGAGCATCGAGCAGCCGTGGTTCCAGTTTCATTATTCAGATTTGCAGCCCGGCTTCGCGAAGATCGCGCCGCGCCAAGGCAGCCTGCACTGGTCGCGCGGCTATCTCGTGCTGCCGGCGAAAACCGGCGCGTGCATGATCACGCCGACTCCCGCGCCGGCGGCGCTGCACCAGTGGCTGATCGAAGAGGAGGTGCCCGGCGCGAAGGAACTTCTGCCGCCGGGCGAGACGGTCACGCTGCTGCACCTGCCGGCGCTGGTCGCGCTGGCTGCGCAGTTCGCGCTGCGGCACGACGCGGCTTGGCTGTTCCGCGAGGCGCAGAAGCGGCACCTCGCCTGGGGCCACGTGCAGACGGTGCGCGACCTCGAGGCGAACGAGCAGCTCGCCTTCCGCGGTGCGTTCGTGGCGACGCCTGAGGTGCCAGCGGTCCGGCGCGGCCGCTTCCCGATCGTGTTCGGCGCGACACCCGCGCCGCCGCCGGCTGCGCCCGTGCGCGGGGCTCTCGAGGAAGTGCTCGCAGAGTGGACGCCGCGAGAAGCCGTAACAAGCGACGCCCGGGGAAAGAGTGACGCAGCGCCGCAGGCGCGCCCGCTCGCAGGACTACGCGTGCTCGACTTCAGCTGGGTGCTCGCCGGCCCATTCGCGTGCCGCATGCTGGGCGATCTCGGCGCCGACGTCGTAAAGCTCCAGACCCAGAGCCGCGCCACCAGCGTCAACGACCCCGCGTCGGGCTTCTTCGCCTCCTTCAACCGCTCGAAGCGCTCCGTCGCGATCGACATGAAGGCGCCCGGCGCGCTCGAGATCATGCGGCGCCTGGTCGAGCGCGCCGACGTCGTGATCGAGAACTACGCCGCCGGCGTGCTCGCGCGCTGGGGCCTCGGCTGGGAGACGCTGCGCGCGTGGAACCCGCGCCTCGTCTACGTGACGATGTCGGGCTGCGGGCACGAGGGGCCGTGGAACTCGGTGGTCTCGTACGGGCCAACGGTGCAAGCGCTGTGTGGCCTAACAGCTCTGTCGAACCCGCCGGGGCGCTACGACGTGGGCGTCGGCTACGCGCTGAACGACATGGCCGCGGGCGGCCTCGCGGCGCTCAGCGTGCTGGCCGCGCTCGAGGCGCGCGAGCGCACCGGCGAGGGCCAGCTTGTGGACATCGCGCAGCTCGAGGTAGGCGCCTACATGGTGGGCGCGGCCGTAATGGACGTGCTCTCGAACGAGCGCGTTGCGGAGGCGACGGGCAACGCCGACCCGTACGCGGCGTTCCTCGTGAACGACGTGTTCATAACAAGCGACGGCGAGCTCGCGGTGACGCTGCGCGACGCCGCGGATGCGGCTGCGCTTGCGCGCGCGACGGGCGGCGGCAGCGACGCGCTCGCCGCGTGGTGCGCCGCGCGCACGGGCGCCGAAGCGATGGCCGCGCTGCAACGCGCCGGCGTGCCCGCGGGTCGCGTGCAGAACGCGCATCACATGTTCAGCGACGACGAGCAGCTAGCAGCGCGCAACTTCTTCGGGGCGCTCGCGTCGCCTGTGTTCGGCGAGCGCCCGTTCGAGCGCTTCCCCGCGCTGTTCGGCGCGGCCGTGCTCGAACCCTACCGCTGCGCGCCCGCATTCGTCGGCGAGCACAACCTCGAAGTGCTAACGGAGCTGTGCGGGATGAGCGAGGACGAAGTGGGCGCCGCGATGGCGGACGGGCGGCTGGCCTGACGTAACAACTCCGCGGCGCCGCGTGGTGATCCCGGCCGCGTGGTGATCCCGATAGGGTTCGAACCTATGACCTCGAGCTTCGGAGGCTCGCGCTCTAATCCAACTGAGCTACGGGACCACGCAGGCCGAGCAGGCTAGCGAGTACTCTGCGCCATCGCGCGAGGTCGGCGCGCGGACGTCGCGAAGCCCGGTGGTCACCTCAGCGCAATGGCCCGAACGGCGCCGAGAGCGTCCCGCCATCGCTCACCGCGACTGCGATGAGGTACTTGCCGCGCGGCGCGTGCACTCCGGTGAGGGTGGTCTTGAGCTTGAGCGTCATCGCCCGACCGGCCGCGAGGCTCGGGACATGCACGACCTGAACGAGCGCGTCCTCCGCGTCGTGCTGGTCGGTGTCGTCCGAGAGCAGGTAGTTGATCTGCAGCGTCGAGGGCCCGCCGCCAGGGTTTTGCACGAGCAGCTTCGCCTTGACCTTGCACGTGCCCGTGCTGGCCTTGCACTTGCTCTTGAAGCTCGACCACGAAACCCGCACGGGGTCGACCGGCGGCGGAGGGGCAGGAGGTGGCGGCGGAGGCGGAGGAGGATCCTCGGGTGGTGGAGGAACTTCCTGGATGACCATGGAGTAACGGCTCCTCGCCCCCCAAAGCCATCGACGGCGATCGCGAACGTCTCGTTCGCCGCCGCCCGGAACACGACCTGGCTGCCGAGCGCCCCCTGGTCGTTGTCGTTCTCCGCGACGAGCGTCAGCGCATCGACGTGGTCGCCTCGATAGACCGCGAGCAATGTGTCGAGGTATTGGTACGCGTCGAGAGTGCTGACTCGGAATTCACCGGTGCTCGGCGCCGTCCAGCTCCACCACACCGAGCCGCCGCCAGGGTTGCCGGCGTGCTCAGCCTCGCCCGGCTCCTTCGTCGCCATGTAGGTGTCGCCGTAGCCCGACTCCCAAAGCCCCATCGGTGTGCGACTCGCGAAGTCGTCGTTCGCTGGCGGTATCAGGGGAGGCTCGTTCTCCGTGAGCCAGCTGCAGCTGTATGCGTCGCCGTAGTTGTCGCCGAAGATGCGGAGGTAGTAGGTGCCCGAGCTCGCGAGTACGGGCGACATTCGGTCACTCGGTCGTGGCTGCTCGCGAGCGACGGGAGCGTCAGCGCGCCGAGCGCACTCGCCGCGATCTCGACGCGCAGCGTCGTCGCGCGCAGGTAGCTGTTAGGAATCTCGCGCCCGCCCGCGCGGCGCTGCGAGCGCTGCGGGCTTCGCGACATCGGGGAACACGTCGACGAGCACACGCAGCTGGCGCGCGAACGATTCCGCCCGCAGCGAGACCTTGTCTCCCGCAGCGAGCGGGCCGGCCCAGCGCACGCCAGGCGCCGCGAGCGGATCGACACCGGCAGGCACCCAAGCGGGCAGCGCGTTGCGCGGCACCGACTCGAGCACGCGGATGTTGCGCGCACGCAGAGCCGCGAGCGCCTCCTTCTGACGACCCGCCTCGAACTGGATCAGCAGGTGTCGTCCCTGCTTCGTTGCAGCGCTCGCGCGAGACGCAGCGGGCACGAGCGTGCGCGCGCGCAGCAACAGCTCGTTCGGATTCGGCGGGCGCGGCGGAAGAGCGTGAGTCGCGAGTGGCGCGAACGTCGCCGCGACGAGCGCGGCAGCACACATCACGCGTTTCGCGAGATCGCTCACTCCAACGCTCCACGCGCACACTACGCCCAACGCCAGTGATCGGGGAGGGTTAACGCGCGGAGATCGCGTCGCGGCGGACAGTGCCCGCGCGCCGAGCACGAGCGGGATTAGGCCAACGCTGTCTCGGTCCGTGCCGGCCCGCGGGCGGGAGCGGTCCCCAGCTCCCAGCCATCACTTCAGCGGCAAGCGGCCCGCGATGTAGTCGTCGATGAGCTCGTGATAGCGGCGGACTCGGGTCTCCTGCCTGGAGAGGTAGACGCCCTCGAAGCCCCGCGAGCGGAAGCCGCGCTGCTGCGTGACGAATACGCGCACGTCGTCCTCGATGGCCGGGCCGATCGACGCCGCGTCCACCCAAGTGACTGCGACTTCCTCGTCGCTCCGGTTGCGCGTGCCGTGGGGGCCGCCCACGCCGTGCTCGAGGGAGGCCGGGCTCGAGTACCACCAGTTGTCGAAGAGACACTGCTCGGAGTCCTTGTAGTGCGGCCGCGCCCTCAAGAAGTGGAAGCCGTCCGACCACACCGACACCGCAAAGTTCGGGAACAGCGTGTAGTGGAAGGCGTCGGTGAGTTGCTCGTCGGGCACCGTCGCGTAGTGCGAGAACCCGCGGGACGGCCCGAGCCGTCGCTTGGCCGCCTGCAGGGCCGCGCGCGTGCCCTGGGGATTCCCCTTGTACTGCGCCGGATCGATCTCCCACGTGCGCAGCAACGAAGCGAGCGGCTCGAGGATGTTGCCTTCGGCGTCCGTCTGTCCGACTCCGTAGCCGCCCTGCATCACCATGCGGTTGTGGCCTTCGTCGGAGAGGTCGAACTTGGTTTCCTTGTAATAGGTGTTGATGTTGCCGCGGACCTTGGTGCGGTCCGTCTCGGGCGTCGCGGCCATGTGCACGGTGGGCACGTGATAGGACTCGTTGAAGTTGTCGAGAACCACCTTCCAGTTGCACGGCAGCGACGTCGAGCGCGCTTCGACGCGCTTCCAGTTCTCGAGGTCGAGCGCCTTCCACGCGTTCCAGATGGGCCCGAGGTAGGTCTTCAACGGCACGCAGTCGGGATCCATGTTGACCCAGACGAAGCCTGCGAACGTCTCGCAGCGCAGCTCTTTCAGGCTCACCTTGCCGCACGGATTCCCCTCCGCGAAATCCTCGCGGTCCGGAGCGAAAGTGAGCCGCCCATCCGGCGCGAACACCCAGCTGTGGTACTTGCACACGAAGCGGCGCGTGCTGCCCTTCGGCGCGTCGACCAGCGGATTCCCGCGGTGCTGGCACACGTTGTAGAACGCCTTCACGCCGCCATCTTGCTGACGGACCATCAGGATCTCTTCCGCACCGACAGGTTCCAACTGCCAGCAGCCGGGCGTCGGCAACTCGGACTCGCGGCCCAGGAGCAGCCAGACCTTCGTCCACATCTTCTCCCACTCCTCGCGGAAGAATTCTTGCGACGTGTAGCGGCTCCCGAGGATCCGATTGCCGCGAGTCGTTTGCTCCGGCCAGGTGTCGAGTTCTTGTCTAACAGCTGATTCGGTCATTGGGCGCTCTTCATTCGTGGGTAGGTGATCGATGCCGGGGCCGACTGCGGGCGCGTCTCGCCCCGGGAGTCTGTCGCATCGCCAGCGCGTGAGGTAGCGCGCTTGGAGGGCATAGTGGCTCCTCAGTCGATGCCGAGACGCTTCAACTCCTGCGGCATGCGCTTGGCGTCCGCTTCGAGCAGCGGCCCGCGCTCCTGGTCCGATAGCTGGCCGGCCGAGTCCTTCGCCATCTTGTCGCTGTCGAGCTCGATGAACTTCTCCGGAACGATCTCGATGACCACGCGCAGCGGCGAATCCAACCGTTCCTCGAACGCCCTGGCTTGGACTTCTGCCTCGGGCGTGAGTGCTCCTCCCGCACGCCCATAAGGCCCGCGCGCCAACGCGGGGTAGAACCAGCGCTTGGTCTCTGGGTCGTCATGAATCACGGCGCGGCCCTTGATCGTGATCGCGCCGTTGGGGCCGTCGGGCGCAGCGATCCCGCTCACCACCACAGAGCAACGCGCATCCCGGCGAAGCGCAGCGACGCGGTGCCGATGCGAGCCGCAGGTGATCCATGCGCGCCCCTTGTGCCAGACGAACGCATGCACGACGCCCACGGGCCAGCCGTCCTTCGTGGCCCAGTTGAAGACGCACTCCCGCGCCTTGCTCAGGAGCTCCTCGCGCTTCTCCGTGGAGAACGGATAAATCGAGACCTGTTCGTGGTCTTTCGTGGACACGCTGTCGTTACCCCGCTGTTGGCGACCTGTGGATGCGGTGAGCGCGGTCGAGTCCTTCGGTGGGCGTTGGCCCGCCGAGGATGAGTCGAGCGCTCGCCGAGGGCAAGCTGAAGAGCGCCGAAAAGATCGTGCGCGGCGGCTTCGAGCGCTGGGCGGAGTGCGTCGACGAGGTGGATGCCTCGCAGACGTTCGGGCGCATGATCCTCGCCGTCGAGTGACGCGCGCGAGGATGGCTGGGGCCGCGTTGGCCGCGGCCGTGGTGGGGCGTACAGGGCTCGAACCTGTGACCTCCGCGGTGTGAGCACGGCGCTCTACCAACTGAGCTAACGCCCCGACCTATCAAGCGAATCGCGCGGGAAGCGGCGGTTTGTAGGCGACGTGCTCAGCGCTCGCAAGCCGCGGCGCGCAGGCATTCGGCGCGCTGCTCAGCGAGGAATGCGCGCTCGCTGGCGTTGCTCATGAGCAGCGCGGCGCGCGCGTATTCGTCGGCAGCTTCGCGCCAGCGCTCGGCGCGCCGCAACAAGTCGGCGCGGGCGGCGGGCAGCCACGGGTAGCGGCGCAGGCGCGGGTCGAAGCGCAACGCGGCGAGTGCGGCGAGGCCCGCGGCCGGGCCGTCGCGGAAGCCGAGTGCGATCGCCCGATTCAGCGCGATCACCGGCGAAGCGTGCAGCGCGAACAGGCGGTCGTAGAGCGCGACGATGCGGCGCCAGTCGGTGGCGGCGAAGTTCGCTGCGCGCGCGTGACACGCGGCGAGCTCGGCTTGCAGCACGAACGCGCCCGGTCGCGGCGCGCGGCGTGCGGCAGTGAGACGCGCGAGGCCGGCTGTTATACGCGCGCGATCCCAACGCGCACGGTCTTGCTCCTCGAGCAACAGCGCGCGGCCGTGGGCGTCGCTGCGCGCCGCGAGCCGCGAGGCTTGCAGCTCGAACAGCGCGACGAGCGCGAGCGCCTCGGCGGAGGGCAGCGCGTCGGCCACGAGGCTCGCGAGCCGCAGCGCTTCGTCGCACAACTCTGTGCGCACGAGCGCGTCGCCTGCGCTCGCGGCGTAGCCCTCGTTGAAGATCAGGTAGAGCACCTCCAGCAAAGCTGGCAGACGCTCGGGTAACTCGTACGCGCTCGGCACGCGAAACGGAACGCGGCGCGAGCGCAAGGTGCGCTTCGCGCGCACGATGCGCTGCGCGATGGCGCGCTCCTCGGCGAGAAACGCCTGCGCGATCTCGGGCACGCTGAGGCCGCCGAGCGTGTGCAGCGTCAGCGCCACTTGCGCCTCGCGCGGCAGCAGCGGGTGACAGCAGGTGAACATCAGCCGCAGCGGGTCGTCTCGTAACAACTCAGGCGCGAGCGCTTCGTCGAGCAGCGCGGCCTCGGCTTCGTGCGGGCTGGGTGGCGCGGGCTCGCACGCGGCTTCGCGCCGCGCGAGCTGTGCGTGCCGCCACGCGTCGATCGCGAGCCGCCGCGCCGCCGTCACGAGCCACGCGCCGGGCTTGTCAGGGACGCCCTCGCGCGGCCAGCGTTCGAGCGCGCGCAGCCACGCCTCGTGCACGAACTCTTCGGCGCGCGAGAGATCGCCCGCTACGCGCGCGACGGTCGCGAGCACGCGCCCGTGCTCGGCGCGGTAGAGGCGCGCGAAGTCTGCTTCGCAGAGGCTTGGCGTCCGCGGTGCGCTCACACCTCGATGATGTCACGCACCTCGATGCCGCCGATCGCGAGATGCGGGCATTTCTTCGCGATCGCCACGGCTTCGCGCCGGTCCTTCGCCTCGATCACGAAATAACCCGAGACGCACTCCTTGGCCTCGGTGAAGGGGCCGTCGGTCACCGACACCTTCCCCTTCTTGTCGCGCCGGACCACCCTCGCCTTCTTGCTAGGCCCGAGCGGCGCGGCGTCTTTCATCTTGCCCTGCTGCGCGAGTTCGCCAGCGAAGCGGCCCATCTCCGCCATGCCGGAGCCCGCTGCGGCGGCAGCGGCCTCGCTGAGCGTCGGCGGATCCAGGATCAGCAGCATGTACTTCGGCATCGTCGTTCCTCTCGTCTCGGGTGGAGATTCGAGAACACGACGAGCGCGGCGCGCGCGAATCGACAGAAATTTCGTGGCCCGCCTTGGATCTTCGCTCGCCCCGGGGCCCGCTACGCGCGCGGCTTGCTGCGCTCCATCTCCAACACCGCCGCGCCCACGAACGCGACGAACAGCGGGTGCGGCACGAAGGGCGTTGACTTGAACTCGGGGTGGAACTGGCAGCCGAGGAACCACGGGTGATCGGCTAGCTCGACGATCTCGACCAGGCGGCCGTCGGGCGAGGTGCCGGACAGCACGAGGCCCGCGCGCGATAGGCGATCGCGGAAGTCGGGGTTGAACTCGTAGCGGTGGCGGTGGCGCTCGCTGATTTCGCTCACGCCGTACGCTTCGAAGGCCTTGGTTCCAGGGCGCAGCGTGCACGGGTAGGCGCCGAGACGCATGGTTGCGCCCTTCTCGGATTTCGCGCGCTGCTCGGGCATCAGGTCGATCACCGGGTTCGGCGAATCGGGGTCGACTTCGGCGCTGTTCGCGCGCTCGAGGCCCGCCACATTGCGCGCGAACTCGATCACCAGCATCTGCATGCCGTAACAAATCCCGAAGTACGGGATGCGCCGCTCGCGCGCGTAACGCACCGCCGCGATCTTGCCCTCGACGCCGCGCGAGCCGAAACCGTGGGGCACGAGGATGCCGTGCAGGCCGGCGAGCGCGTCGGTGTTGTCGAGCTTCTCGGAATCGAAGTACTCGATCACCACCTGGGTCTTGTGCGCGATGCCGCCGTGGTGCAGCGATTCGTTCAGGCTCTTGTACGAGTCCGAGAGATTCACGTACTTGCCGACCATGCCGATGCGGATCGTCTTCTCGGGGTTGCGCACGGCGTGCACCACGCGCTCCCAGGCCTCGAGTCGCGGCTCGCCCGTCCAGATGCCGAGCACGCGCGTGATCTTCTCGTCGAGGCCCTCGTCGTGAAACGCGAGCGGCACTTCGTAGAGGTGCTGCACGTCCTTGGCAGTAATCACCGCGTTCTCGTCGACGTTGCAGAACAGCGCGATCTTGGCCTTCACTGAGCGCGGCAGGAAGCGATCTGTGCGGCAGAGCAGCACGTCGGGCGCGATGCCGAGTGCCTGCAGTTCCTTCACGGAGTGCTGGAGCGGCTTCGTCTTCAGCTCGCCCACGGTCGGCACGAACGGCACGAGCGCGAGGTGCACATAACAAACGTTGTCGCGCCCGACTTCGGCGCGCAGCTGGCGCACGGCCTCGAGGAACGGCAGCGCCTCGATGTCTCCGACCGTGCCGCCGACTTCGACGATCAGCAGATCCGGCGCCTCGGCGGCCTTGTGGATGCGCGACTTGATCTCGTCGGTGACGTGCGGGATCACCTGCACGGTGCCGCCGAGGTAATCCCCGCGGCGCTCCTTGGTGATTACGGTGTGATACACGCGACCGGCGGTGACGTTGTTCACCTGGCCCGTCACCGACTTGGTGAAGCGCTCATAATGACCGAGGTCGAGATCGGTCTCAGCGCCGTCTTCGGTGACGTAGACCTCGCCGTGCTGGATCGGGTTCATCGTGCCGGGGTCGACGTTGAGGTACGGATCCAGCTTGAGGAAGCCGACGCGCAGGCCGCGCGCTTCGAGCAGCGCACCGATCGCCGCGGCCGAGAGCCCTTTGCCGAGGCCGCTCAGCACACCGCCAGTAACAAAGATGAACTTCTTCGGGCGCGCGTTCATCGGTTCTCCCCCGTGTGGATCATCGCACTGCGGCCAACGGCGCGCCGGTCAGCGCATCACGAATTCGAATCTCGTGGATCGGCACGAACGGCGCAGGCAACGCGTTCGCGGCGAAGTAGCCCGTGGCGAGCGTTTCGTCTGGCGTGGTTGCCGTACCGCTGCCGGTCGCGCGCGCTTCGAAGCACAAATTGATCGCGTGGACGCGGCGGCCGTCCGCGTACTCGATCACTTGGCGTGCGGGATCCGAGTAGACGCCGACGAGGCGCCCGATCTCGACGCGCACGCCGGTTTCTTCGTACACCTCCCGCGCAGTCGCGTCGGCGACGCTCTCGCCGAGTTCGACGTAGCCGCCGGGCAAGCCCCAATGCGCGTTGTCGGAGCGCTGCATCAGCAGAAGCTCGCCGCCAGCTGCCGCGCGCCAGACGATCGCCGAAACGGAGAGGCGGATCTCCGTGGGATCGTTGGCGAAGTACGAACTCACGCCACGACCCCCAACACGTCCGCGCGCGTGCTCGCACGCTGCGCGATGTGGTGGGACGACTCGATGCCTCACCCCGAAGCTGGCGCGGTTTACTCCGAGCCTGCGGACGCGTCAATGCACTCACAGATTGCTCTGCCTACGCCCAACTCGCGTGTGGATGCGCTCTGAGCGCTCGGCTACGTACGCCCACCTGCGAGCGATGGCCCCGACCTGAAGCTCCCGGAGGACGCGATGATGAGAGACCTGCGAGTCGAGCGCCTAGCCGCGCTCGCGTCCGTCGGTCTGCTCTTCTTCCTCGTGTTGTGGGCCGCCGCATCGCTGATCTTCCCGTTCGGCTGGGATCAAGGAATGTTCGCAGGGGTCGCGGACGTGATGCTGCGCGGTGGGCAGCCGTATCGAGACGCCTGGGACATGAAGGGCCCACTGGCTTACTGCGCGGTCTGGTTGAGCGCGGCGCTCTTCGGTCGCAACATGTGGGGCATCCGAGTGCTCGACCTGCTCGCGATGCTCGCTGCCGCAGCGTTCATGAAGGTGCTGCTCGGCAGGATCGCGAGCCGCGTCGTGGGGGTGTGGGCCGCGCTCGCATTCGCGCTTTCGTACGCAGCGTTCTCGTGGTTTTCTGTGAGCGAACCAGACTTCTGGGCGACCGCTCTGGTGATCGGAGCCGCGATGCTGGGGTCGCATGCGCCCGCCGCACCGAGTCGGCTGTTCGGCGCTGGCACGCTGATCGGCGCGGCGTTCTTGCTAAAGCCGTTCTTCGGTCTCTTCGGCTTGGTTCCGATCCTTGCTGCCTGCGCCGCCCAAAACAGCCTACGGCCCTTCGTTCGTGCCGCTGTGCCGACAGCGTTCGGGGCGGCCATACCGGTGGTCTTGGCGGCGGTCTGGCTCTCGACGAACGGGGCGCTGGAGGCCTTGACCGATATTTGGTTCCGCTTCGCTTTCGACAGCTACACGTCGGCGGGCGCCGGGAAATCGACAAGCGCGATCGCCGTCCTGCGCTTCGTGACGACCGGGGAATCTCGGGCGATCACGCCGCGAATTTTCTTGTGGGCTGCCTACCCGCTGATCGCGATCGGCCTCTCTCGCATTTCGATACTCACGCCAGCCTGGAAGTGGTTCCTGCTGGCATGGACGCTTCTCGCGTTCCTGTGCGTCTTGGCTCAGGCTCAATTCTTCACTTATCACTGGCTCCCGGTCCTTCCTCCTTTGCTCGCGCTGGCCGCGGCCGGCGCTGGGGCCGTGTTTCGCCACGTCCCCGTCGGGAGTCCCCGCTCGACCCCCTTGCGAGCGGTTGCGGCGCTCTCGGCTTGCAGTTTCCTGGCGCTGACAGCCGTGTCTCCCGCCCGGGATGTTTGGAGAGCGGTCCGCGTGGTCGCGCGCGTGGATCGGCTCGCGGACTACTACGGCAATCACAGCCGCTTCGGGTACGACGCCGGAGACGTCGCGGAAGCTGTCGAGGTCGTGCGGAAAAACTCATCCGCGGGCGACACCATCGCGTTCTACGGGAATCTTTCGGGAATCGCGTTCTTGGCCGACCGGCGCAACGCCTCACGCTTCATCTTTTCGCTGCCGCTGATTCGGGGTGGGGCCGTATCGGACCGCTACCGAGACGAATACCTGGCCGGCCTGGAGCGCGATCCTCCGCGGCAGATCTGCGTCGGGCCGTCCTACGAACCGGATCCGTTCGGGGATTTCCCGCGGCTTCGGGCGTTCGTAGCAGAGCGCTACGAGCTGCTCGCGAAGATCGGCGGCATCCGGATCTATCAGCGCAAAGATTGATTGGCTACGCCCGCGATCCCATTGCGTACTACGGGGCCAGCGGCGCTGCGAGCAGCCCTTCGCGTTCGTCAAAGCCCATCGCGATGTTCAGGCACTGCACCATCTGCCCCGACGCGCCCTTCACGAGGTTGTCGAGCGCTGCCAGCACGATCAGCGTGCCGTTGCGCTCGTCGGCGAACGCGGAGACGTCGCAAAAGTTGCTGCCGCGCACGTTCGCGAGCGAGGGCGCTTCGCCGAGCGGGAGCACGCGCACGAAGAAATCGTCGCGGTAGGCCTCGGCGAGGACGGCGCGCGCGTCGGCGGCGCTGAGCTTCGCCTTCGGGCGCAGGTACACCGAGGTGGCGATGCCGCGAATCACCGGCAGCAGCTGCGGCACGAAGGTAATGCCGATCGTGCTGCCGGCGACGCGGCTCGCCTCCTGCTCCATCTCGGCGACGTGGCGGTGGTTGGCCACTTTGTAGGCCTTCACGTTGCCGTCGAGCTCGGCGAACAAGTACTGGTCGTCGAGCGTTCGTCCCGCACCCGACACGCCGGACTTCGCATCGACGATCACCGGCGACGGCTCGACCAGGCCCGCGCGCAGGAACGGCAGCAGCGGCAGCAGCGCCGAGGTCGTGAAGCAGCCGATCGCGGCGATGAACTCGGCGTCGCGCAGTTCTTCGCGGTGTAGCTCGGGCAACCCGAACACCGCTTTCCCGAACAACTCGGGCTGCTTGTGCACGCCGTACCACTTCTCGTACGTCGCGAGATCGTGCAGCCGAAAGTCCGCGGAGAGGTCGACCACGCGCACGCCAGCCTTTCGCAGCGTCGTGACCGCTGACGCCGCAGTGCCGTGGTGCAAGCACGAGAACGCAACTTCGACGCGGCCCGCGATCTTCGCTGCGTCCATCGCCTCGAAGCGGAGATCGGTGAGACCGCGCAGCGCCGGGAATGCGTCGCCCACCAGCTGCCCGGCGCGTTGCTCGGAAGTCACCGCCGCCAGCTCGAGCTTCGGGTGGCGCAGCGCAATGCGCATCAGCTCCAGCCCCGAGTACCCGCTCGCCCCGAGAATCGCCGCCTTCATCGCATCCCCTTCACCACGTCATCCCAAAACGGAAACGCGAGGCCGAAGCCTCGCGTTTCATCAAACTTCGAGCGCTCGCTTCGTTTAGCGCTTCGAGAACTGGAACCTCGCACGCGCGCCGCGTTGGCCGTACTTCTTGCGCTCGACCTCGCGCGAATCGCGGGTCAGGAGGCCTGCGCGCTTCAGCGGCGGACGCTGCGCAGGATCGAGCACCAGCAGTGCGCGCGCGATGCCGTGGCGGAGCGCGCCGGCCTGCCCGGCGACGCCGCCGCCGACCATGTTCGCGATCACGTCGTAGCGGCCGATCGCGCCGACCGCATCGAACGGTTGGTTGATCAAGGTGCGCAGCGTCTCGCGCGGGAAGTAATCCTCGAGCGTGCGGCCGTTGATCGTGAACTGCCCAGTGCCGAGCTGAAGGCGCACGCGCGCGATCGAAGTCTTGCGGCGGCCCGTGGTGCGCGCCTTCGTGTGAATCTCGGGGAGTCGCGGATCAGCCAAGCGAGAGCACCTCCGGCCGCTGCGCATCGTGGGGATGCTTCGGGCCTGCGTAGACTTTGAGCTTGTCGAGCATCTTCTCACCGAGATGGTTCTTCGGGAGCATGCCGCGCACCGCCTGCTGCATGACACGATCGGCGTGCGGGCCCGACAGGATCTCGCCCGCGGTCGCGCTCTTGATGCCGCCGCGCCAGCCGGTGTGCCGGATGTACTTCTTATCCGCGAGCTTCTTGCCCGTGAGCTTCACCTTCTCGGCGTTGATCACGATCACGAAATCGCCGGTATCGACGTGCGGCGTGAAGATCGCCTTGTGCTTGCCGCGCAGGATCGAGGCGATGCGAGTCGCAAGCCGACCGAGCACTTGGCCTTCGGCATCGACCAGCAACCAACGTCGAACGACATCTTCGGCACGCGCACTCTTCGTGGCGCGATGCGCTTGGGCACCCATGGATTCGATCTCCCGGCTCGGGCGTCCGCGCAGTACACGAAGACCCTGAAAACGAAGGGCGCGGACAAGCCACGAGGCCAGCCCGCGCGAGCGGCGTTGGATAGCCAAGGCCCTTCGGAGCGTCAACGAAAAAACCGGGCTCAAGGCGTGGGTCTGGCTGCACTTTCCGCGGCGTCGGCGTAGCGAACGAACTCGAGCGTGAGGCCACAGGCCGGGGCGGTCGGCCCCGCAGCCGCTCGGTCGCGGGCCGTGAGCACCTCCGAGGCC
Organism: Deltaproteobacteria bacterium; assembly: GCA_031401135.1. Lineage (GTDB taxonomy): Bacteria > Myxococcota_A > UBA9160 > UBA9160 > UBA6930 > VGRF01. The sequence goes on along the minus strand of JANNRF010000125.1, from coordinate 17,640 downwards.
CAGGCAGCCGGGCGACGCCCGAGCCCGATCTCGAGCAGCGTGCCGACGAGGTTTCGCACCATGTGCCGCAGGAAGCCGTCGCCCTCGAACGCGATGCGGATCTCAGCGCCCGCCGCGCCGAGGACGTCGATGCGCTCGAGCGTTCGCAGGTTGGTCTTCACAGCGGAGCCTGCGCCTCGGAAGCTCGCGAAATCGTGGCTGCCTACGAGCAGCGCGGCGCCGGCTTGCAGCGCGGCGACATCGAGCGGCTCGCGCACGTGGTGGAAGCGCGGCGCGCGCAGCGGAGAGGGCAGCTCGCCGTTCCAGAGCTGGTAGCGGTAGCGCTTGCCGAGGGCGTCCCGGCGCGCGTCAAAACTCTCGTGGCGGAGCTCTGCCGAGATCACGGCGAGATCGGGCGGCAACTTCGCGTTGAGGGCGCGGCGCAGCGTCTCGGCGTCGAGTCGCGTATCGAGAACGGCGGACGCCACCTGCCCCTCGGCATGAACGCCGCGATCCGTGCGCCCGGCACCCATCAGGCGCACGGGTCCCGAGGCGATCTCCATGAGTGCGCGCAGCAGCTCCCCCTGCGCGGTGCGCAGGCCCTCGCGCTGCGTCTGCCAGCCGGCGAACGCAGCGCCGTCGTATTCGAGCGTAAGCTTGAAGGTGGGCATCGGGAGAACGTCGAGTCAGCGCGCGCTGCGCAGCTCCGCGAGCCGCACCGCCGCTTGCGCCGCGATGCGCACGGGATCGAGCGCGAGCCAGAGCAGCACGCCGTTCACGCGCGTCGGGTCAGGGCGCAGCCGCCCCACGAGCACGTCGTACTCGCCCGCGGCGTCGCGCATCGAGGGGCCCGCGGGCGCGCCGAACATGCGGGTGCCGGGCGCCTCTTCGAGCAGCTTCTCGATCGCGTCGATCGGGAGCAGCGTCTCGAGTTCGAGCGCAACCTGCGCGCCGAGGCCCGCGAAGGTGGGCACGCGCAGCGCGCTGACCGCCGCGCGCACGCCCGGCGCGAGGCGCGCGAAATCGCGCAGCGTTGCGGCCTCGCTCGCGCTCTGGTCGCCGACGCCGATCGGCCCCGTTGCTGCGAGGCAATCGAACGCGACGCCATGCGTGAACGGGCTCTCTTCCGGCGCATCTTGTTGGGCGAACAGCGCCACCGTCTCGGCCTGAAGCGCGTCGATACCCGCCCGCCCGGCGGAGGACGCCGACTCGCAGACCGTTGCGATTACGCGCTGCACGGCGGAAGAACCCCGCAGCGCCGTGACGACGCGCGCGAGCGCGAGCGCGGCGGGCGCGGGCACCGCGAGCACCGGCGACGCGAGCGCCGCGGCGCTCGGCGCGCGATCCGGGTCGAGCAGCGGAATCTCCTCCTGCACCGCGCTCGCGCCTGTTAGGTCGATGCAGGCAACGCGCGCGACCAGCGCAGCCCGCAGCCACGGCAGCGCCGCGGCCTGCGGTGTGCAGAGGAACACGAGATCGAGCCCGCTGAGGGTGTGCTCGCTGTGCACGGGCAAATCGTGTCCGAGCCATTCGATCGCTTCGCCGAGCGAGTGATCCGACGCGATCGGCACCAGCTCTTGGATCGGGAAGCGGCGCTCCGTCAGCTGATCGATCAACTCGCGCCCGAGCGTGCCCGTCGCGCCCACGACCGCGACCCGTAATAGCTTCTCGCTCACGAGAGCTTCGCGAGCACGCGGTCGCCCATGGCGCGGCAGCCGAGCGCCGGGCGTTCTTCGCCGGGCAAGCACAAGTCTGCGGTGCGGTGGCCGTCGTTCAGCACCGCGGTGACGGCGTCGCGAATCGCCTGTGCAGCCTGCGCGTGGCCGAGGCTGTGTTCGAGCAACATCGCGGCGCTGAGGATCGCGGCGAGCGGATTCGCAACGTCCTGGCCCGCGATGTCGGGCGCGGAACCGTGCACTGGCTCGTACAGCCCGATGCCGCCAGCGCCGAGGCTCGCGGAGGGCAGCATGCCGAGCGAGCCCGTAATCATCGCGGCCTCGTCACTGAGGATGTCGCCGAACAGGTTCTCGGTGACGAGCACGTCGAAGCGGCGCGGCTCGCGCACCAGCAGCATCGCGCACGAATCGACCAGCTGATGCGCGAGTTCGACGTCGTCGTACTCCTTGGCGATCTCGTTCACGACCTCGACCCAGAGCTGCGAGGTCTCGAGCACATTGGCCTTGTGCACGTGCGTGACGTGCTTCTTGCGCAGCCGCGCCGCGTCGAACGCGACGCGCGTGATGCGCGCGATCTCGACCTCGTCGTAGACCATGGTGTTACGGGCTTCGCGTTTGCCCGAGACGAGCGCGCGGCCGCGCGGCTCGCCGAAGTAGAGGCCGCCCGTGAGCTCGCGCACGACGAGGATGTCGATGCCCGCCACGATTTCGGGGCGCAGCGTCGAAGCGCCTACGAGCGCGGGGAACACCGTCGCGGGGCGCAGGTTCGCGTACAGGCCGAGTTCTTTGCGGATGCGCAGCAGGCCACGCTCGGGGCGCGTCGCCACCGGCATCGCGTCCCACTTCGGGCCACCCACCGCGCCGAGCAGGACGGCGCGACTCTGCTTCGCCTTCGCGACGACCGCGTCTGTTAGGGGCGAGCCCGTCGCGTCGATCGAGCAGCCGCCGATCAACGCGTCGTCGAACGAGAGCGAGAGGTGAAAGCGCTTCGCGACGGCGCCGAGCGCGCGCAGCGCTTCGCGCGTGACCTCGGGGCCAATGCCATCGCCAGGGAGAACCAGAATCTGCTCGGACAAAATCGTTCCTCAGATTGCATGAAGGAGAAACGCAAGAAGGGGTCTGGCCCTTTTTTTGCGTTTCTCGGCTAGATCCCGCGCGGCGCGTTCGCGTCGCGCCGTTTCGTGTGCCACTCGAGCTTGTTGACGGCCTGCACGTAGGCGCGCGCAGACGCGACGATGATGTCGGTGTGCGCGCCGTGACCGATCACGCGCCGGCCGCCTTCGCCGAGGCTCACGGTCACTTCGCCCTGCGCGTCCATGCCGCCCGTAATGGCTTTCACCTGGTACTGGAGCAGTTCGCCCTTCGACTCGGTGAGCTCGACGATCGCCTTGAACACCGCGTCGACCGGGCCGTCGCCCTGCGCGGTCGCCTTCTTCGCCTCGCCGGCGACGAGGATCTGCACGGTGGCCTGCGGCGTCGCGAAGGTGCCGCTCTGCACGTGCAGGTCGCCGAGCACGAAGCGGCCTTCCTCTGTAACAACCGAATCGGCGACGATCGACTCGAGATCTTCGTTGTAGATCACCTTCTTGCGGTCGGCGAGATCCTTGAAGCGCTTGAAAGCGCGCGCGAGTTCCTCGCCCTCGAGCTCGTAGCCGAGTTCCTTGAGCCGTTCCTTCAGCGCGTGGCGGCCCGTGTGTTTGCCGAGCACGAGCTCGTTGCTCGGCCGCCCGATCGACTGCGGCGTCATGATCTCGTAGGTGATCGCGGCCTGGAGTACGCCGTGCTGGTGGATGCCCGCCTCGTGGGCGAAGGCGTTATCGCCGACGATCGCCTTGTTAGGCTGGACGGGCACGCCGATGATCGAGGAGAGCAAGCGGCTGGTCGGGTAGATCTCGGTGGTCTTGATGCGCGTGTCGAGGCCTTCGAAATAGTCGCGGCGCGTCTTCAGCGCCATCACGACTTCTTCGAGCGCCGTGTTGCCCGCGCGCTCGCCAATGCCGTTGACGGTGCACTCCACCTGCCGCGCGCCGGCCTGGATCGCGGCCAGCGAGTTCGCGACTGCCAGACCCAAGTCATTATGGCAGTGCAGCGAGAAGGTGACGCTGTCGCTGTTCGGGATGTGCGCGCGCAGGTACATGATCAGCTCGTGGTACTCGACGGGCGTCGTGTAGCCGACCGTGTCGGGCACGTTCAGCGTGGTCGCTCCCGCCGCGACCGCGAGCTTGAAGATCTGCACCAGGTAATCCCAATCGGTGCGCGTCGCGTCTTCTGCCGAGAACTCGACGTCGTCGGTGTACTGGCGGGCCTTGCGCACCGCGCGATCGACCTCGGCCATCACGTCTTCGCGGCCCATCTTCAGTTTGTGCTGGAGGTGGATATCGCTCGTCGCGATGAAGGTGTGGATGCGGCGTCGCTTCGCGCTCTCGAGCGCCGCGGCTGCGCGCTCGATGTCGAGGTCGCTGGTGCGCGCGAGGCTCGCGATCGTGATGTCGTTGCCGATCTCGGCAGCTACCGCTTTGATCGCCTCGAAGTCGCCTTCGCTGGCGATCGCGAAGCCGGCTTCGATCACGTCGACGTTCAACCTCGCGAGCTGACGCGCCATCGCGAGCTTCTCAGGCAGGTTCATGCTGCAGCCCGGCGACTGCTCGCCATCGCGCAGCGTGGTGTCGAAAATCTTGATGCGCTTGTCATCGCTCATAGTGCGCCTCCTTGGCCGGTCGGGGCCGGCGCGGGCTGCGAGGAATCCGTGGTGGGCGGTACGAGAGCGCGGCCCGTGTAACGCCGCCACACCCACTCGACCGGGCCCGACGCGACGTAGACGAGGCCGACACAGAAGAATGTCACCTTCGGCTCGATCAACAGAACCAAGATCGCGATCACGAACAGCACGAGCACGCGATACGGGTGCACGATCTTGACGTGCTTGAAGCTGTGATACGGAATTGGGCTCACCATCAGCAGCGCGACGATCATTACGCCGATGCCCGCGAGCCACGGCGGCATGTCGATGGGAAACCCGCGCTCGCGCAGCCAGATTCCGAACCAGACCGAGGAGAGCATCATGCCGGCGGCAGGCGGCGACGGCAGGCCGTCGAAGCGATCGGGGAAGCGGCCCGCCGAGACGTTGAAGCGCGCGAGGCGCATGCCCGCGCAGGTCGTGTACAGGCACGCGATCACCCAGCCCGCCCAGCCGAGTTGCGGGAGCGAGGCGGCGGCGTAGGCGAGGATTGCGGGCGCGACGCCGAACGAGACCGTGTCGGAGATCGAGTCGTACTGCGCGCCGAAGCGGCTGGTGGCGTTGGCGAGCCGCGCGACGCGGCCGTCGGCGGCGTCGAAGATGCCGCCGATCATGATCGCGAGCGCCGCGCGCTCGAGTTCGCCGTGCATCGAGAGCGTGATCGACCAGAAGCCAGCGGCGAGGTTTCCGGTTGTTAGAAGACTCGGCAGGATCGTGACGAAGCCGCGCTGGCGTTCCGCGCGCGAGCGTCGCCGCCGCCTGCGTCGCGTGCGCCAGCCGCCGAAGCGCGGCCGGGGCTCCGGTGCTGCTTGCGGCGGCTGCGCTTCGCTCATCGCGTTCCCTCGGGCAACTCCGCGAGCACGCTGCTGCCACCGCGCACGCGCTCGCCTTTTGCGACGCGCGGCTTGCTGCCGAGCGGCAGCACCACATCGGTGCGCGAGCCGAAGCGGATCATTCCGTAGCGCGTGCCCTTCGCGAGCTGCTCGCCGAGCTGCGCGTGGCAAACGATGCGGCGAGCAATTAGGCCCGTGATCTGCGCGACGCGGATGCGCGTACCGCCAGCGGTCTCGAGCGTCAGATCGAGCCGCACGTTCAGCGTCTCGGCAGCGGGGTTGAACGCGGCCAGGAACTTCGCGCCCGTGCGCTCGATCGCGATCACTTTGCCCGCGAGCGGCGCGCGGTTCACGTGCACGTTGAAGACGCTCAGGAAGATCGCGATGCGCAGCGCCTTCTCGCCCGGCGCCGTCTCGATCTCGGCGACGTCGATCACGCGGCCGTCGGCGGGCGAGACGACCACGCCGTCACCGGGCGGGATCTCGCGCGAGGGATTACGGAAGAACGAGACGACGAAGAGCGCGAGCGCCCAGAGCGGCAGCGCGAAGGCGACGGCGCCCGCGCCCCACGCGAAGCCGCCCGCGAGCGCCAGCGGCGCGCCGAAGAAGAACGCCTCGGGCGCGACGATGCCCGTGAGGCGCTCCTGAAACTCCGGATTCTGCGCGTCCGCCATCGGCTTCCCTAACTGCGCGCAGCGGGGCCGCGCTGCGATCGCTCAGTTCTTGCTGCGATCGACAAGCTGGTTTTCCTTCAGCCACGGCATCAGGCTGCGCAGACGCGCGCCCACCTCTTCCATCGGGTGCTCCGCCGCGCGGCGGCGCATCGCGTTGAAGGCGACCTTGCCGGACTTGTTTTCGAGGATGAACTCGCGCGCGAACTCGCCGCGCTGGATCTCGCCGAGGATCTCTTTCATGCGCGCCTTGGTCGCTTCGTCGACGATGCGCGGCCCGCGCGTGAAATCGCCGTACTCGGCGGTGTTCGAGACCGAGTAGCGCATGTTCGCGACGCCGCCTTCGTAGATCAGGTCGACGATCAGCTTCACCTCGTGGATCGTCTCGAAGTACGCCATCTCCGGCGCGTAACCGGCCTCGATCAGCGTCTCGTAGCCCGCGGTCATTAGGGCCACCAGCCCGCCGCACAGCACGGTCTGTTCGCCGAACAGATCGGTCTCGGTCTCTTCGCGAAAGTTGGTTTCGATGATCCCCGCGCGCCCTGCGCCGATGCCCTTCGCGTACGCCAGCGCGATCGCCTTGGTGTCGCCGCTCGGATCCTGATGCACCGCGATCAGCGAAGGCACGCCGCGCCCCTGCTCGTAGTTCGAACGCACCGTGTGGCCGGGTCCCTTCGGCGCGACCATGAACACGTTGATGCTCGGGTCGGGCTGGATCGCCTGGAAGTGAATGTTGAAGCCGTGGGCGACGGCGAGGTACTTGCCCGGCCGCATGCCCGGCGCGATCTCGCTCTTGTACAGATCCGCGGCGGTTTCGTCGGGCACCGTGAGCATCACGATGTCGGCAATGCGCGCGGCTTCGCTCGGCGTTACGACGCGCAGCCCCGCTCCCTCCGCCTTCTGCCACGACTTCGAATCCTTCTGCAGCGCAACGATCACGTTGACGCCGGAGTGATGGAGATTCTGCGCGTGCGCGTGGCCCTGCGAGCCGTAGCCGACGACCGCGACCATCTTGCCCTCGAGCCGCGCGAGATCGGCATCCTTGTCGTAGTAGATGCTGAGTGCCATTGAAGTCTCCGCCTCCCGCCGCAAGCGCGCGGTTTTGCTTGGGAAAGAGAGCAGGCTACGGAAACGCGCTAGGGGTGTAAAGGAATGGGGACGTTGCACGACGAAAGCGCCGCGTTGTCCGGAAGCGACCGCATGCGAGCGCCCATGTCTCACTCGTCGAGGAACGTCCCGGGGTAGTTCGTCGCAGCGCGGCGTTACTCGAAGGCGAGGCCGGTGCGGCGTGCTTCGGCTTCGGCGCGGCGCAGGTAGACGGGCACGAGCTCGGCGGCGTCGCGGCCGGCGCCCTCGGCGAGCAGCTGCGCTCCGAGGCGCGCGACGCTGGCTGCGTTTGCACCGAGGTCGTGGAGCGTGAGCAGCGCGAGATCGGGGCGGAGCGCGGCGAGCTGCTCGGCGCCCTCGCGCGCGCCTTCGCCCACCACCACGTGCGCGCCGTTCGGGAGCTTCGTCGCGAGGTCGCGTGGTGTGAGCACGCAGTCTGCCAGCACGTCGCCGCGCGCGAGCCCGGCGCGCGAGACGCACGCGGCGTAATAGGCGCCGCGGCGCGCGTCGAGGAGCGCGGCGACTGGGCCCGTGCGCCGTCCATCGTCCGCACTCGCACACAGCGCGGCGAGCGTCGAGACCGGCGCGACCGGGCGCCCATCCGCGAGCGCAAACGCCTTCACGGTCGCGAGCCCGATGCGCAGGCCGGTGAACGAGCCCGGCCCGATCGAGATCGCAAACGCCTCTACGTCGGCGAGCTTCACGCCAGCCTCGCCGAGCAGCGCGTCGATCATCGGCAGCAGGCGTTCGGAGTGCAGCCGCGCGTCGCTGTTGGCGCGCACGTGCAGCACCTCACCGCCGCGTGCCAGCGCGACCGAGCAGACGCGCGTGGCGGTCTCGATCGCCAATAACAACGGAGCCGCCACGCGCCGCCTAGAGGTCCTGAAAGAAGCCGATCACGCGCTTCGTGATGTCGTTGTAAAGCGCGAACGCCATGAGCGTAAGCAGCATCGCGAAGCCGACCGTTTGCGCGATCTCGCGCGCGCGCAGTGTGAAGCGGTCTTTCAGCGCCGCCTCGAGCGTGTACATGACGGCCTGCCCGCCATCGAGCACGGGGATCGGCAACAGGTTCAGGATGCCGAGGTTGAGGCTGATCATTACGAACAGACCCAAGAAATAAGTCCAACCGAGATCCCAGGCGATCTTCGATTGGCGCGCGATTTCGATCGGGCCGCCGATCGAGTCGCGCGAGACGCGGCCTGCCACGATGTGGCCGAGGCCCGTCAGGAAGCGCCGCAGCTCGATCTCGGTCTTGTCAAGCGCGCGCGGGAAGGCGGCGAGCGGGTTGCGAATGCGCTCGACCTCGAACACGCCGGCCGCGAGCCCCGGCGCGCCGCCGATGCCAACGCGATAGATCTCCTCGAACACGCCCGGCACGAGTTCGGTTTTCATCTTCTCAGGCGAGATCTGGAGCGTGTGCGCTACGCCGCCCCGCACCAGCGCAACCGCGAGAGGTCGCCCTTCGCTCGCCTGCACCGATTCGCGGAAGCTCTGGAACGTGCCGATCGGGTGGCCGTCGATGGCGACGAGGAGGTCGCCCTTCTTTGCGCCAGCCTTCGCGGCCGGCGTGCCTGGATCGACCTGGCTCACCACTACCGCCGTAATTACTCCCAGCTCGTCGAGGGAGGCGAGCGCGGGCACGCGCAGCTCGCTCGGCGCCGCATCGGGGGCGCGCTCGATGCGCAGCGTCGCCTCGCCACGCGCGTGCGCGTATGCGGCCGCGAACTCGTGCCACGCTTCGACCGCGAGGCCGTCGACCGCGATCACGCGATCGCCCGACAGCAGGCCCGCTCGCGCAGCCGGGCTGTTAGGTGACGGCACGGCGAGCAGCGCGAGTTGCCGCTCGTGATGCACGCCGATCCAGCCCACGGCCGCGGCGATGCCGGCCGCGTCAATGCCGCTGCGCTGCTGCGAGGGAATCTCGAGATCGCGCTGCGCCCCGCCGCGCTCGAGCGTGAGCCTTAGCTCGCTGCCCGCGTGGGCGCGAATGCCCGTCTCGACTTCGCTCCAGTCGTGCACTTTGTCGCCATCGACCGCGAGCACGCGATCCCCCGGCAACACGCCAGCAGCTTCCGCCGGCGACCCGCGTTCGACCGTGCCGACCACCGCGGCAGGCCGGTCGAGCCCGACCCACAGCGCCGCGACGAACACCACGACCGGCAACGCCAGATTCACGAACGGGCCCGCGAGTACGATCGTGAGCTTGCGCCATAGCGATGCCGCCGGCAGCGAGTGCGCGCGATCGGCGCGGGCTTCCGGCGAATCCTCCTCGCCAGGGTTTTCCCCTAACATCTTGACGAAGCCGCCGAGCGGGATCCACGCCACCACGAACTCGGTGCCGCCTTGCATCCAGCGCAGGCGGAAGCGCCCGAAGCCGATCGTCGGGCCGAAGCCGACCGAGAACTTGAGCACGCGCACGCCGCAGGCGCGCGCAGCCAAGAAGTGCCCGAGCTCGTGCACCGTCACGAGCACGCCGAGCACGATCACCACGGGAAACACCGCGTTGAATCCGTCGAGAAGCCAGCTCACGTCCGATATTCCTCCACGCACTCGCGGGCACGGCGGCGGGCGTCCGCATCGACTGCGAGTACATCGTCGAGACTACCGAGCGCGGCGCCGCCCGCCGCGAGGTGCGCTTCCAGCACGCGCGCGTTGGTGCGCGCGATTGCGGGAAACGGGACTTCGCCCGCGAGGAAGGCGGCGACCGCAACTTCGTTCGCGGCGTTGAAGACAGCCGGCGCGGCCTCGCCGCCCGCGAGCGCGGCCCAGGCGAGGTCGAGGCACGGGAAGCGCTTCGGATCCGGCGACTCGAAATCGAGGCGCTTGATCTGCGCGAGATCGAGGCGCGGCAGCGTCAGCGGCAGCCGCTCGGGCCACGCCAGCGCGAGCGCAATCGGCACGCGCATGTCGGGCATGCCGAGTTGAGCGATTACGGAGCCGTCGACGTACTCGACCAGCGCGTGCACGATCGATTGGGGATGCACGACCACGCCCACCTTCTCGGCAGGCAGATCGAACAGCCAGCGCGCCTCGATCACCTCGAGCGCCTTGTTCGCGAGCGTGGCCGAATCGATCGTGATCTTCGGGCCCATCGCCCAGTTCGGATGCTTGAGCGCCTCGGCAACCGTGGCGCGCTCCATCTGCTCCGCGCTCCAGGTGCGGAACGGACCGCCCGACGCAGTGAGCACGAGCTTGTGTACGTCTTCGCGGCGATGCCCTGCGAGCGCTTGGAACGCGCCGCTGTGCTCCGAGTCCACGGGCAGAAGTGTTACGCCCGCGCGCTCCACTTCGCGGCGCACCAGCGCGCCGGCCATCACCAGCACTTCCTTGTTCGCGAGCGCGATCTCGCGGCCTTTGCGAATCGCGGCGAGCGTGGGCGCGAGGCCGAGCGCGCCGACCAGGCCGGAGACGACGCAATCCGCGGGCGCCTCGGCCACAGCAATTAGGCCCGCCGCGCCGACTGCGATCTCCGGCGCGCCCGGGCCGAGCCGTGCGCGCAATCCGCGAGCGCCCGCGTCATCGGCGACCGCAACGAGCGCGGGCCGGAAGCGCTGCACTTGCGCCGCGAGCTTTTCGATCTGCTTGCCCGCCGCGAGCGCGACCACCTGATAACGCTCGGGAAACTCGGCGGCGACCGCGAGCGTCTGCTCGCCGATCGAGCCAGTGCTGCCAAGCAGCGCGAGCCGCTTCACGCCTCGCCCTGGGGCTCGCCCTGCCCGCCTCGAACCTGAGCGCTGGTGAGGCCGAAGCGCCGCTCGCGGCCCTGATACTGCGCGATCGCGGCTTCGAGCTGCGCGCGCCCGAACGCGGGCCACATCTCGGCACTCGTCACAATCTCGGCGTAAGCGATCTGCCAGAGCAGGAAGTTCGAGACGCGGTACTCGCCGCCGGTCCGAACGAGCAAGTCCACATCGGGCATCTCGGGCTCGTCGAGGTACTGCGCGAACAACTTCTCGGTGAGCGCGTCGGGCGTGATGCGGCCGAGATCCGCGTCGCGCATCAGGCGCCGCGCGGCTTCGACCAGTTCGCCGCGCCCGCCGTAGCTGAGCGCGAACACGAGGCGCATGCCGGTGTTATGCGCAGTGCGCGCGATCGCGTCCTCGAGCGAGCGGCGCACGCCGAGCGGCAGGCGATCGCGCTTGCCGATCGCGAGGATGCGCACGTTCTTCGCGATCGCCTCGGGGAGTTCCTGCTCGAAGAACTCCTCGGGCAGGCGCATCAACAAGTCGACTTCGGCCTTCGGGCGGTTCCAGTTCTCGGAGGAGAAGGCGTAGAGCGTGAGCCAACGCACGCCCAGTTCGCGGGCGGCGCGCACGGTGGCGCGGACTGTCTCCATGCCCGCGCGGTGGCCGTCCGTGCGCGGGAGGCCGCGGCTCTCGGCCCAGCGCCCATTCCCATCCATAATAATTGCGATGTGGCTCGGGATTCGGTCAGGGCGTAGTTCGATCACGAGAGCGCTCGCCTGGAGGAGGCGCTGGGGTTTGCGCGACTGCGCTCAGCGAATGCAGCGGGCGGCTGCGCCGCCGCTGATCCGCCGGTCGCGCAGGTCGCTGCAGGGTGCTGGGTTGAAGGAGCGAGCGAGCGTGCGGACGACGAGGCATTCGCGGGGCTTTGCGCGCGTCGCAGACTCGCGCGCGGTGAGGCGTGCGAGGTGAGTGCTGCTGCGCTGCGCGAGTCGCGCTGCATCGAGTCAGACCTCCAGGACTTCTTTTTCCTTGTGCGCGATCGCGTCGTCGATCTTCTTCACGTACTCGTCGGTCAGGTCCTGCACTTGCTTTTCGACGCGGCGCTTGTCGTCGGTCGAGATCGTGCCGTCGTCCTCGAGATCCTTGACCATCTCCATCGCGCCGCGGCGCGCGTCACGCACCCCGATCTTGTGCTCTTCGGCCATCTTCTTGACCTGCTTCACGAGATCCTTGCGGCGCTCCTCGTTGAGCGGCGGGATCGGCAGGCGGATGATCTTGCCGTCGTTGTTGGGCGTGAAGCCGAGGTTCGCGGCCCGAATGGCTCGCTCGAGATCCGCGATCGCGCCGCGGTCGTAGGGCGAAACGACGATCAGGCGCGGATCGGGCGCCGAGAGGTTCGCGAGCTGCCGCAGCGGCGTCGGCGTTCCGTAATAATCGACGTTCACGTTCTCGAGCAGCGCAGGGTTGGCGCGGCCGGTGCGGACTTTCTGGAGCTCGATGCGCAGGCTACGCATCGATTTCTCCATCTCGTCCTTCGCCTCGCTCAGCACGATCGCTACGTCGTCGCCCGCCATTCTGATCTCCCCTGCCTCGACGCGCTGAAGCGCTAATCCGAGATGATCGTCCCGATCGACTCGCCGGCGACGACTTTCCGGATGTTCCCGGGCACCGTCATATCGAACACGACGATCGGCAAACCGTTCTCGCGGCAGAGCGCGATCGCGGCCTGATCCATGAAGGCCAGCCCCTGCTTCATGACGTCGTCGTAGCTGAGGCGCTCATAGCGCGACGCGTTCGCCACTTTGGCCGGGTCGGCGCTGTACACGCCGTCGACCTTGGTGGCCTTCAGCACCACGTCCGCGCCGATCTCGGCGGCTCGCAGCGCGGCGGCGGTGTCGGTCGTGAAATACGGGTTGCCGGTGCCGCCCGCGAAGATCACGATGCGGCCCTTCTCGAGGTGGCGCACGGCGCGGCGCCGGATGTACGGCTCGGCGACTTCGCGGATGTCGAGGGCCGAGAGCACGCGCGTCGACATCCCGAGCTTCTCGAGCGCGTCCTGCAGCGCCACCGCGTTCATCACGCTCGCCATCATGCCCATGTAGTCGGCGGTGGCGCGGTCCATGCCTTCGTTCGCAGCGCTGACGCCGCGAATGATGTTGCCGCCGCCGATCACGATGCCGAGATCGGCGCCGTCGCTCTTGACGTCGCGGATCTCCTCGGCGAGTTCGCGCAGCACGCTCGGCTGGATTCCGAAGCGCCCTTCGCCCGCGAGCACCTCGCCGGAGAGTTTCAGCAGCACGCGCTGGAATCGGGCCATCAGGAGTTACTCCGCGGTCGTTTCGCCCAATCGGAAGCGCACGAACGCCGTCACTTGGATCGGCGCGCCGAGCTTCGCGCTCGCATCGGCCAGCAGCTGCGAGACGGTCTTGTCAGGGTCCTTCACGAACGCCTGCTCGAGCAGGCAGACTTCGCCGTAATACTTCTTGATGCGCCCCTCGACGATGCGCTCCACGATCTTCTCGGGCTTGCCCTCGCCGAGCGCCTGGTTCCGAAAGATCGCGGCCTCTTTTTCGAGCAGGTCCTTCGGCACGCCGTCGCGGTCGATCGCGACCGGGCTCGGGTCGGCGGCCGCCACGTGCATCGCCAGATCCTTCGCGAGCGCGCTCACGCCGGCATCCCGCGAACTCGTCGCGAGGCCGACCATCACGCCGAGCTTGCCGCCCGCGTGGATGTAGCCGCCCGCAACGCCGCCGCCTGCGATCGAGAGCCGCTCGACGCGTTTCAGCTGGATGTTCTCGCCCAGCTTGGAGATGGCAGCGGCTATCACGTCCGAGCCCTTGGCTCCGCCGACGCCGGCGGCGAGCACCGCATCCGTGCTGGTGGCGCCGCTCGCGATAGCCGCGCTCGCGAGCGCAGCAGCCAGCGCCTGGAAGTCGGGCGTCTTCGCGACGAAGTCGGTCTCGCAGCCGAGTTCGATCAGCGCGCCCGCGCCATCGCCGGTCGCGAGCGCGATCACGCCTTCGCTGGTCTCCTTGCCGGCGCGCTTCACGGCCTTCGCGAGGCCACGCTCGCGGAGCAACGCGACGGCTTGGGTCGCGTCGCCGTTCGAGTCGCTGAGCGCGCGCTTGCAATCCATCATCGGCGCGCCGGTCTTGTCGCGCAGATCCTTTACGACTTGGGCTGAAATCTCGGCCACGAGCTTGTCTCCGTCCGTAACAATTCTGCGTTCGCGATGAACTCGGCGCTAGTCGCCGGCCGGGATCTCGCCGCCGCCGTCCGACCCACCGGGGGGGCGCCGCGAGTGCGCGCCTGCCGAGGAGTGCGCGCCGCCGGGCTGGCGACCGCGCCGCGGAGCTTGTCGAATCTCGACCACGCGCCGGCCGGCAGGCGTCACTTCGCCGTCGCTGCCGCGCTGCGCGCCGCCGTCGCTCGAAGTCAGGCGCTCGTTCAGCACGCTCGCGCCCTCAATGCACGCATCCGCCGCCATGCCGAGGTAGAGCTCGAGCGCGCGAATCGCATCGTCGTTGCCGGGCACCACGAAATCGATGCCGGCGGGGTCGCAGTTCGTGTCGACGATCGCGACGATCGGAATGCCGAGCCGGCGCGCTTCGCTGATCGCGATGTGCTCCTTCGCGACGTCGATCACGAACAGCGCGTCGGGCAGCTTCGACATCTCGCGAATGCCGTCGAGCGACTTGCGGTATTTCTCGACGCTGCGCGAAATGCGCGACAGCGATTTCTTCGAGTGCGCCTTCGAGAGCTCCTCGCTCTCGAGAATCGCGAGTTCCTCTTTGAACATTTCGAGCGATTTCCGCACCGTGCGCCAGTTCGTGAGCATTCCGCCGAGCCAGCGGTTGTTCACATAAAACTGATTCGAGCGCGCGGATTCCACCTTCACGATTTCCTGCGCCTGCCGCTTGGTCGCGACGAACAGGACCTTGCCGCCAGAGGCGACGGTCTCGCGCAAGAACTCGAGCGCCGCGTCGAAGCGCGGCACGGTCTGGTCGAGGTCGATGATGTGAATGCCGTCGCGCTCGCCGAAGATGAAGTTCCGCATGCGCGGGTTCCAGCGGCGGGTCTGGTGCCCGAAGTGCGCGCCCGTCTCGAGCAGCGCGCGAACATCGGGGCGACGGCGCGCGGACATCGCGGCGGTCATCGTGTGCGGCGCTGCGGGCGCCGCGGTGGCGGGCGTGATGCCCTGGCCTTCGGACATAGAAACTCCTTCGCGGTTGGTCGTCCGCCCCGGCCGCGATTCCCCAACCCGGGCCGGAACTCGAGAGGCGACACGCCTTTCGGATCGGCTCGGGACCGCTGGGGCGGTCCAGAACGTGTGAATTGGCGCGGGAATTAGCAGACGTGCGCTTGGGGCGATAGGCGGTTTCCGCTTTACCTCACCTCCGCGCCCCGACCCTCCGCTCGCCCCCTGGTCCAGGCGCGTCGAGAGTGGCGCGATCATTCGAGGAAAAGCGCCCACGTGTCCTCGCTTCTCGAGCACGAGGTTGCGGTCGCGCTAGCTCCCGTCGGCTGCAGGACAGAACTGCTGCACGCCTGGCGGCAGCATGAGGCTGGCGCGCTGAACCAGTGTGCCGTCGAGACCGCTGCAGTGGAACACGCCGTCGCCTGTGGTCCCGCCGTTCACATCGCACTTGTCGGGTGCCGGGAGCGCTCCTACGCCTGCCGCGAACGGCGCGAGACTAAGCGACGCGCGCTTCACGAGCGTGCCGTCGAGCCCAGTCACGCGGCCGTCGTTGTTGACATCGCCGCACTGGCACGAGTCGCCGATGCCGTCAGGGCCCGAGGCCGTTCCGACCCCGCCAATATCAGCCTGCGTCGGATTCGCTTTGAACGGACAGTTGTCGAGCGAGTCGGAGAGGCCGTCGCCGTCGAAGTCGGGAATTAGGTTCGCGCGCGCGTAGCCGCTGCGGCCGTCGGCGAGCTTGTACCAGAACGCGACGTGGCCGGAGTCGTTCAGGCCTTGCCGGCCGATCTGCACGCTGGTCACGGTCGAGCTGAAGAGCGGATCGCCGATGCGGATCACGGCGCTGCTGTTCTGGCCGCCGGTGTAGATGCCGTTCGGCCCGCCGAGCGGCCCGCCGTTGAAGGCAATGCCGCCGTTGTTATTGAACGAGGGCGGGTCGAACCAGAACGGCACCACTGGCCCAGACACGAGCGGCGCGGAGCCTGTGGCCGACGCGAGGTAGATGAGCGTGTCGCCGACGCAGTTGGTGCCGAGCTCGCCCGCGTAGCTTGCGCTGCCGAGCGAGTTGATGCCGGTTTCGAGGCTGAGCGAGCACCAAGCGCTATTGCGGTCGAAGCGCTGCGAGGGCGTGCCACCGTTGCCGACGAACAAACCGTCGCTGCTGAAGTTCGAGGTGAGCGCGAAGAACGCGACGTTGCCGGCGTCGTTGATCGACGGCCCGTTCTCGTACGTCACCCACGACGAATTACCCGAGTCGTACAGCGGCGAGACGCCGGTCGTGTCGCCGACGTAGAGCGCCTCTGGGCCGCTCAGGTCGAAGCGCGCGACGAACGGGATGTCGCCAGACTCGTTGATCATCACGTACGGCATGGCGGAGCCAGCGGAGAACATCGCGAACGCGCCCGAAGAATCCGCGACGGTCGCGACCGCGCCGCCGTTTCCCACATAGATGCCGTCGAGCGCGGCGCTGGGGACGGAGGCGTAGAACGCGACATCGCCTGCGTCGTTGATCGAGGGCCCGTGGCAGCTCGTTTCGTCGAACAGGCGCGCCTGCCCGCCGAAGGTGGTGTCCGCGACCAGGGTGAGCGCGCCGCCCGAGCCTTTGTAGATCCCGCGCGCGCTGCCTGAGCCGGCGAGGAACGCGAGCGTGCCGGTGCTGTTGATGGAGGGCGCGAGGCACAGCGTGTTGGTCGAGATCTGCTGCTGCGTCGAATCGAGCACGTTCGTGAACGTGTAGACGCTCGCGCTCGCGGGCGCGCAAGCGAGCAACAAGCCGAATGCGAATTGGCGGGCTAAGCGGGCGATGGCAGTGCCCTCCGGCAACCGAGCAAGTCAGCCTACGAGGATGAGTCACCCCCCGGCAAGGGATGGATACGCGGGACGTGCTCGCGTTTTGCGCTCCGGAACGGCGAACAGAAGCCGGACGTGCTTTTGCCGCTGCGATCGAGCCCGAGGAGGGTCCCCAAAGTCACAAACTTGGAGGAGCGTCCCCGGCTAGGCCCGGTCTAGGTCGTGTAGTCCGCGTTCACCTTGACGTAGTCGTACGAGAGATCGCAGGTCCAGAGCCGCGCTCGGCCCGGCCCCGCGCCGAGCGCGACCGCGATCGAGATCTCGTGGCCGCGCATGCGTTTGCCCGCGGCTTTGCGCGCCTCGGGGCCCGTACTGGCGCCCGCCGCGAACACCGGCACGCCGCACAGCACGACCTCGGTCTTCGCGAGTTGCAAGGCAACGCGCGCGGCGCCCACCGTTTGCAGGATGCGGCCCCAGTTCGGGTCGCCACCGAACAGCGCGGTCTTCACCAGCAGCGAGTTCGCGATGCGGCGGCCTGCGGCTTCCGCCTGCGCGTCGCTCTTCGCGCCCGTCACCTCGATCGTCACGAGCTTGGTCGCGCCCTCGCCGTCCCGCGCGAGCATTTTCGCGAGCTCGGTCGCCACATCGAGCAGCGCGCCCGCCAGCATCGCGGCGTCCTTGCCGCCCGTGCCGCTGATCTTCTTCGCGCCCGCGGCGCCGTTCGCGAGCACGAGCGCGGTGTCGCTGGTGCTCGTCTCGCCGTCCACCGTCACGCGGTTGTAGGTCTCGTCGGCGATCTCGCGCCAGAGCGCGCGCAGTACGCCAGTTGTTTCGCCGGCATCGGTCGCGACGAACGAGAGCATCGTCGCCATGTTCGGCTCGATCATGCCCGAGCCCTTGGCAATGCCGGCGACGCTGCAGCGCGCCCCGCCCACTCTGAAGCTCGCGTTCGCGATCTTCGG
>JANNRF010000124.1:0-10384 GCA_031401135.1 Deltaproteobacteria bacterium | reverse complement strand
GATTTCTATCCGGCGATCCAGCGACCAAACGCCGAGGTCGTCACCGAGGCGATCGCGCACATCGAGCCGCGCGGCGTGCGCACCCAAGACGGCCGCCTCCACGAGCTCGACGTGCTCGTGCTCGCCACCGGCTTCCGCGTCGATCGCTTCATTCGCCCGATCGACGTAACCGGCCGCGACGGCGTGAAGCTGAACGACGTCTGGGCCGAGCGGCCGAACGCGTATCTCTCGATCTCGATCCCGCGCTTCCCGAACCTGTACATGCTGAACGGCCCGAACGGTCCGGTCGGCAACTTCTCCCTAATCACCATCGCGGAGATGCAGCTGCACTACATCCTGCAGCTCGTGGCTGAGATCCGCGACGGCCGCGCGCGCGAGGTGAGCGCGAGCGAGCCGGAGATGGCGCGCTTCAGCACGGAGTTCGACGCGGCGGCAAAGAAGACGATCTGGGCGACCGGCTGCCGCAGCTGGTACCTCGATTCGCGCGGCATCCCGGCGGTGTGGCCGTTCACGTATTCGCGCTTCACCGAGGAAATGGCGAAGCCGAGACTCGAGGCGTACGAGCGGAGAGCGTGACGATTTGGGACTGCCGGGGTTAGCCTCCGAAGCTGCGCGCCCCGAGGACCCGTGATGTCGAAAATTCCGCAGTTCGTGAAGTACGCGGCCGCGTTTGAGGAGGCAGTCCGCAGCGACGACTGGAGCGCGCTCGCTCCGTTCTTCTCGGAGACCGCGTCCTACGACGCCGATCTACCCGAGCCGTTCGGAGGCCACTTCGCGGGACGCACCGCGCTGCTTGCGTATTTCAAGCGCATCCTCGATGGCTTCGACCGCCGCTTCGCGTCGCGCGAGCTCGAGCTGATCGCCGGCCCGCGCGCAGAGGGGGACACCGTCTGGCTGCGCGGTGGCGCGCGCTACACGGCGGCGGGGCGCCCTGACCTCAGCTTCGAACTCGAGGAGACTGTGACGTTCGACGGCGATGTCATCGTGCACCTCGCGGATCGATACGACGCTGGCGAGATCGCGCGGATCCAGGCGTACCTGCGCGAACACGGCGCTGCGCTCGGCATCGCCTAGCGAGTCAGCGCCCCGCGCCGCCCATCCTCTCCGCGAATGCCGTGCTCATCTCGCCGAGCACTCTCGCTACCGCGGGATGCTTCGTAACAGCTTCGCCCACGCGCGCCGTCTTCGGGCGGCCTTCGAGCGGGTTCGCGGCGCCGAGCGCGGGCGCGATGCGCGTCAGAAAGAAAAAGATCGGGCAGAGCGCGCAGTCGGCGAGCGTGAGTTCCTTGCCGCCCGCGAAGGGTTCGGCGACGAGCAGCTCTTCGAGCTGGTCGAGCTTCACGGCGAGCTCGGCGAGTTTCTCGGCGACGAGCTTCGCGTCGCGTGTTGCGGGGTTCAGCTGCCCGAACAGCGGCGGGAGCACCGGCGCGAGATACAAATCGGCGAAACGCGCGATGGTGCGCACGCGGGCGCGCGCCACGGGATCGCCAGGCATTAGGGGCGGCGCGGGGAAACGCTCTTCGAGGTATTCGCAGATCACCTCGGACTCGACGATCACCGCGCCGGCGTCTTCCAGCGCTGGCACTTTGCCGATCGGGTTCAGCGCCTTGAACTCGGCCGAGCCCGTGCCGCCGGGCGCAGTGAGGATCTCGCACGGGATGTTCTTCGCGTAGAGCGCGATGCGAACGCGCGAGGAGAAGGGCGAGAGCATGCTGTTGAAGAGTTTCACGGTGGGTGACTCCAGGCTTCGGGCGGTTGAGGAGAGGGAGCGCGGCCAATGGGTACCAGGACCGCGCGCGCGTTGCGCGGGGTGCAGCCGAGGCAGTGAACCCGTCGCGCATGAGCGCGCCGCTCGCGGCGCGCCTCGCGCTCACGTGCGAAGAGGTCGCGTGGCGCACGACGATCTCAGATCGCGCACTCGCGGCGTTGTCAGTAACAATTTTAGACTTTGCAGGGCACGCCGGTGGTGATGCCCCTCGGGAGAATTTGCTCGTTTTTTCTCAACTGTGCCGCGCACTCGCGCGCGGACTAGCTTTGAGAAGGGGATGAGAGGCCGGACCCGGAGGCCTCGATGACACGTCACACTCGTGCAACGTCCTGCTTCATCACTTCGCTGCTCACAGCCATAATCAGTTCGCAGCTCGCAGCGGAGCCATTCGCCCCGCTCGTTTCCGAGGGCGACCTGCGAATCAAGCTCGCGCCGATCGCGAGCGGGATGACTGCGCCGAACACAGGCAGCTCCGCCCCAAGCCGGCCCGGCCACCTCTTCGTGGCGGACCAGATCGGTGTGGTGTGGGACGTCACGCTCGCGAGCGGGCAGACATCCGTGTTCCTCGACGCGCGCTCGTTGCTCGTTCCGCTCGGTGTGGTGGGTCCCGGCACGTTCGATGAGCGCGGCTTGCTCGGGCTCGCGTTCCATCCCGACTACGCAACGAACGGCAAGCTCTACACCTTCACGACGGAGCCGACGGGCACGCCGCCCGACTTCACGACGCTCCCGCCAGGCGTGCCCGGAGATTCGCAAAGCGTGATCCGCGAATGGACGGTGGCTGCGCCCGCGGATCCGGCCTCGCTACCGGGCAGTTCGCGTGTGCTGCTGAGGCTCGACAAGCCGCAGTTCAATCACAACGGAGGCGGGCTGGCCTTCGGACCGGATCGCTTGCTCTACATCTCGGTGGGTGATGGCGGCTCTGCGGACGATCTCGACACGGTTCGCGGTGGCCCGCTCTACTTCGGCGTGTTCCCGACCGTCGGGCACGGCGACGGCAACGGCCAGCAGCCGCGCAACTTGTTGGGGAAGGTGCTGCGCATCGACCCGCTCGGCACGACCGCGCCGAACGGCCAGTACGCAGTGCCCGCCGATAATCCGTTCGTCTGGAACTTCGGCGCTGGCGCAAGCGGTGGCGCCGCGGGGTGCACAGACGGCTTCTGCGATGAGATCTGGGCGTACGGGCTGCGCAACCCGTTCCGCATTTCCTTCGACCGCGCGAATGGGCGCCTCTGGCTCGGCGATGTCGGCCAGAACAACCTCGAAGAGGTGGACGTGATCGTACGCGGCGGTAATTACGGTTGGCCACGCAAAGAGGGCACGGCGTTCTTCACGCCCAACGGCCCTAATGGTGTCGGCGTCGGTTCGCAGATCGATCCGGGGAATCTTCCTCCGGTGATCGACCCCGTCGCGCAGTATCAAAACCCGGCGGATGGTCACGCAGTGATCGGCGGCTTCGTGTATCGCGGCGCGGGGTCGCCGCGATTGCGCGGCAGCTACGTCTTCGGCGACTACACGCGATTGTTCGACTTCGCGACGGGCAATTTCAGCGAGGGCCGCTTGTTCTTCCTCGAAGCGCGCGGAAAGGGGAAGGGGCCGAGGCGCCTGGAAGTGCGTGAGTTCCAGCTCTTCGACGCGGCTTGTGAGGTGAAGCTCGCGAAACTCGACGGCAACAAGGGCTTGTCCGTACTCGGCTTCGCCGAGGACGCGGGCGGGGAGATTTATCTGCTCGCGAACTCGACCGGCGTTCCGGCCGGTCTTACGGGTGTCGTGCGCCGCATCGATTCCTGCGACTGAGGTCGGTCGAGCGGCGACGGGCGGCTCCGGATTCCGGAGCCGCCCGGTTCGCCGCGTTCGGCGCCGCTCTCAGCCGATCACGCCATCTTCCGCGAGCCGGGCGAGTTCGTCGTCGCCGAGGCCGAGCTGCGTCAGCACCTCGAACGTGTGCTCGCCCGCGCTCGGCGCCGGGCCGCGCGGGCCGATGTCTGTGCCATACATCTTGAAGGGCGTGCCGAGCGTTTCGAACTTGCCGAGCGTGGGGCTCTCGAGCGGCGTGATCCAGCCCATCTCGCGCACCTGCGGGTCGTCGATCACGTCGGTCAGCGTCGCGACGGGCGCCCAGATCAGGCCGTACGTGTCGAACTGCCGCGCCCAATAACTGCGCGGCTGCTGCAAGAGGATCGCGTCGATCTGGGCGGTGAGATCGATCGAGTGCGCGCGCCGCTTCAGCAAGTTGTCGTAACGCGCGTCCTTCGCCCACTCGGGTTTGCCGATCGCGGCGCAGAACTTCGGCCAATACGGATCGGGCTGCGGCATCACCAGCAGCACCCAGAGATCGTCTTGCGCGCGGTACGAGTTCCAGATCGGGTTCGCGGGCTGCGTGCGCACGTGGCGCCCAGGGTTCTCGCGCGCCACGAGCGCGGCGGCCATGTCGCCCGCGAGCGTCCACATGCCGGTGCCCTGCAGCGTCACCTCGACGTGCTGGCCTTCACCCGTGCGGTCGCGCAGGCGCAGCGCAGCGAGCACCGCAGCGAGAATGTTGAGCGCGGTGGTGTGATCGCCTTGCCCGCCGCGGCAGAGCGGCGGCGGCGAGGGCGGCTCGCCGAGCAGACCCATTAGGCCCGAGCGCGCCCAGAACGCGGCGTAGTCGAAGCCGGGTCGCGCCTGGTCGGGGCCGCGCACGCCGTAGCCGCTGAACGATGCGTAGATGAGCCGCGGGCTGACTGCTCGCACGTCCTCGTAGGTGAGGCCGTACCTCTCGCGGCGCGGCTGCACGAGATTGGTGAGGAACACGTCGGTGTCGGCGGCGAGGCGGCGCACGAGCTCCGGGCCCCCGGGCTTGTCCAGCGAGACCGTGATCGAGCGCTTGCCGCGGTTGTCGAGCTCGAAGCCGTAATTGCCGGCGAACTCGTGCTTGTAACCCATCGAGCCCATTGCGAACGAACGGAACGCGTCGCCCTCGGGCGGCTCGACCTTGATGACTTCGGCGCCGAGATCGGCCATCAGCGCAGCGGCGGCCGGCGCCGCCAGCCAGTTCGCGACTTCGAGCACGCGAACGCCATCGAGCGGTGCGGTCATGGGGGCTCCTCGGGTTGTGAGAGGAGCATTCTATGCCGAGCGCCTAGGCCAGTGCGCCTCCCAGCGCCGAGCCGCGGGCGCAGATGTCGCGCGTGATAGCTTGCGCGCATGCCCACACCCGAGCGCGATCTGACGCAGCACGACGCGCTCGAAGATTTCGACGCGCGTCAGCTCGAGTTCCTCGGCAGGACGCGGCGCGTGTTCGTCTCGGGCAGCGGGCCTGCGGTGATCGTGATGACCGAGATGCCCGGCATCTACCCGCACGTCTCGCGCTTCGCACGTTGGGTGCGCGACGCCGGCTTCACGGTCTGGATGCCGGACTTGTTTGGGAGCGCGGGCGCGCCGATCTCGATGCCGCGCGCGCTCGGCACCATGCTGCGCGGCTGCATCAGCCGTGAGTTCCGCGCCTTCGCCGCGAACGCCTCGAGTCCCGTGATCGACTGGCTGCGCGCGCTCGCGGCGCACGCGCATCCGCTCTGCGGCGGCCGTGGCGTCGGCGCGATCGGAATGTGCTTCACCGGCAACTTCGCGCTCTCCCTAATGCTCGAGCCCGCAGTGCTCGCGCCGGTGCTCTCGCAGCCCTCGCTGCCAATGCTGGACCGCGCCGGTATGCACATCGCGCCGCACGAGCTCGCACAAGTGAAGGCGCGCATGCAGCGGGAAGACCTGACCGTGCTCGCCTATCGCTTCGAAGGCGATTCCTTCTGCCGAGCCGAGCGCTTCGCCGCTTATCAGGCCGCGCTCGGCGACCGCTTCGTCGCGCGCGTGCTGCCCGATTCCGCGGCGAACCCGGACGCGCTGATGAAGAACCCGCACAGCGTGGTGACGTCGCACCTGATCGACCGCGAAGGCGAGCCGACGCGCGCCGCGCGCGACGAGATCCTGGCGTTCTTCAAGATGCGGCTGAGCGCGTAGTCCCGGTGTCTGGGTTGCGCCGCGCAGCGAGCTCCTGCGCATTTCGCTCGCGCGATTCAGGGCCGCGTCCGCAGGCGCCGAGCAGCACGCGCAGGTAGCTCGAATCCACCACGGCGCCGCTTCGCTCGATCTCGGGTCCGAGGGCGGCGTGCAGCTTCTGCAGGTTGTACCAGGGCGTCGCCGGATAAACGTGGTGCCCGATGTGATAGTTGATGTTGTTCCAGAAGAAGCTGTTAATGGGGTGGCTGGTGATGGTGCGCGTGCCGAGCAGCTGGCCCTGCTCCCAGGGCGTTCCGTAATGCTCGCCGATGAAGCGCATGCTGTTGAAGAGCGTGAACACGTAGGCGGGGATCAGCCAAAGCGCGAGCAGGCGAGAGAGCACGCCCTGGCTCTCGGCGAAGGCGAGTGCGCCGCCGATCACGACGATGCGTGCGAGCAGTTCGAGCCCGTGAATCCGCCATGCGCGCGCGTCAAATTTCTGGAACGGATAGACGACTGTGAACTGCAGGACGGTCAGCACTCCGCCCACCAGCAGGTAGGCGTAGAACACCAGAAAATCGAGGAAGCCGCGCTTGCCCATCGTGAAGGCGTCGGGATCGAGCGCGCTGCGATTGTGGCGATGGTGTTCGAGGTGGTCCGCGCGGAAGCTGATGAACGTAATCAGGATGGGAATCGTCGAGAAGAACCCGAACAGCCAGTTCTTCCAGCTCGCGCGGAACAACACGCCGTGGGAGGCGTCGTGCATGAACGTCACCACGCTCATCCACAGGTACCCGATGCAGATGTACAGGCCGATGCGGAGCGGCGTGGACGGAGTCGTCCAGGCCAGAGCGCCGGCGACCCCTAACAACCCGTAGACCAGCAGGATCTTGAGATTCGGCCGCCAGTCTTGCTGATAGAACTCGCGCAGTTGAGCGGACGGCAGAGTCTGCGCCCGCGATGCCTCTTGCACGTTGCACGCCTCCCGTGCAGACCCGAGCTAAGGGGTGCTGGCTCCGCGTTCGCGATGGTTATCCGCTTCGCGGGGCGTCGCCACAGGAATTGCGGCCTTGCGCGCCGCACCGTGACGAAATCCTCCCAGCCCCGCGCGCGCGGCGGCGGGCTCGGGATCAGGGATAGGCGTATCGCGCCGCGATTCCCAGCGGAATGCCGAGCCCCCACCAGAGCAGCAGCAGCCCGGTTTGCAGAATCAGGTACGCGACACCGAACGGCAGCACGAGCGACATCAGCGAGCCCATCCCGAAGCCCGTCACGTAGCGGCGACAGAAAGCCAGCACCAGCGGGAAGTACGGCATCAGCGGCGTCACGAGGTTCACGGGGCCGTCGCCGACGCGGAACGCGGCCTGCGTCAACTCGGGGGCGATGCCCACGCTCATCAGCATCGGCACGAGGATGGGCGCGAGCAGAGCCCACTTGGCCGAGGCCGACGGCACCAGGAAATCGAGGGACGCGGTGAGCAGGACGATTCCGACGATCGTCACGGCGGCCGGCAGCGCGAGGGCGCGCAGCGCCCCGGCGCCCTCGAGCGCGATCAGCGCCCCGAGGTTCGAATCGGCGAACGCTCTCGTGAACAGCGCCGCGAAGAACACCAGCACGACGTAATAACCCATCGACGACATCGTGGCGGCCATCGCCTCGACGACCTGCCGGTGGTTGCGAATCGTGCCCGCCACCATCCCGTAGGCGAGGGAGGGCAGCAGCGTGAACACCAACATCAGCGGAATCAGCCCCTGCATCAGCGGCGAGCCGGACCCGGTGAGCGAGCCGTCGGCTGCACGCAGGGGCGAGCTCGATGGCGTGACGGCCCAGGCGAGGGCGCTGGCCAGTAACACCGCCACCGCGAGCGCCAACCAGAGCCCGCGGCGCTCGCGGGCCGTGAGTGGTGGCGCGGAGGGCATCAGCGCAGGATCGCCGTCCACCGCCACCGCGCGCAGGCGCGGCTCGACGACATGCTCGACCAGCCACCAGGTGACCGGCACTACCGCCACGGCGATGGCCAGCGCCAGCCAGTAATTACTGAGCGGGTTGACCCGATATGCGGGGTCGACGATGTGCGCGCCGCTCTCGGAGAAGCCCGCGACGATCGCGTCCAGCGCGTACGGGAAGAAATTGGCGAACAGCGCGCCGCTCATCGGCGCGAACGCCGCGACGATGCCCGCGAGCGGGTGCCGCCCCGCCACGTAGAACAGCGCGCCGCCGAGTGGCACCACGATGATTAGGGCGCCGTCGGACATCACGTGGCCTGCGAGCGCGGCGCTGGCCACGAGCGGTGCGAGCAGCCGGGGCGACGCGATGGAGAGCACGCCGCGGAGCGCGCCGCCGACGAGGCCCGAGCGCTCCGCGACCGCGACACCAATCACCATGACCAGCACCATGCCGAGCGGCGCGAACGTCACGAAGGCCTGGGTCATCCCCGCGAGGAAGAGCGAGAACGCTGCGAGCGTGAGCTGGTCGTTGACGCGCAATGGCTCGCCGCTGCGTGGGTCCGTCAGTCCGAAATCCTGGCCGGCCAGCAGGCTCGACAGCAGCCAGGTCGCGAACAACGCGCCGAGGAACAGCACGACCGGATCGGGAAAGCGGTTGCCGATGCGCTCGAACTGGTCGAGCAGCCTGAACGCGAGAGAACGAGCGGGCGCAGAAGTGGCCGCTCCGTTGGCGGAGGCCGTCATGCGGGACGACGCGAGATGACGTGCCGGGCGCGCGAGTGGCCTGCGAGTCCGTCACGGTTGCGGCAAGGCGGGCACGCGCGCTCGAAAGTGACGGGGCCCGCGCCAGCATGGTTCGACATACGCTGAGACAGAATATTGCGCAGCTCGGCCGCCGCCGGTCGTTAGCGGCACGCCCAGTCAGCGGGCGTCATGCGTTACGGATTCGTCGCCCAGCCGAGGCGAGATCGCTGCCCGCGCAGCGCGGCTCTCTTTCCGCTCCCTACCCGTCGCATCTAGAGTGCGGTCATGCCGAACTGGATCGAGCTCTACACGATCGGTGATCTGCTCGCGCGAGCGGCAGCGCGCGCGCCGGACGATTGCGCGCTGATGTTCCCGGGCGAGGCGACATCGTTTGCCGCGCTCGACGCCCGGGCAGTCGAGGTGGCGCGATCGCTGGCCGCGCTCGGTGTGAACCAAGGCGACCACGTCGGCATTCTGATGTCCAACTGCGGCGAGTTCGTCGACCTGCTTCTCGCCTGCGCGCTGCTCGGCGCATGGGCGGTTCCGATCAACGCCCGATACAAGGCGCGTGAACTGGCCTACGTGATCGAGAACGCGGATCTCCGCGTGCTTGTTACGACCGACAGAGTCGACGAACACGTCGACTTCGTGGAGTTGCTCGAGGAAGCGCTGCCGTCGCTGAGATCGGCGCCGAATCCGAGCGCGCTCTCGCTGCCGGAGGCTCCCGAGCTGCGCACGATCGTCGTGATCGGTGCGAGAGCGCCGGCGTCGATGCTGCCCGAGGCGGCGTTTCGTGCCCTCCGCGAGGTTGTTAGTGCGGCGGAGATCGCGCGGCGTCGCGCGCGTGTCGCCGTTCGCGACGTGGCGATCATGATGTACACGTCCGGCACGACGGCCATGCCGAAGGGATGCCCGCTCTCGCACGAGGCGCTCGTGCGCCCCGCGCTGGAAGCAGGCCGCACGCGTTTCGAACTGACGCGCGCGGATCGCATGTGGGATCCGCTGCCGATGTTCCACATGAGCTTCGTACTGCCGCTGCTCGCGTGTCTTGATGCAGGCGCAGCGCTCCTGGCGATGGAGCGCTTCGAGCCAGCGCTGGCGCTCCGCTACCTCAGCGAGCAATGCGCGACCGTCAACTTCGCGAGCTTTCCCACGATCACGCAGGCGCTGCTCTCGCATCCGGATTTCGACGCGAAGAAGCTGCACTTCCGCCTCATGAACAACGTGGGGCCCGCAGATCTGCTGCGTCAGTTCCAGGCCGCGTTCCCGTTCGCCCGCCACATCTCCGCGTATGGGCTGACGGAGGCGGGAGGTGTTACGGCGTTCGGAGAGCCCGCGGACGACGACGAAACGCGGGCGACGACTTCGGGTCGTCCATTCAACGGTGTCGAGGTCGTCGTCAAGGATCCCGTCACGAACGAACTGAAGGGGCCCGCCGAGCGCGGCGAACTTTGTATTCGCGGCTACTGCCTGTTCGAGGGCTATTACAAATCCCCCGAGAAGAACGCCGAGGCCTTCGACGTCGAAGGCTGGTTTCACACCGGCGATCTGGGATCGATCGACGCCAACGGCCGCATCGCATATCTCGGGCGGACCAAGGACATGCTCAAGGTTGGCGGCGAGAACGTGGCCGCGGTCGAGATCGAGGGGTACCTGCAAACGCATCCGGCTGTGTTGCTCGCACAAGTGGTGTCGGCCCCCGACGCCAAGTACGGGGAGGTCGCCGCGGCGTTCGTGCAGTTGCGGGGCGGCGCCTCTGCCTCCGAGGCCGACCTGATCGCTTATTGCCGCGGACGGATCGCCAGCTTCAAGATTCCGCGATACGTGAGATTCGTGAAAGAGTGGCCGATGTCGGCGACCAAGATCCAGAAGTTCAAGTTGCGCGAAGAGATCGCGAACGAGGTGAAGCACTGAGTCGGGAGGAGAACGCTGTGCTCGATGACTACCTCGCGCG
>JANNRF010000123.1:0-9162 GCA_031401135.1 Deltaproteobacteria bacterium | reverse complement strand
GCCCGCGCCTTCCGCCCGGCCGCCTGGCGCGGAACCTGGGACGAGGAGGCGAAGGCCTTTGCGCTGCCGCTCGATCACACCATCGCCAAGCACCTGTGGATGCGTCGCCAGGAGCTCACGCGCGCCGACTTCGACGACACCACCGATCCCGACACGCGCGAGCTGTGCTGGGACGTCTACGATTCGCTCGACGTCCGGCTGCTGGTTCCGATCCTGTTCGGCGTGGATCTGCTCGGCGTGATCGCCGTGGGCCCGAAGCTCTCCGGCGAGCGCATCGGCCCGGACGACCGCCAGCTGCTGCGCACGCTCGCGAACCAGAGCGCGATCGCGATCGAGAACGCGCAGGCCTTCGACGAGATCGCGAAGCTGAACGAGACGCTCGAGGCGCGCGTCGACGAGCGCACGCGCGAACTCGAGCAGACCCAAACGCAGCTGCTGCAGAGCGAGAAGATGCGGGCGCTCGGCCAGCTCGTGGCGGGCGTCGCGCACGAGCTCAACAACCCGATCGGCTTCGTGCACGCGAACCTGCAGCTCTTGCCCGGCTACGTAGAGAAGCTGATCGAGGCGCAAGAGAGCGGCGGCGACGCGGCGAAACCGCGCGAGGCGATCCGCAAGCTGCTCTCGCGCAGCCGCGAAGGCACCGAGCGCGTCAAGAACATCGTTATGGATCTGCGCGGCTTCTCGCGCATGGACCAGTCCGAGCTCTCGGATGCGGACCTGAACGCGGAACTCTCGCGCACGCTGGGCCTGATGGAGCCGCGCTTCAAAGACGGCATTCGCGTCGAGCGTTCGTTCGGCGCGCTGCCGCATGTGCGTTGTTATCCCGCGCAGCTGAATCAGGTGTTCATGAATCTCGTGATGAACGCCTGCGACGCGCTCGAAGGCCGCGGCACGCTGCGCGTCGAGACCGAGCCGCGCGAGGCCGGCGTGCGCATCTCGATCGCCGACGACGGCCCGGGCATTCCTCCCGCGTTGCGAGCCCGCATTTTCGAGCCGTTCTTTACGACCAAGCCAGTCGGGCAAGGCACCGGGCTCGGGCTCTCGATCTCGCACGGCATCGTCGAGCGCCACGGCGGCAGCCTCACGGTCGAGTGCCCAGCGGCAGGCGGCACGGTGTTCCACATCGATTTGCCGCTGGTTGCGAGAACGCCCCGTGCGGCAACCGAGCCCGGCGCGGCTTGAACTCGGCGGGGCTACGGTGCCGTCTTCCAACAACAAGGAGCACGGCATGCGCCTCGGTTTGAATCTCGGCTACTCCGGCGCGGAAGCTTCGATCGACGTTGCGAAGGTGAAGCGCGCCGAAGCGCTCGGCTTCGACTCGGTCTGGAGTGCGGAGGCCTACGGCTCGGACGCCGTAACACCTCTCGCCTATGTCGCGGCCCTCACCACCAAGATCAAACTCGGCACCGCGATCATGCAGATGCCCGGGCGCACGCCGGCAATGACGGCCATGACCGCGATGACCATCGACGCGCTCTCGGGTGGCCGTTTCATCCTCGGTCTCGGGCCATCCGGCCCGCAGGTGATCGAGGGCTGGCACGGCGTGCCGTACGGGAAGCCGCTCACGCGCACAAAGGAGTACATCTCGATCGTGCGCCAGATCCTCGCGCGCGAGAAGGCGCTGGTGCACCAAGGCGAGCACTACCAGATCCCTAACACCGGCCCCGGCACGAGCGGGCTCGGCAAGCCGCTGAAGAGCATTCTCCATGGCCGCAAGGACATGGCGATCTTCACCGCGTCGATCGGGCCCGCGGGCATCGAGGCCAGCGCCGAAGCCGCGGACGGCGTGATCCCCATCTGGATGAGCCCGGAGCGCATGGATCTGCTGCGACCGTCGATCGAGAAGGGGCTCGCGAAGAGCGGCGGTCGCCACACACTGGCGACGTTCCGCATCGCCCCGTTCGTAACCGTCGTGATCGGCGACGACCTCACGAAGTGCCGCGCGCCTGTGAAGGGCTTCTTGGCGCTCTACATCGGCGGCATGGGCGCGCGCGGCAAGAACTTCTACAACGACTACGCGAAACGCCTCGGCTACGAGGAAGCCGCTGTGAAAATTCAGGATCTCTTTCTCGACGGGAAGAGAGCGGAGGCGATGGCGGCGGTGCCGGACGAACTCGTCGATGAGATCGCGCTGGTCGGCCCGAAGGAGCGCGTGACCGAACGGCTCGCGGTGTGGAAGGCGTCAGGTGTTACGGACCTGATCGCTGGCGCTGGGCAGCCCGAAGCGCTCGAGGTGCTGGCGCAGGGCGTCTTGTGAGGGGGAGCTCGCGATGGGGGAGTTCGATCTTCGCAGCATCGGCGCCGGCGCGTTCCTGCTTTCGTTCGCTCTCTTAGCGCTCGTTGCAATCTTCGGAATGATTGCGATCCGCTCGATGCAAGTTCGAGAGCCTCAGCTCTGGGAGCGAATCGGTCGGCCGAGACTCGCGTCGCTCGGCCGGAAGGTTCCCTGGGGTTATTGGCGCTTCATCTTGTTGGACAGTCTTCGCGGCGTCGATCGATGCGTTCCCCGGCAGACGATCGTGCTCAGGTGGCTGACGATCGGTTCGATCGTCGCGATGGTGTCAGGATGGTCGCTCACAATCGCAGCCTTCCAGTAGGCGTTTCGTCCAAGGAGACGCGCGTGCCCGAAATCGTGTTCGCGCTCTACCGGCCGAAGCCGGGCCGTGCCGACGACCTGCTCGCGATTGTGAGAGGGCACTTGCCAGCGCTGCGCAAGCTCGGGCTTGTTACGGCGCGCGTGCCGATCGTCGCGCGCTCGCGCAAGGACGGCACGATCATCGAAGCATTCGAGTGGGCCTCGCCGCAGGCCATCGAGCGCGCGCACCGCGACCCCGTGGTGCAGAAGCTCTGGGCGCGCTTCGCCGAGTGCGCTGAGTACCCGGCGTTCGGGCAGCTCGCCGAAGCGGGCGAGGTGTTCGCGGGCTTCGAGCCGGTCGACGCTAGGGCGCCCGGGGAAAAGCGAGCGGCCACCGTAAAGAAGAAGGTCGCGAAGAAACGCGTGAGCCGGGCGACGAAGGAGTGACGAGTAGTTGGCCCTTAGCGGTCGCGACGGGGGCCGTTCGCATGCTGCTCGTCTATCTCGTCTGTTGGAGCGTCTTGCTCGTCCTCGCAAGCG
Organism: Deltaproteobacteria bacterium; assembly: GCA_031401135.1. Lineage (GTDB taxonomy): Bacteria > Myxococcota_A > UBA9160 > UBA9160 > UBA6930 > VGRF01. The sequence continues at coordinate 6,047 of JANNRF010000123.1, read as the reverse complement.
CGTCTCTCGGCGGGGTCATGTCGCTCGCCGAGTATCTGTTCGCTCTTCGCCACTTCTCGTTTGCATTCGTCACCGAGATCTACGCCGGGATTCAACTTGCTGCGCTCGGGCTCACCGCCGTCTACGTGATCGGGCGCGCGATCGCGTCTCGGCGACGACGTCGGGCTCGCACGAGCGCGTGAGGTCGGCGTGAGCGAAGTGCTCTTCGCCTCCGCGCGCGAGCTGGCGCGCATGCTTCGAGCACGCGAGATCTCCGCGCGCGAGTTGATGACCGCGCAGCTCGCGCAGATTCATCGCGTGAACCCGCGCGTGAACGCGATCGTCGCGCTGCTCCCTGATGAGCAATGCCTCGCGCTCGCAGACGAGGCGGATCGCAAGCTCGCGAGCGGTGCGCGCATCGGCGCGCTGCACGGCCTCCCGATCGCGATCAAAGATCTCCAGCCCGCAGTCGGGTTCCCGTGGACGCGCGGCTCGCCGATTTTTGCGCACACGATGCCCAAGGAAGACTCGCTGCTGGTCGAGCGGCTCCGCGCGGCGGGCGTGCTCGTGATCGGCAAGACGAACGCGCCCGAGTTCGGCCTGGGCTCGCACACCTATAACAAGGTCTACGGCACGACGCGGAACCCGTACGACTTGACGAAGAGCGCGGGCGGCTCGAGCGGCGGCGCGGGCGCGGCGCTCGCAAGCGGCATGCTCGCGATCGCCGACGGCAGCGATCTCGGCGGCTCGCTGCGCAACCCTGCGAACTTCAACAACATCGTGGCGCTGCGTCCGAGCGTCGGGCTGGTGCCCAGCGCGCCTGCCGCGCTCCCGCTCACGAACATGGCAGTGAACGGCCCGATGGCGCGCTCGGTGGCGGACACCGCGTTCTTGCTGAGCGTGATGGCGGGCGCCGATCCGCGCGACCCCGCTTGTTATGCCTCCGAGCCCGCGCGCTTCGCGGCGCCCCTCGATCGCGATCTGCGCGGCGTGCGCGTTGCGTGGAGCCCCGATCTCGGCGGGCTCCCGCTCGATCGACGCGTGCGCGCGGTGCTCGCCGCGCAGCGCCGCAGCTTCGAAACGCTGGGCTGCATCGTCGAAGACGCCTGCCCCGATCTGCGCGGCGCGGAGGAGAGCTTTCGCACGCTGCGCGCATGGCTCTGCGCGACCCAACTCGCGCCGCTGCTCGCGGTTGAACGCGCACGGCTCAAGCCCGAGGCGATCGAGGAGATCGAGAGAGGCGCGCTTCTGACTGGCGCCGAGGTCGCGAACGCCATGACGCTGCACGCACAACTGCTCGAGCGCATGCGCGTCTTCCATGAGAAGTACGAGTTCCTGCTGTGCGCAGTGAACCAGTTGCCGCCGTTCGACGCCGAACTCGATTGGCCGAGAGCGATCGAGGGCGCCCCGATGGAGAACTATCTCGGTTGGATGCGCTCGGCCTACTGGATCACTCCGACGATGTGTCCCGCGATCTCGGTGCCGGCAGGTTTCACGCCGGAAGAGCTGCCGGTCGGCATCCAGATCGTCGGTCGCCGCTGGGACGACTTCGGCGTGCTGCAAATCGCGCACGCGTTCGAGCAGGCCACCGGCTTCGGCGCGCGGCGGCCGGCGCTCGCCAGCGATTAGGCGCGCGCGAACTCTTCGGCTTGCGCCGACAACCCGCCGAGCACTTGCTCGGCGAGCCCGGACGCGAGCCTGCGCACTTCGAACCGATCGAGCGTGCCGCCCACCAGGGCGATCCGGTTCGCGACCGACAACACGAGTCCGATTCGCGTTACGCCCGCAACGCCAGGTTCGGGGCTCAATGAGAACTTCACCTCACAGGCCAGCAACCCGAATCGCACGAGGCCCCGCACGCAGCCCGGTTTCACTTCGAGCACGCGGACGTCGGCTTGAACGGGAACCCCGCAGAGGCGAGAGCGGAAGCGAAGCTCGCCACGAGCGGAGAGCGAGGCGCGCGGCTCGTAGATCCAGCCGCCGAACGACGGCAGCCAGGCCGCCGCAGCGGTGGGATCCGAAAGCACGCGCCACACACAGCGCGGGCTCGCAGCAACCTTCGCGGTAAAGGCGAGGGTGAGCAGCGCTCGTTCCCCCTTCGCCGCGCAACTTACCCCCCGAGGCCGCGCGCGCATCGGGCGTTCCACTGACACCGAACGGTGTCCATGGCGGTCGCTGCGCGCCCGCGGCTATCGCGTTGACTCCGCTCTCCTCCGGCTCTCTGCGCGCTGCGCGCGCAGCTTGCTGGTGACCGGCGTCGCAGGAACGCGCGCGATGAGGCGCAGCTGGCGCGGAGGCCACTGTCCGACTCCGCTCGGCTTCGCCTCGTTGCGCGCGGCGATGCGCCGCTTGCTCAGCGCAACCCGCGCAGCCGCTCGAGCGCGTCGTCGATCTCGCTCGCGCTCACGTCGAGGTGCGTCACGGCGCGCAGCCAGTGCGCGTCGCGCGTGCCCGTGAGGACGCCGCGCTTGCGCGCCTCTGCGGCGAAGCACGCCGAGTCCTCGGTCTTGAAGAGCACGATGTTCGTCTCGGGCGCGTTCGTCTCGAAGCCGAGCGCCCCGAGCCCGGCCGCAAGACGGCGCGCGTTGGCGTGATCGTCGCGCAAGCGCTCGAAGTGGTGCTCGAGCGCGTGCAGGCCCGCAGCAGCGATTATGCCCGCCTGCCGCATGCCTCCGCCGAGTTGTTTGCGCACACGCCGTAGCTGAAAGGCGAGCGCCTCGGAACTCGCGACCAACGAGCCCACCGGCGCGCCGAGCCCCTTCGAGAGGCACACCGACACGGTGTCGAACGGCGCCGCGAGTTCCGCGGGCGTGCGCCCCGTCGCGATCGCCGCGTTCCAAAGCCGCGCGCCATCGAGGTGCAGCGCGAGGCCGGCCTCGCGCGCCGCGCCGACCACGCTCGCGAGCGCGTCTGCCGGGAAGATCGCGCCGCCCGCCACGTTGTGCGTGTTCTCGATCGCAACCAACGTGGCCGGCGCGAAGTGCGGATCGTTCGGAGGTAACGCCGCGCGGAGGTCGTCGCGATCGAACGCGCCGTTCGTGCCGAGCGTCTGGATGTGCAGACCCGAGAGCGCCGACGCCGCGCCGCCTTCGTACTTCAGGATGTGGCAGTCGCGGCTCGCAAGGACGACTTCACCCGGCCGCGTGTGCACACGCAGCGAAGCCTGGTTCGCCATCGTTCCCGACGGAAAAAACAACGAGGCGGGTTTGCCGAGCAGCGCCGCAACGCGCTCTTGCAGCGCGTTCACGCTCGGGTCCTCGCCGTATACGTCGTCGCCCACCGGCGCCTTCGCCATCGCCTCGCGCATCGCGGGCGTGGGCTTCGTCACAGTGTCGCTGCGCAGATCGATCGCATGCATGGCGCCAGCATACGTGCGCCGAGTCTCCGCTTGAAACCCCTGAATTCGTGCGCGCCGGGCTGAATTGACGGGTTTGGCGCTTGACTGTTCGGCGCGGACCTTCAACTATCCGCGCCGCGGTGCGCCTGCCCCGTCGGAGAGACGGAAGCAGGCCCGCCGAGTTTCCAATTTCCAACAACGATGGTCCGAGCCAACACTTTCGGTTTCAGCCGCGAGCCGCTCGGGTGGGAGGATTCGATCCATGGCAGCAGCGAAGAAGAAGGCCGCGAAGGCCACCGGCGACCTGATCATTTCGAAGTCGCGCACGAAGGCTGCGACCAAGACTTGCAACGTCGGCGGCGAGTTCTACGGCGCACTCGACCAGGCCGTGCGCAAACTGATCGCGCAGGCCGAAGCGCGCGCCATCGGCAACAAGCGCAAGACCCTGAAGGCGCAGGACCTCTAGTCCAGCGTTTCCAGTAACAAGGGCCCGCGAGAGCGATCTCGCGGGCCCTTCGTGTTTTCAGTCCAGCCGTTCGGCGGGGCTCAGCAACTATTCCTGCTCGGTCTCGTCAGCTTCCTCGGCGTCTGTCGGCTCACTGAATCGAGGCGCCCGCGCGGTGCCGTCGTTCACCGCCAGCTGATGTCCGACGCGGAATAATCGCTCGAGCGTCATGCGGCGCAGCACTTCTGGCAGCGTCAGATCGTTGGCCGCTGCGACGTGCTCGATACCGCGGCTCGCGGTGCGCGCGGCTTTCTCGAGCGCGATCGGCATGCTCTCGGCGTCGCCGAGCGGCAGCTCGTCGGCCATCGCCACGCGGTTCGCGAGTGCGAGGAAGGCGAAGCCGTGCGGGCGGCGCTCCTCTTCCGAGAGCCCGGCGAGCGCGCGGAACAGCGCGAGTTCCTGATCGCGCGTGACCGGCAGCGGCGGCAGCCAGATCGCGAGCGGCCACTCGCCGACCGGGTGGTATTGCTCGCCCTTGGGCAGCGCGCCTAATTCATCGGGCTTGATGAACGCGTAGACGCGCTTCGCATCCTCGGCCGGCGGGAAGCCGAGATCCTGCATGCGGCCGTCGCGCCACTTGAGCGCCCACTCCTCGGCGTCGGATTCGAGTTCCCACTCGGCGCCCTGCATCAGCCGGAAGTAGACCCAATAATCGTGCTGGAAGAGCGCGGTAATCAGGGCGAGCACGTCGGTGAAATCGTCGTCGCTGCGCTGCGGCACCAGGTAGAACTGCCCGTCGATGGTGTGCCCGCCATCCGGCGGCTCCCAGCTGTCGTCGCCGTTCGGCTTGAGCGAGACGAACGCACGCTGGCGGATCTCCAGCACGAGCAATTCCATGTCGAGCGAGCGCGCGCCGCGCAGCAGCGTTTCTTCGCCGGCGTCAGCGAGCGCGGCCAGCCACTCGTCGAGCTTGCCGCGATCGGGCGCGTGCGGCGTCCAGGCGTCGAGATCGACGCACGCCACGAGCTGATCCTCGGTCGCGTGTTCGAGCAGCCAACCGGCGTCGTGCAGGCCGACTGCTTTGGCGGTGAAACACAGATCCGCGGGCGGCAGGCGCGGGATCAGCTCTTCCGGCATCGGCGCGAGCCCAATCAGTTCGGCGCGGCGTGCGGCGGGCGTCTCGCACACGAGCGAGACCTGCGCGTCGAGATCGAGTTCGCTCATGGCCTTGCGCGCGGCGGCAGGGTCGCGGCGCAGCAGCGCGAGGAGATTTCGCGCCGGGGGCGGCAGAGCGAGTTTGAACATTGGCCGCGCAAGGTAACGCTGAACTGCTGCGTCGCTCGGCGCTGAGCGCAGTCCGATAGCCTGCGCGCTCACGCGAGGTGGGCAGGGTGAAGCGCGCAGCGCGAGGGTTGTTGGGAGGGGCGGCTGTTATTGCCGCGCTCGCGGCGTGGCACGTCGCCGATCGCGGTGCGACCCGCAGCGAGACGCTGCGCGATGCAGTGCTCGATCTCGATTCGCGCGTCGTGCTGCGGCCGCGCATCGCCTGCGAGCCGCGCGTCGCGCAGTTCTCCGTGCTCGCGGCTGGCAGCGCGCCGCGCCTCGACGCGGAAGCGCGCTTCGTCTGGTTCGAGGCGCGAGGGCCGGATGCGCGCCGCCAGCTGCATCGCATCGAGCGCGCGACTCGCGCGCTCGAGTGCCTCACGTGCAGCGAGCCCGGTAACAACCGCCGCCCCGCGCCGCACCCGACCGGCCGCGCCGTGCTCTTCGACACCGATCGTTTCGCGAGCGGCACGCGGCCCTTCGATCGCGAACTGATGGTGCTCGCGGCCGACGGCCCGCTGCGCCCATCGCGCCGCCTCACCTGGGACGCCGCGCGCGACACCCACGCGCTTTACGACCCGAGCGGCCTCGGCGTCGTGTGGTCGCACACCACGCTCGTGGGCCGCGCGCTGCGGGCGCCGATTCGCCTCGGGCACGGCAGCCTCACGCTCGGCCGTGGCGACGTAATCGTGCGTGGCGGCTTCGCGGCGGTACGCCCGCTCGCGTGGTCGGCCGATGCGCGCGCGTTCGCATTCGCGAGCGGCCGCGGGCCGTTCGAGCGCGCGTCGCTCACGGATTTCGCGAGCGGCTCCACGCGCGTGCTGCCCGCGGCGAGCGCATTCGACGCGAGCATCTCGTTCTCCGCGGACGGCTCGCTGCTCGCACGGGCCGAGCACGCTGCTGAAGGCGCGACGCGCGTGTGGCTCGGTGACACAGACGCCGCGCCCAGCGAAATCGCCCTCG